>JBBRMF010000052.1:0-24518 GCA_038230975.1 Tepidisphaerales bacterium
TGGGCATGGTGAATCGGATTAAAGCTGCCCCCAAACCAAAGTTGCGCCATGATTAAACCTCTATTTTTGCATCCGATAAACCGATTATCACGTATGGTACAGTTGTTGCAAACTGTAGGAAACGTGTAGTGGCACCTGAAACGCAGGATTGCGAAATCAATGAATGACCGCGTAGCAAATTTTTACGATACCCTAACCTCGCCGCGTACAGAGTGTCCAAATTAGAGAGTCGTTTGGTTGGACTTGATAAGACCGTAAATCGCTTGTGAAAAGCCATTTACGTGACGAAGAGTTTCTGCGATGTGGACCTGATACTCGGGAATTTCCTGACCCGTTTAAGTGTTCCACTTGTATCGCTCACGCAACTTGGACTGTTTGCTTCAGGGATGTGTCGAGCGGGGACGAAAAGACATGGCTGCTTGGAAGGCAGCACACCAGTCCGCAAGGACGAAGGAGGCCCAAATGGCCACCGCCACTGTGACAAAGAGACTCAATTTAGGGACGCCCACTGTTGTGACACACACGGCTGTGACACGAACCATTGTGTCACGCACCGCGAATCAAACGCGGTCCGCCCGTACGACTTCTGTATCGATTCCTCGAGCGCTTCGCCACCAGGCTGAAGGCTATTTGGCATTGTCGTACGCGTTCATGGACGCCGAGCTATTCAAACAGCGCGGCATTGAAAAAGAACTTTTCACGTTTGACAAAGAACCCGAACTTCCGTTGACCAGTTGGTATCAACCCACGCGAGAAGATCTGCTTGATTCAGCTGTCACCGGCGCTCCGCAGTTGATGAGCGCAAAAGAGGAACGAACCATGTTCCTGCGCTTTAACTTTGCAAAGCGCAAATTGACGCAACTGCAAGCGCTCGTCGTCAAAGAAGGCCTGACGCGTGAGACCGCAGAAGATGTTGTCGAATGGCATCGCCGATTTGAGCACTTCCGCGAATATCTCACCCGGACGAATCTCGCTCTGGTGCTAGCCATGGCCAAGCGCGTGCGACTGGGTGATGTGGATTTCGCCGAAGTGGTCAGCGAAGGCAACATGGCCCTCATTCGCGCCGTGGACAAATTCAACGTCGAACGTGGTTTTAAGTTCAGCACATATGCCTGCCGTGCGATTTTGAAGGCTTTTAGCCGAACCGCGATGAAGTCGAACCGTTATCGCAGCCGTTTCCCGGTTGAATTCGAACCTGATCTGGAAAAGAGCGATTGGTCTGACAAGCGACGCGTACAAGTGGAAGAAGAATGCATTGATGAACTGAAGACGATCGTCGATCGCAACCTGGCAGACTTGAGCAACGTCGAGCAGACCGTGATTCGACGTCGGTTCAACTGGCAGGAAGTGGAAGCGTCGCCTATGACGCTCGAACAGGTCGGCAAAATCATCGGCGTGACCAAAGAGCGCGTCCGTCAAATTCAGAATAAGGCTTTGGCGAAAATCAAAGCCGTGATGGAAGATGGCGTGCTTCGTACGAAGACCGAGATCGTCCCAGACACAACGCCGGATGTTGCCGGTTAATCTTTGGCAGAACATCGAGAAGCTAAACCACGAACCCCGGAAACCAGCTTCCGGAGTTCGTGGTTTTTTGTATTGACGTAGAGTCCAGAACGTTTATGCCCGTTTCTGGTATACTTTCCGGACAGTTCGTCGGGGGTGGTTCATTTTTTGGAGGCCATGTATGCAATCCGGTCATGTGCTAAAGACGAAGGAACACCGCCGTCTGGCGTTTACGCTTGTTGAGCTGCTGGTCGTGATCGGTATTATCGCGCTGTTGATCTCGATCCTCCTGCCCGCGTTAAGTGCCGCGCGACGTCAGGCGAACACCGTCAAATGCCTGTCGAATCTCAAGCAGATCGGATTGGCATTCCAGCTCTACCAGAACGATAGCAAAGGCTATTTTCCCGTGCATCAGAACTGGGGTGATCTATTGGGTAAGAAGGCGCGGCTTGGATATTACGACGCCAGCGCGCCCATCGGTCCAACCGGTTTTGCCTCTGAAAAAGGGGTGGTGAGCGTCCGACCGCTCAATCCTTATATCCAGGTCGCGGAAGTTGCCCGATGTCCGGATGACCGGGGGGATAGCCTCGTTCCAGAAACCATCAACTGCTTCGATGATTACGGCACCAGTTACCTGGTCCAGCACGAATATGGCGCCTTCGGGATTCAAGCCGTCACGTCCCTGATGCGTCCGATGAAGGGCTCACAGGTGAATGTCCGCAAGATCATCATTGGTGACTGGAACTGGCACGCCAACCGTTCGCTTACCATCCTTCGCACCCTCTGGCATCGGACGTACAAGAACCGTGATCAACGCCGACAGAATATGCTATTCGGCGATGGGCACGCACAGGAGTTCGCGTTTCCATTGGAATACGATTCGCGGGATGTCGGCTTCGCGGTAAATCGCGATAGTGCGTACTGGTGATAGGCGTTCAGCGGAAATCGAAAGACGAGATTTGTGTAATGCTTACCGTTCGGTTGCGTGTACTACTTTCGATCATCAAGCCGCCTTCAGCACAAATTGCGACAAAGATTCCGGCAACTTCTTCAATCCTCGCTTCATCGCCTTCCCCACCGCATATTGCATCGACAGCTCAAACCTCTTATTCACTTTCTCATCCGGCTCAATCCCCAGCTTTCGCATCTGCTGAATCGCCCAGACCCACACATGATATTCTTCCTCGCAGCGCATCTTATATTTCTTAAAACCAATCGCATGATGCCCGACTTCGTGTAGGAAGATTGCCAAACTGATCGGCGTACGCGGATGCGGCGCCTCAATCCAGTTCACGCATCGCCCATTGGCATGGCGGATGCTCCAGGCGCAGCCGCTCATTTGCTTACGCCATCGCTTCACACGAATGTCGTATCGCGTTTTCATGCGATTGACGATGGAATCAAACTGAACGGGTCGAGTACTCATGTCCGGGTTGCTATCGACATAAATGAACATTCCGTGTACTCGCCATAAGTGCTGATGCGGGGAGCCGATAAAACGATTCCTGCCAGTGACAAGGATCGCGCTGCACGAACTTCCCTCAAATCATCCATCATCCTACATGAAGCAAAGTGATTCGATATTCGGACGAAACCTGCTTCAATACCAATGCGTTTTCAGGTATCATCGTCCAATTCCTGACCTGCCGCGGTGTCGCGGGTGTGCTTGTCGCCGCCCGAGTTGACACCGCGTTTTGATTGGCCGTTTGCCCGGTTGTTCCATGCCCCTTGTGACATTATTGAATCTCGAAAAGACCTTTGGTCAGCGCGTCCTGTTCGACAATCTGAGCTTCGGTCTGGAACTCGGCGAGCGCGTTGGTCTCATCGGCCCGAACGGTGCTGGAAAAACGACGATCTTCAAAGCCATCACCGGTGAACTGGTCCCCGATTCCGGCACGATTGCCATCGGTAAAAACATCAAAGTTGGATTGCTTTCACAGAATCCTGTATTCGATCCGACCAATACCGTGATCGATGAAGCGGAACTGGCATTCGCCGAATTGCATCGCCTGTCTCACCAGATGCGCGAGATCGAGCACGAGATGGCGGAGGTCACCGGTGACGCACTCGACAAAGTGCTCAACAAATATCAGCAGGTTCAACACGATTTTGATCTGGCCGGCGGGTACGCATGGCAGCATCGTCTGGAAGCCACGCTGCTCGGCATCGGTCTGAATCGCGAGATGTGGGAACAGAATGTCACCACACTTTCCGGCGGACAGCGATCGCGATTGGCTCTTTGTAAACTGCTCATCAGTGAGCCGGATGTATTGCTGCTCGACGAACCGACGAATCACCTCGATTTGATGGCGATCGAATGGCTCGAAAAATATCTGCTCGATTTCAAAGGCGCAACCATCCTGATCAGCCATGACCGCTACCTGCTCGATCGGCTTGCCACGCGGATTTGCTGGCTCAATCGCGCTCAAATCAGCAGCTATCCCGGCAACTACACCGCCTTTGTCGCACAGCGTGAATTACAGGAATTCTCCCAGGCCCGTGCGTACGAAGAGCAGCAGGCGGATATCGAAAAGCAAAAGGAGTTCGTTCGTCGATTCGGTGCCGGGCAACGTTCCAAGGAAGCCAAAGGCCGGGAAAAACGGTTGAATCGGTTGCTCATCAGCGATCAGTTGATCCAATCGGTCGAGACTCAACATCACATTCAGATGCAGATCAATACCGACCAGCGCGCGGGGGATCAGGTGTTGAATGTGCGCGAATTGACCAAGGCGTATGATGGCCGCACGCTCTGGCAGGATATTGGTTTCCACGTCAAGCGCGGCGAGCGAATCGGCATCATCGGGCCAAACGGCTCCGGTAAAACGACGATGCTCGAAACCCTCGTCGGTCGTCGTGATGCCGATGCCGGAATATTGAAGTGGGGCGCGAATCTAAACATCGGTTACTACGATCAGAATCTCGACGATTTCGATCCTGAAAATACAGTGACCGAAGAAGTTCGCGCGGGCGTTGAAGGCGATGTAAAAGATCAGGATCTGCGGAACGTATTGGCCTTGATGCTTTTCCGCGGCGACGATGTCGACAAGCAGATCAAGCTGCTGAGTGGCGGCGAGCGCGCGCGGGTGGCGCTGGCGATTCTGCTGCTGGATAAGCCAAACGTTCTGGTGCTCGACGAACCGACGAATCACCTGGATATTGCCTCCTGCGAAGCGTTGGAAGGGGCGCTCAAGGCCTTCCCGGGAACGATTATGTGCGTGAGCCATGACCGATATTTCCTGGATAAGTCCTGCAGTCGGCTGCTCGTGTTGGATCCGCCGGGGGTGACGGATTTTGAAGGCAATTACAGCGCGTGGATGGCGAAGCTGGCGGCAAATGCGGCGGCGGCGAAGGCGGCGAAAGAGGTGAAGAATAAACCGGCGCAGAAGCAGATGGCTAAGCCGCAAGCGGAAAAAAAGTCCAATTCCAAAAATGCGGATAACCCGTATTTGCGACCCTTCGGCAAGCTGGGGATGAAAGAGCTGGAACGGCAGATCACTGAAACCGAAATCGCCCTGGCCGAATGCCAGCAATCTTTCGCCGGGGCCAAGTCATTTAAAGATTCTCGCAACAAAAACCTTCAGACAGAACATGATAACCTGGCGAAGAAATTGAAAGACCTTGAAGCGGAATATTTCACGCGCGAGCAGTGATTCTGAAGTTCCCTCCCCCCATGAGTACCCGGGGGAGGGGACCATTCCGGCACCTTGTTGAATTGAGTTGAACAACGTAGAAATATCATCATGGCCGTTCATCTCCAGCAACTCAAAAAACAATATGTCGGCCCGGACGGCAGTGTCGTTCCGGTGGTCGATATCGAATCGCTTCAACTCGCGGACGCCGAGCAGGTCGCCCTCATCGGCACAAGCGGTTCCGGAAAAACCACGCTGCTGCATTTGATCGCAGGCATTCTTGCGCCGGATAGCGGCACGATCAAATTCAGTACCAAAGGGGCACCGGAACAAGCGGTTGATATTGCAAGTTTGACCGAAGCCAAGCGCGATATTTTTCGTGGCCGCAACATCGGATATATCTTTCAAACCCATCATCTGCTCCCCGGTTTTACCGCCTTGGAAAACGTGCTGCTTGGAATGAGTTTCACCGGTCGCACCCCCGACAAACCCTGGGCCACCCGTCTGCTGACAGAGGTAGGTTTGGTGGAGCGAATGAATTATCGCCCGGCCAAGCTGTCTGTCGGGCAACAACAACGCGTCGCGGTGGCGCGGGCGCTGGCGAATCGGCCAAGTCTCGTGCTGGCCGACGAACCGACCGGAGCGCTGGACGAAAAAAACGCCCAACAGGTGCTGGATTTGATTCGTAAGCTGTGCGGTGAAGTGGGTGCGTCATTACTTCTGGTCAGTCACGACTTGAACATCGCGCACCAGTTGCCCAAAGTACTGACGTTGGCGGAGATCAACCGCGCTGCGGTGGGTTATGCGAAGGCGATGAGCGCGTAGCGAAACAGCACGATTTCTGAATTGGCGTGCGCGGGGGAGCCACGGAGTACACAGAGGACACGGAGTCTGGCACAGAGGAAAAATTCAAATTCATCGTTCTTCGTTTGCCTCTGTGTAAATCTCTGTGTCCTCCGTGTTCTCTGTGGCTCTTCTCTTTGTGTGGATTTTAGTCGTTCAGGATTTCCCATGAATCTTTTCCAACTGGTCCTCAAGCAAATGCGACAGCGTGCGTTGTCGACCTGGCTGACACTTCTCAGCGTGATCATCGGGGTTGGATTGGCGATTGCGATCCTCATTCTGCAGCGTGAAAGCGGCGCGCTCTTCGGACAGAGCGATTTTGGGTATGACATCATCGTCGGTCCGCCAAAGGGTTCACCGCTGCAACTGACGCTGAATACGGTTTACCACATGGATAAGAGTCCGGGCACGATTCCGTATTCGCTGTACGAGGATATGTCGCGGAAAGGGAAGCCGCCGGAGGGACGGCAGGATTACGGGTTTTTCGTCAAGCATGCCATCCCGTTCATGGTCGGTGACAGCTACAAAGGTCATCGGCTGGTCGGTACGTCGCCACAGATGTTTGGTTCTGATGACGATGGAAAACCCGTCACGAATGAGCCGTTTGAATATCGCAAAGGGCGCAAGTACGAGATGGCCGAAGGGCGCGTTTTTGCGCCGCGGAAATTTGAAGCCGTGATCGGTAGCGAAGTAGCTGCGCGGGAGCAGATGAAGATCGGCTCGACGTTTCAGGCCACGCATGGCATGCCGGGCCCGAATGAGCAGCCGGATATTCATAAACCAAAATGGACGGTCGTTGGAATTCTGCAACCCACCCACACCGCGAATGATCGTGTGCTTTTTATTCCGGTCATCAGTTTATATGCGATTGAAGAGCACGACATCGGCCTCATTGAACAATTGATGCTGAAGGCTAATTTCGATCGAAGCAAAGCTACCCCGGCGCAAGTGCGCGAATTTCTCATCAACAACGGCGTGGAGGTGGACAAGCTGGAATCCGGCACCAAACGCCATTTCAACATTGAAGATACCCCGGCCGATGTAGCCAAATCAGCACCCGGCCCCGGTGATGAATTAATTAAAGACGCGACTCCCAAACCTGCCGAAAAGAAAGACGAAAAAACGGCGGCACCCGCAGAAGATGAGGATGCATATACGCTCGATGCCGATGGGAATATCGTTCCGGAGTTACCGAAGAAAGCCTGGCAGATTTCGGCGATTCTGGTTCGAACGCGCGGGCCGTTTCAGGCCGATCGACTGATGTATAATTTTCAGGTCGTCAACACCGATGCAACGGCCGTCAATCCCGCGACGGTGATGAGGGAATTTTTCAATACCTTTTTGAAGGGCAGCACACTCGTTCTGTACGTGATTTCCCGGCTGGTCTTACTGGTCGCCGGCGTTTCGATTCTCGTCAGTATCTATAACTCGGTTTCGGCTCGCATGCGGGAGATCGCGATTTTGCGAGCACTGGGCGCAACGCGCGTTCGCATCCTCACCCTGATCTGTGCGGAAGCGGCCTTGGTAGGATTGGCGGGTGCACTTTTAGGCCTGGTGGTAGGGCACCTGGTCGGAGCAATCGAGTCGTACTACTTCAACTTGACGATTGGTCAATCGATCGACTGGGTCGCGGTATCCGCACAGGAATGGCAAGTTGTTTTGTTAGCGGTTGTGATCGCCGGATTGGCTGGATTAGTCCCGGCGTTAAAAGCCTATAGTTCGCCGGTGGCCGACAATTTGACGAGCTGACTGAAATATAAAATACCGTTGACCCCAGAACACACCCAGACCGCCTCACAAGCCGATGAGGTGACGAGCGTCGGGCAACTCTCTGTGTGCTCTGGAGCCAATCTCTTCGATCATGTTTCCAAGCTTTGTAGGGTGGGCGTACTCTCATCTTTACCCACATCTTCTTCGAGTCGCGTTTTCAGTGCTGGCAAGGCGGTCGACTGGAAACCGTCACCCGCATTTTCTGTACTGTAACGGCGGGTCAAACGAGATGTGGGGAAAGATGAGGGCGTACTCGCCCACCCTCCGTGTCACGCGGAAAATCGGTGGGCGAGTACACCCACCCAACACCTGTCTCGACCGGGATTTCTTAAGCAAAAATGCACGGGCGAGACGCCCATGCCACCTAAAAATCCCCACCACCGCCACCGGAATCGCCACCGGATGAACCGGAATCCGATGAGCCACCAAAATCACCGCCGGATGAACCGCTGGAATCCGATGAGCTGAAATTGCTACCGGCATCGGAGCCGGACGATCCGAAGTCTCCCCCGCTGCCGCCACCACCAAAGCCTTGGCCGCGATCGTTGTCGTCTGATGAGGATTGCGAACCAAAGTCACCCCCGGAGCTGTTGTCGGATTGATTTCCAGCGTAACCGCCCGTGCTTGGATTTTGCGGATTGTGGGCCGGGTTGTTCGAGTCGCGGTACTTGTCGTACAGATAGCTGCCAGCTGCGCCACCGAGCAGACCACCGAACATATTTCGGAAGAATCCACCTCCGCCACCGCCGCCTCCATAACCCCCACCACCGTATCCCGCACCATATCCGGGTCCACCGCTCTGGCCCGAGCCGTAGCCGGGTCCACCGGAATTCCGTGAGCCACCGGTAAGGCTGGCGATGATTCGGAAGATCACAATAGCCGCGATGACAATCAAAATAATTCCCATAATGGAAAACCCTTTAGAGGACGTTGTAGAAACCGGGGACGACGGAGAACCCGTTGATTGCGTGCGATTGGGAAACGGCGATCCGCTCGAAGAGCCGCTGTTAGAATGCTTGAACTGCTCATCCCCCGCCGCGACCGGCGTCGCGGGATGCGTCCCACCGAGATTCTCTTTCAATGCCTCGCGAAAATAGGCCACGCCTTTGATCAGGCCTTCATCATCATTCTTCGCGTTGAAAGCTTCAATCAGGATATCTCTCATCCTGTTTCGATTGGCTTCGGTGAATGCCTTTTGTTTGGTCTTCTGCCCGGCTTCCACTTCCAGGTGTCCGGGGTTTTTACAAATAAGGATGTAGACGCCGTTGACTTGGAGTAAATGGGCGCGCTCGCCGATCCATTTGGCGAAGAACTGCGAGCGCTTTTTCGAATCATTTTTGGCGGCATCCCATTCATCTCGCAATCCTTCCGTGATGCCGGGGAACGTCTCAATGACCAACTCTTTCCCGTAATCCGCCTTGATCTGTTTGATCTCCGCATTCACCTTTTCCACCGTTGCAGGTTTAAAAAACTGCCCGTCGTCTTTCACACCC
Source organism: Tepidisphaerales bacterium (assembly GCA_038230975.1). GTDB lineage: Bacteria > Planctomycetota > Phycisphaerae > Tepidisphaerales > Tepidisphaeraceae > JANXVV01. The sequence continues at coordinate 9,239 of JBBRMF010000052.1, forward strand.
GGATCGGCGTGCAGGACGGAGGTGAATGCAAACAACAGAACCGCCAGACAGGCGAGCAATCCTGTGGGGCATCGGCGATTTCGCGGTGCAAATGTTGATTTCATCGGTTCCGTTCCTTGTTTAACGGGGACTCAGTCTGAGGACATCTTACGCGCTTGACGAAACGGCGTCAGTTATAAAAAAGGAGGTTATTTTTCACAGGGGGCTGATTCGGAGCCGGACGCGGGCGACCCGGGGCGTCACCTAGGGCTTCCGCACCCGGCCTGGGGGGGATGGGGACCGGATTACTTCTTCAGAAAGTTCGCGAGAAGTCGTTCGCCTTGCTCGGTGAGAAAACTTTCCGGGTGATATTGCACGCCTTCCAAAGGCCAGGTTTTATGGCGGACACCCATGATCTCATCATGCTCGGTCCAACTGCTGATCTCAAACTCCGGCGGCAGGGTTCCGGGCCGTATGATGAGACTGTGATAGCGGGTCGCGGTGAAAGGATTGGGCATCCCTTCATATAGCGTGCGACCGTCGTGGTGGATCAGGTCGGTCTTGCCGTGCATCAGCCGTTCGGCTCGCTCGACGATTGCGCCGAAGTTGTAGCCAATGCATTGATGCCCAAGGCAAACACCCAAAACAGGCAGTTTAGGGGCGAAGTATTTGATGACATCGTTACTGATGCCGCCTTCTTTTGGCGTACACGGTCCGGGCGAAATGACGATGTGCGTCGGCTTCAGATCCTCGATCTCCGCAACGGTCACCTTGTCATTCCGAAACACCTTAATAGTGTTTTTCGGGTCGACCTCGCCCAGTTTTTGGACCAAGTTGTAGGTAAACGAATCGTAATTATCGATGAGCACGATCATGGACCGGTCAGGTTAGCCGCCCGGAGGAGATTTGTCATTTTTCCTCATTCCCTTGCATCCTCAGTGTCACTCTGTACAATGCCCGGCTCGAATTTGAAAAGAAGTATGTTTTTGGAGTGACAACGATGCCCAGGCCACAAGGCAATACCCGCGAACGCCGCGAAAAAACAGATAAGTTCCAGACTTTCAATCGTCCCAAGATCAAGGTCGCCAAGACCACGGCTTCGGGCGAAATCTTTATTGATTACAAGGATACCGAATCGCTGAAGAAGATGGTCAGCGGCAACGGAAAGATCCTGAGCCGCAAGCGCACCGGTGCCACCGCAATGGAACAGCGGATGTTGGCCAAAGCCGTTAAGCGGGCCCGCTACATGGCTCTCTTGCCCTACGTCACGTTGATGAGCTAATCCGGACAAAACCAGAATATATTATCAGAAAACGTCCGGCCAATTGGCCGGACGTTTTCATTGTTACGCAGTTTTCAAGGAACCTGCCATGCAGATTACGCATTACCTACGGCACTCATCAAATGATCCAAAACCGTAATATGACGCTGCTGGGCGGGAATGAGCTGATTTTGGACCAACTCACTGGAAGTCGGGTCGATTGAATCGATCCCGGCCTGATAATCTTTCAGTCCGTGTTCTTCCCCTTCTTTCAAACCCTTCAGGGCAGACGTATCACCAAAAATATTCAGGGTTCCCTGGACCGTGGTGGCCCAGGCACCCCACGCCCCGGAAGAGTCAGAAGGGTCGCCTCCTAATTCTTGAATTCGGTCGCGGAGTGTTTGGGCGGCGCGGGAATGTTCTTCTTGAATCTCCCGGAGCAGTCCGACATTGCTTTGGGAAGTGGTTTGACTGCTATTGGCGAGCCTATCAACGGCCATCCGATAGGTTTCGGAGGCGGAGATTTCACCTCGAAGAAATGAATTGAGTTGGCGAACGGTCTCACCGGAATCGCCCGAGTCGTATTCTGCCGCTTGGACACCAATCTGTGCGATATTCATAAGAATTTCCTTTCTAAGAAGATGACCGTGGGTACCGCAATTGCCATACCGGTCTGAAAGGAAGCCCCAAATTCGCGCAGATTCGCGCGCTTTGGGCGGCATTTCAATTATTCCAGGAGATGAAGTGAGACACGCTGACTGAGTGGAATCCGGATCGCCCTGTCATGCCGGGCGTCTTTTGTACTTATGGGGTTTGGGAACCCGGGGCAGTGTCGGTGTGATCGGCATGATTTTTGGGGGTGACTTCGGAGGACGACTCGCGGCCTGCTTGGCCAGCGCCTCGCTCACAAAGGAATTGGCCGGCCGAGCGTCGGTTGTCGGCGAATTCGATTTCTTGTAAGGCATGGCTCGCATAAATAATATCCTGTCTGTGTGAAGATTTAAATTCAAAGGCGCAATCAGTATAACGCCAAGACGCCCAGTTACTCCGAAAAAATTACGGGACGAACGTTTTTCCGGTTAGTATTCCCTCCGTGAACAACGATCTCCCTCTCAAACCCGTCGCCGACGAAGAACCAATGCGTACTTCGACCCCGGCCCCCGCGTGGGTGGCATTCGCGGTGGCTTGGCTTGGATTGGTTACGCTGGTTGCATCGATCGTGCTGCTGATGCTCCCGGGTAGCCATAACCCCCGGGCAGAACTGGAGCACGCCAAACCTTATTCGGCGGCTGACCGATTCTTCCCCGTGCCGGTCTACATGAGCGTGGTGACTTTGTTCATCGCCATCGTCGTGCTAAGACAAATGCGCCACGAACCCCGGCCGCTTTCGGATCCACTCGTGGCTCAGCGCGTTCAGGCATGGGCGGGGATTGTTTTATCGCTTTTCGCAATCATCATCTTCTACGCGGTGGCCGCTCATCGCGTGGGACCTTCTTAACCGACCGGCTTTATTGCATTTCACCTTCCCGTATAATCCCCGCGTATGAAGCGGATCGTACCCCTCGCCTTTTCTGCGTGTCTTTTGTTTGGCTGTGCCTCGTCTGAGGAACATGCCCCCCGGCTTGATTCCAAAACACAACTACGGGTCAATATCGGTCAGACCGTCCGAATCGAAGGGACCGCGCGATACCTTAAAGCGACCGGCCCGATGATCGCCGGCGAAGACTTCCAAGTTCGCGTTTACCCGCGCACCGTGTGGGGACCCGAAATGGACGGTAAAAAACTGGAAGTCACCGGCCAACTGAATGAATCTTCTCACATGACCCCTCCTGATCCCTCACTGAATCCCGGTGAATTTTGGCTCAGCGAAACCAAATGGAAACTACCCCTCCCGGAGAAAAAGTGAATTTCATCCATCAGTGTCTCTCTCACGCTGCGGCGCTTCGAGACCCAGCCACACGTCGGTTGAACCTGCGGCTGTTTGGTTCTACGTTGATTCTGGTCTTACTGGCCGGATGTGCCGAACCCGTGCTCGTGCATACTCGCCAGGAACTCATCCAGCATCTCGGTCAAAAGGTGGCCGTCGAGGGATTGTACGAAATTGGCACGAACGGTGAGATTGTCCGCTCGAATGACATCGAGGTGAGTTTAGACGTCAACCCCGATGTACTGGGTTTTGGCCGTCCCCCGTTGACGAACGGATTGCCCGTGCGTGCCAGCGGCACTGTCGCGCGCGGTGCGATGTCACTTGGAATCTTCATCGATGCCGACATCATTTCTGCCAGTCGTGGCCGAGCCGATCACCCGCTTGTGCCCGGCTTCGTGCTGCGAGATGCGAAGGTTGCGATGACCGCCCGTCCCGCGACCCAACCCAGTTCAGGAACAAAATGAAGGTAACCCTGAACGGTGAGCCCCGGGATTTTCCGGACACCACGACGATCCAGTCGTTGCTGGCGGAACTGAAACTGACGCCCGACAAAGTGGCAATCGAACTCAATCGAAGATTGGTGCGCTCCGACAAATATGACACTCCGTTAAAAAACGGAGACGCCGTTGAAGTCGTGACGTTCGTGGGCGGAGGCTGATACCTAGAGCGTTTTTCAACTTGGTCGGGTGCCACAGGTCGCGGTACTCCGAGACCTGTGCGTGTCATTCACTGAAAAAAGCACAGGTCTGCGCGTACGCCGACCCGTGGCACCCCGACACCCAAGCGACCTACCAAGCTGAAAAGTGCTCTAGGTGATCGAAGCGTACCAACGAAACACGGAGTATCTTGCATGCAGAGCCGTCAACACGCATTCAGCCGTCGGTCATTTCTTCGGGGAACCATCGGCGCGGCAATTGTGCCGGCAATGATCTCGACCACACCTTCATCGGCAGCAGAGGTGGAGAAACCTCTCATCATCGACACCCATCAACATCTGTGGGATCTGACGAAACTAAAGCTACCCTGGGCCGAACAAGCCGGGCCGCTTTACAACCAAAACTATCGAATCGAAGAATACATCGAAGCCACGCGCGGCCTGAATGTAAAAGCGGTCTACATGGAGGTCGACTCACCCGCCGACCAACGTGCGATCGAGGCGGAGTACGCAATCGAATTGTGTCGAAGTAAAACCAAACCCACGATTGCGGCGGTCATCGGTGCGCGTCCCGCCGAGCCTGGATTTCAAGAATTCATCAACCGATTCAAAGCCAGCGGTTTCGTGCGCGGAATCCGCCAGGTGCTCCATTCATCGGAAACGCCGCGCGGAGCCTGTTTGAAGGATGAATTCATCAACGGCATCAAGTTTCTCGGCACACAGGAGCTCAGTTTCGACCTGTGCATGCGAACGGAAGAACTCACCGACGGCCTCAAGCTCAGCCAACTCTGCCCGGAAACGCGACTCATCATCGACCACTGCGGAAATGCCGATCCGGTGGCATTTCTGGCAAATCCACCGGCAGGCATGAAGCCGAGCCACAACGCAGAAGTATGGAAGCGCGACATGGCGGCGCTCGCCAAACGACCGAACACGATCTGCAAGATTTCCGGCATCGTCGCCCGCGCCCCGGAAGTGTGGGCCGCCGACATGCTGGCCCCGATCATCAACCATTGCCTCGACACCTTCGGCCCCGACCGAGTTGTATTTGGTGGTGATTGGCCCATTTGCTTAAAGCGAACGTCGTTGGTCAATTGGGTGGAGGCTCTCAAACAAATCGTTGCCCTACGCCCGGCCGTTGAGCAGCGAAAGTTGTGGGCGGAAAATGCGAAGCGATTGTACTCGCTGGCGACGTAGCAGAGAGATCCAATCTGACTGCTAAAGTCGTGCTTGCAGATGCCGATAGGCCAATAAATCAAAAGGGAGCGGCGCCGTTCGCCGGGCGAACCAACGCAACGTTTCGGCGATTTGTAAAACCGGAAGTGACGCGTACGCGATTCGAGATGCGCTGTCCGTCCACAATGACCACTAAATCGGCAAAGCACGGTGGAATATCGCGCGATGTTTTTGCAACGACAGACTTTGGGCTTACTCTGCTTAGCTCGACTCTGCCGTAACCTTCGCAGTCAAGCCAAATCTGAACATCTGCGGAATGCGAGAATTGAAAATCGTGGCTCATGGAACTAGACCTTAAAACTTCCGCGGAAATTGCTCAAAGTTACTTCCGCAGCAACGAACCGCTGGTGAGGCTCGGATGGGGCATCAGCGGGTTTGTCTATTTATCGCCGGACACACGTACTGCCGTCAAGGTGCATCGAAATCAGCAGAGCTTTGATCGAGAACTCTATGTCTATCGGAAACTCGCAATGTTGAAGATGAATCGACTGCACGGACTGACCATTCCTAAGTTGCGCGGCGAACATTCGGAATCAGAATTACTTTGCATGGATTTTGTAAGTGCCCCGTATCTGCTGGATTTCGCAGGCGTTGGATTGTCGCCTCCGGATTTCTCACCGGAGACCATGGCGCATTGGCATGCGGGTATCGCTGAAATGTTCGGACCCAATAGTAGGGTACCGTATGCGGTCTACCATTCACTCGGGCAGCATGACCTGTACTACATGGACTTCCGACCGAGCAATATCAAACTTGATGGGCTGCCCGGATTACATCCCATCGAACGTCCAACAGAGGATGAATTTGGACCGTTTTAGACATGCGTCGGGTTCGCCTGCGCACCGTACTTAATCAAGATTCAATCCTGACTCCATACTCTCCCAACTGGAAACTCAAATTCCAAAACCGACCCCGCCTTCATCTGAATGCTATACCCCGGCAACTGCGGTGGCAGGTACCGCGCATTCCGAACCCGGACCGGATCCACAAAATGCTCGTGCAGGTGATCGACATATTCCGTGACCCGATTCTCCAGTGAACCGCTGCAAGCGATGTAGTCCCAAATCGCCAGATGCTGCACATATTCACACAGCCCCACTCCGCCAGCATGATGGCAGACCGGTATATTAAATTTGCGGGCCAGCAAATGCACCGCCAGACATTCGTTCACACCCCCAAGCCGACATGCATCCGCCTGACAAAACTGGATCGCATTGGCCTGCATCAGTTGCTTAAAGATAATTCGATTTTGACAATGCTCACCGGTAGCCACTCCAATTCCCAGCGGATTGACCGCCCGCGCGATCGCCGCATGACCGAGCACATCATCCGGGCTCGTAGGCTCCTCAATCCACCACGGGCAAAACGGAGCCAACTGCGTCACCCACTCGATCGCCTGCCCCACATCCCATACCTGATTCGCATCAATCATCAGCTTTCGATCCGGGCCGATCTCGTCGCGAATGATCCGACAACGGCGAATGTCTTCCTGCAAATTACGGCCCACCTTCAGCTTGATGTGATTGAATCCCAGTCCGAGCGCCTCACGGCAGAGCATCCGAATCTTCTCATCGGAATACCCAAGCCACCCGGCGGAAGTGGTGTACGCCGGGTAACCATCACGCAGCATTTCCGCTTCCCGGTTTGGCTTCGTCGCGGCAATCTCCATGAGCATGTTGGTCGCTTCCGCGGGCGTCAGCGCATCGGTGATGTATCGGAAATCGATACAACGAACCAGTTGCTCCGGACTCATGTCGGCCAGCAATTTCCAAAGCGGCTTCTGCTCGGTCTTGGCCCAGAGATCCCACACCGCGTTGACAATCGCCGCCGTCGCCAGATGGATCACGCCTTTCTCAGGCCCGATCCAACGCAGTTGGCTATCACCGGTGATATGCCGCCAGAAACGGCCCATGTCATCGGTGAATGATTCGAGCGTGCGACCCACGATCATCGGCGCAAGCACCTTCACCGCCGCCACCACAACCTCCGTGCCGCGACCGACGGTGAAAGTTAGGCCATGCCCTTCAAGATCGGACGGATGATCCGTGTGTAGGACGACGTAGGCCGCCGAGTAGTCCGGGTCGACGTTCATCGCATCAGAACCATCAAGCTCGCGCGAGGTCGGAAAGCGAATGTCAGAAACCGTCAAACCGGTAATGCGGGTGGGCATGAAACGATTCTACTCCGTACTGCCCCGATGGATCAATTTATCCCCTCCCCCCATGTAATCATGGAGGGAGCATCCGACGAATGAAAAATGCGCTGCGACCAAAGCCGAAACCGATCCAGATAAAGATACACAATCGGCGTCGTGTACAGCGTCAGCATCTGGCTGAAGATCAACCCACCCACGATCGTGATCCCGAGCGGACGCCGCAATTCCGACCCGGAACCAATGCCGATCGCCAACGGTAAACCACCCAGCAGCGCGGCCATCGTTGTCATCGTGATCGGTCGAAACCGCATGATGCACGCCTGAAAAATCGCGTCCACCGGAGATTTGCCCTCGTTTCGCTCAGCCTCCAACGCGAAATCGATCATCATAATCGCGTTCTTCTTCACGATGCCAATCAACAGAATAATGCCGATGAGGCCAATCACATTCAGTTCCATATGGCATAGGTTCAAAGCCAGTAACGCCCCGACACCGGCGGAGGGGATTGTCGAGAGAATCGTGATCGGATGAATCAAACTTTCATACAATATTCCAAGCACAAGGTAGACAGCCACGATCGCAGCCGCGATCAGATAAGGCTGGCTGGCCAGCGAAGCCTGATACGCCTGGGCGGTCCCGGAGAAACTTCCGTGGATCGTGCTCGGAAGCCCCATCTCATGCGTTGCCGATTCAATTTCTGCGACGGCCTCGCTGAGCGCAACGCCCGGGATCAGGTTGAATGAAATCGTCACCGACGGAAACTGCCCGGAATGATTCACCGCCAACGCGGTGTTGGACGGCACAAATTTCGTAAACGCACCAAGCGGCACCTGCGTCCCGTTTTTTCCACGAATATAAATCGAATTGAGCGCATCCGGGTTTTGTCCGAACTGCCGGTCTACTTCCATAACCACATGATACTGATTCAACGGCGTATACATCGTCGAGACCTGTCGCTGCCCGAACGCATCATACAGCGTGTTATCAACGTCCTGCTGACTCACCCCAAGGCGGCTGGCCGTCGCGCGATCCACCGTCAATTTCGCCTGCAATCCTTTCACCTGTTGATCGCTGACGACATCCGCAATTCCCCGCAGCGTGGCCACCTTTTCTCTGATTTTCGGTGCCCAATCATAAAGCTCGTTCAGATCATCGCCTTGCAGTGTGAATTGATATTGCGACGCACTCGGACGCCCACCCACCCGAATATCTTGAACGGCCTGGAACGAGAGCGTTGCCCCGGGAACCGTAGAAAGCTTGCCACGCAATCGACCGATGACCTTATCGGCGCTCAATTTTCGAATGCTCGGATCTTTAAGCGCAACAAACATATTTCCAGTGTTTGTCGAACCGCGATTGCCACCGGTCGACGCGATGACCGATTCCACCGCCGGGTCATCCTTCACGGTCTTTGCAAAGTCATTCATCAATCGCTGCATCGATTGAAATGACGCATCCTGATCTGCCTGGATCGTGCCGATCAGTCGACCGGTATCTTGCTGAGGAAAAAAACCTTTGGGTACTTTGATATACAGATAAACCGTGAATCCGATCGTCACCATTGTCACGATCAACATGAGCAATTGATGCCGGAATACCCAACCCAGTGTGCGTTCGTAGAAGTGGAGAATCGCATTGAAGATCCATTCGCTGGCCCGATAGATCCAGCCGTGTGTTCTGGTATGCTCGTCTTTCAAAAGCACCGCGCACATCATCGGCGTAGTCGTCAGCGAGACTACTAACGAAACCAAAATAGCCACCGAAAGTGTCACCGCAAATTCGCGGAATAGTCTGCCCACATAACCCCCCATCAGCAGAATCGGTATGAAAACGGCAACGAGTGAAATGCTGATGGAGATGACAGTAAAACCAATTTCCCGCGCTCCACGCAGCGCTGCCTGCATTGGTTTCATCCCCTGTTCCAGATGCCGGGTGATATTTTCGATGACGACGATCGCATCATCCACCACGAAGCCGGTCGCAATCGTCAACGCCATCAGCGATAAGTTGTCCACGCTGTAGCCCAGCAGATACATCACCGCGAACGTACCGATCAGCGAAATAGGAACGGCAACGCTCGGGATCAACGTGCTGCGAACGCTCCGCAGGAAAAGAAACACCACCAGGATGACCAGCCCGATCGAGAGTACCAGTGTAAATTCCACATCCTTGACGCTGGCGCGAATCGTGGTTGTGCGATCAAGTGTAACATCCAATTGCATGCCAGCCGGGGCTTCGGATCGCAGTTGCGGAAGCAAGGCGTTTATGTTGTCGACCGCGCTGATGATGTTTGCCCCCGGCTGCCGGAAGATCACCAGATTGATCGCGGGCTTCGAGTTCGCCAGCCCCATCGCCCGCACATCTTCAACCGAATCGCTGACCATCGCCACATCCGAAAGCCGAATCGGCGAACCATTTCTCACCGCGACAATCAGTGAGCGATACTCGGCAGCACGCCGAAGTTGGTCGGATGCGCTGATCGAAATGGTTCGCGTTTCATCCGCGACCTCCCCCTTGGGCCGGTTGGCATTGGCAGTGCCGAGCACGGCTCGAAGATCCTCCAGGCTCAAGCCAAGCTTATTGAGAATCGTGGGATTCACTTCAACTCGCACCGCTGGCAACGACCCCCCAAAAATACTGACCTGCCCAACCCCTTTCACCTGCGCCAACTTTTGCTGAAGGATCGAAGACGCCACATCATAAAGTTTGTCCGGGCTGTAAATGTCGGAAGTGGCGGACAGGATCATGATTGGCGCGTCGGCAGGATTAATTTTTCGATAGCTCGGGTTGCTCGGCAGATTGGTTGGCAGTTGCCCGCGCGCCGCATTGATCGCCGCCTGCACATCGCGCGCGGCGGCGTCGATGTTTCGATTCAACTCAAAAACCAACGTGATCGACGTCGCGCCCAGATAACTGCTCGACGTCATCTCCGTCACGCCGGCGATGCGCCCAAACTGCCTCTCCAATGGTGTCGCCACCGCCGAAGCCATGTTCTCCGGGCTTGCCCCCGGCAACGATGCCGAGACTTGAATACTCGGGAAATCAACCTGCGGCAGCGGACTGACCGGCAGAAACAAATACGCAATCGCCCCCGCCAACGCGATCGCTATCGTCAGCAGCGTCGTGCCAACCGGGCGGTGAATAAAGGGGGAGGAAAGGCTCATGCCACCTCGACCAGTTCGCTTTTAGGTTCTTCGGCTTGTTCAGTCTGAAATTTTTCCGCCAATCGCTCAAAAAACAGATAAATCACCGGCGTCGTATACAGCGTAAGCACCTGGCTGAAAATCAACCCACCGATCATGGTAATCCCCAGCGGGCGGCGAAGTTCCGAACCGACACCGCTGCCGAGCGCCAACGGCACACCCGCCAGCAGGGCAGCCATCGTCGTCATTAGAATCGGCCGCAGGCGCAGCAGACACGCCTGATAAATCGCATCGACGGAATTCATCCCCTGATTCCGCTGCGCATCCAGCGCGAAATCGATCATCATGATCGCATTTTTCTTCACGATCCCCAGCAACAGAATGATGCCAATGAGGGCGATCACACTGAAATCATTTCCGCTAATGAGCAGCGCCACAAACGCACCGACGCCCGCTGAAGGAAGCGTGCTGAGAATCGTGATCGGGAGGATGAAGCTCTCATACAACACCCCAAGCACGATATACACCGTCACCAGCGCGGCCAGAATCAACAACGACTCATTCCCCAACGAAGATTGAAATGCCTGGGCCGTCCCTTCAAACCCCGCCTGAATGCTCGGGGGCAATCCTAATTCTTTCTTCGTGGCATTGATCGCTTTGACGGCTTCTCCCAGCGACACATTCGGGGCAAGATTGAACGAGATCGTCACCGCCGGGAACTGGCCCTGATGATTGACCGCCAACGGTACGTTCGATTCTTCGAGATGCGTAAACGCGCTCAGCGGCACCGAACCGCCGGCAGACGAACGAAGAAATAAATGCGATAGATCCCCGGGCTTCTGACGAAATTCGGGTTTCACTTCCAGCACGACATGATATTGATTCAACTGCGTGAAGATCGTCGAGACCTGTCGCTGACCGAACGCATCATAGAGCGCATCATCAATCATCTGCGGCGTAACGCCCAGCCGCGACGCAGTGTCACGATCGATCACAATCCGACTTTGCAATCCGTGGTTTTGCTGATCGCTGGCAACATCACGCAACTCAGGCCGCGCTTGTAGCTTCGCCACGAATTGCGGAACCCACAAAGCCAATTCTTTGGCATCAGGATCCTCCAAACTATATTGAAACTGCGTACGGCTGACCCGATCTTCCACCGATAAATCCTGCACCGGTTGCATGAATAACGTAATGCCTTCAACCTTGGCCAACTTCGGTTGCAGACGACGGATGATTTCCGAAGCACTCAGTTTTCGCACTTCCAACGGCTTGAGATTGATTTGAATGCGGCCGCTGTTAAGCGTGGTGTTCGTGCCATCGATCCCGATGAAAGATGAAAGACTCTCGACCGCTTCATCCTCCAGAATCGCCTTGGCCAGCGCCTGTTGTCGCATTGACATCGCGGCGAACGAAACCGTCTGCGGCGCCTCTGACACACCGAGAATCACACCGGTATCCTGAACGGGGAAAAATCCTTTGGGAATCACCTCGTACAACACCACCGTCACCGCGAGCGTTGCGATGGCGACCAACAGCGTAAACACCTGATGGCGCAGAACCCAGCGGAGCGTAGTCGCATAGAAGTCGATGATTCCCTGAAAAATGCGCTCGGAGAAACGATAGAGCCTTCCCTGCTGCGATTCGGGTTTGTGTCGCAACAGCTTGGCGCACATCATCGGCGTGAGTGTCAGCGATACCACCGCCGAAACCACAATCGTAACGCTCAACGTCACCGCAAACTCGCGGAACAATCGTCCGACGATATCTCCCATGAACAAAAGCGGTATCAGCACGGCAATGAGCGATACGCTCAGCGAAACAATCGTAAAACCAATCTGTTCCGATCCCTTCAGCGCCGCGGCAAGAGGTTCCTCGCCTTCTTCAATATACCGCATGATATTTTCAATCATCACGATCGCATCGTCGACAACGAAACCGGTCGAGATCGTCAATGCCATCAGCGTGAGATTGTTCAAGCTGTACCCCAGCAGATACATCACCGCGAATGTTCCAATCAGCGACAACGGAACTGCCACACTCGGGATAATCGTTGCGGCGATGTTCCGTAAAAACAGGAAGATCACCATCACGACCAGCCCGATGGTCAGCACCATTTCAAATTTCACATCGTCAACCGAGGCCCGAATCGTTGTGGTCCGATCCGTAAGAATGTCCACGTTAATGGCCGGTGGGAGCGAGCTTTTGAGACCAGGCAGGAGTTTCTTCACCCGATCGACCACGTCGATGATGTTCGCGCCGGGTTGCCGTTGAATGTTGACGATGACCGCCGGGGTAGTGTTCATCCACGCGGCCTGTTTCAAATTCTCGGCATCGTCGGTCACCGTCGCCACATCCGAAACCTTCACCGCCGCGTTGTTGCGATAAGCCACCACTAACGGCATATATTGCTCGCTGGTTAGTAACTGATCGTTCGCGCCGATCGTGTAAGACTGGCGAGGGCCATCGAAATTTCCCTTGGCCTGATTCACGTTCGCCGTGGCAATCGCCGTGCGTAGATCTTCAAGCGTGAGACCCAGCGCCGCCAGCGCCGTCGGATTTGCCTGAACCCGTACCGAAGGTTTTTGCCCACCGCTGATGCTGACCAGACCGACACCCGGCAATTGCGAAATCTTCTGCGCCAGCCGCGTGTCAGCAAAATCCTCCACCTTGGTTAATGGCATGGAAGTTGACGTCAACGCAAGCGTGAGAATCGGCGTGTCGGCCGGATTGGTCTTGCTGTAGATCGGTGGATTCGGGAGATCCCTGGGCAGGTACGTCGTTGCCGAATTGATCGCCGCCTGCACTTCCTGCTCGGCGACGTCGATGTTCAACTCCAGCGAGAATTGCAGCGTGACAATCGAACTGCCCTCGGAACTGGTCGAGGTCATCTGGTTCAAACCGGGGAGCTGACCGAACTGTTTTTCAAGGGGCGCGGTAATGGAGGAAGCCACAACATCCGGGCTTCCTCCCGGGTAAAACGTGGCAATCTGAATCGTCGGATAATCCACCTGTGGCAGCGCCGAAACCGGCAACTGCTTGTACCCCGCCGCCCCCACGAGAAGAATCGCCACCATCAGAAGTGAGGTCGCGACGGGACGAAGAATAAAGGGCCTTGATGGATTCATTGGAAGAATGACGAATGACGAAATTCGAATTCACGAATGAAGACAAGTCGCTTTTTCATTCGTTATTTCGAACTCGGTTTCGTTCCCGCCGGTTTTGTCATACTCACCATCGAACCTTGCACGAGCTTATCAACGCCATCCGTGATGACGACCTCACCGCCCTCCAGACCGCTCGCGATCGAAACAGCATCTCCTTCAATCGGGCCCAGTTCAACCTTTCGCATGTCCACCGTTTTGTCCGGCTTTACGAGATAGACAAACGTCGAACTCGGGCTGCGCTGCACGGCGGCGGCGGGCAGAAGCACGACATCTTTCAACGTGTCGACCAATACCCGGGCATTCACGAATTGATTCGGATACAGCGCGCTATCTTCATTCGGGAAAACCGCCTTCAGCTTGACGGATGCATTGGTCGGGTCGATCTGATTGTCGATCGCCTGAAGTGTGCCGGTGGCCAGCATCTTTTTCAAACTGCGGTCATAGGCATTCACCGGCAATGGGGCATCGGGCTTCATCTTCGGCAGCACGCGAGAAAGATCATCTTCGGGAATGGTGAAAACCACCGCGATTGGCTGCAACTGCGTAATCACCGCCAGCCCGTTCTGATCGGTCGTGCGAACAATATTCCCCTGGTCCACCAGCCGAAGCCCGATGACTCCCGTGATCGGCGCGATGATACGGCAATAGGTCAACTGAAGATTGACGTTCGCGATTTGGCCCTTGTCAATTTCGGTAGCCGCCTTGGATTGATTGACTAACGATTGTTGCGTATCGCGCTCTTGCTTCGAAATAGACGTTCCCGCATCCGTATATCGCTGAAGATCCGCAACGGCGTTGTCATACAAAGCCTGGTCCTTCGCCAACTGCCCCTGGGCCTGAATCAACTGCACTTGATACGGACGAGGATCGATCTCAGCCAGCAGATCGCCCTTATGAACCAACTGCCCTTCAACGAACGCGACTTTATCCAACTGCCCGTCCACGCGCGTGTGCAGTGATACCGTATTTAAAGCCGTGACCGAACCCAGCCCCGTGAGATATCGTTTGAGATCACCACGGCGGGCCATGGCGGTCACAACGGGCGTGATGCGCGCACCCGCCGCCCCGGCCTTTTGATCTTGAACCGGGACGTTGTAGTAATGGGCGTAATAGTAGTAACCCCCGCCTCCAACAACCGCCAACAACATTAGCCAAACCCACCAGAGACTCTTTCCTTCCGGTTTCGATTCGACATGAATGGGCTGCGGTGCTCTTTCGAGCTCCGTCAGATTTCTCGCTTCGATTTTCATGCGGTCCATGGTTTAGGCACTTCGGTAAACACTCATTTCACGAAAATAGACATGCGCCATCCATTTTAGTTCGCATCCTAAGTAATTACTTCCGTCTATTGTGTACGGTTCAGATGACCCCGCGTTGGGGAAAAAATCAGCATGCAAGGTCGAAGCCAGTTAGCGAAACGCCTGAATCAGGAAATACACTCCCGCGATCGAAATCACGCCAGAACCCAACTTCACAATTCGGTTCGATAGAAAAGTCCCATAACTCTCCGGGCGGGCTTGTCGGATCCGTTTCATTCCCAGAAACATCGGCAAAACCACGACCTGATGACCCAGCTCCACCCCAACGCTAAACGAGCACAATGCCACCCACAGCGTGATGCGGGGCATTTCCGACATCGCCTCTTTTAAACCGCCGGCGAATCCCAAGCCGTGGAATAAACCGAAACCAAACGCAATCCCCAGCCGCATCCATCCCCGGCTCTGCGTCGGCCAGAAAATATTCTGCACCGCCACGAA
>JBBRMF010000053.1:0-24421 GCA_038230975.1 Tepidisphaerales bacterium
ACTGGCTGCCTGGAGAAAGCCGTTTCATATCAAACTGTTCGCAAATTGAAAGCCAGTGTCAAGCGGGTGGTGAGAATTTACGTAATAAATTAAGATATCAGTTCGAAATAAGGTGTACGTGACCGGCAATGACGCGGTGAAGCGTACGGCCTTCGCGCAGCATGAGGCGTCCCATGGAATCCAATCCCTCGCATTTACCCGTCACCGGAGGATCGATGCCGCCGGGCGTGACACTTACAAGGCGTCCGACCAAGGCGTGATGTTCGTCGTACTGCCGAAGCAGCGATCCGAACAATCGCTCATTTTGATGGGTCAGCATGTCGTGCAGGGCTCGCGCGATTGAGATCAGCACGTCATTCATATCCAACGATTTTCCGGCAAGCCATGACAACGAAGCCATGCGGTTTCGAAGTGCGGGCGGTGAATCTTCCCGGGCGACGTTCACGTTCATGCCGAGGCCGATCAGGTCTGCCTTATGCACACGTTCGCAAAGGAGGCCGGCAAGTTTTTTTTCTTCGATGAGCAGATCGTTTGGCCATTTCAATTTCACCGGTGCGCCCGGCAACAATGCCGCCGTCGCCTCGCGCACGGCCAATCCCGCGAGCAAAGGGATTTGATAAGGAGCCAGTTGTTCATTGATCGGAAATACAAATGTGACCGTAAGCACGCCAGACTGCGACCACCAGGAATTGGTTCCACGCCCGCGACCCGCGGTCTGGCATCCGGTCAGAACGATGGCCGGGGCAAATAAATCTCCTCGCTTGCGAAGAACCGCGGCATGATCATTCGTGCTGCGCAGCCGAGGAAACCAATGGAGCCGAAAAGGTTTGATTCCCTTCCGAAGACGTTCAAGATGAAATGATTCCGATCCCCTCCGCCCTGCTACTCCAGGGGGGAGGGTTGGGGTGATGGTTTTTTTTTCTGCATTCGCTGGGTTCTTAGCCATGAGGACCGCAGGTTATCCTTCAAGGACTACAAGCAAATCCCGGGCCCCGACCACCGCACCGGGTTTCACGAGCACATCGGCCACCTTCGCATCGCGCGGGCTGTAGACGGCGGTTTCCATTTTCATCGCTTCGATCGAAAGAAGTCGTTCGCCGCTCTTAACCGCCTGACCTTTTTTCACCGCGACGGTCGATACTTTCCCAGGCATCGGGGCGGGCACATGATCCGGATCGTCTGGATCGGCTTTGGGATGTTTGTGTAGATTTCCCTCAAGAGAGCGATCGGCAACGACCACCTCGCGCGGCTGCCCATTCAGTTCGAAGAAGATGGTGCGCGTTCCATCCTCGCGTGCTTCACCGGTGGTGAGATACCGAATGATGAGCGTTTTGCCGGGTTCGATTTCCACGGAGATTTCTTCACCGCTTTGCAGCCCGTAGAAAAATGCGGTGGTGGGCAACACGCTCGTGTTGTCATACTCGTGCAGGTGCTTTTCGTAATCCTTGAAGACTTGCGGATAGAGCACATACGAAAGCACATCCTGCTCGCGCGGCTCATGATGGACAAGCTTTTGGACTTCCTTGGCAGTGGCTCGGAAATCCACCTTCGGCATCTTTTCCCCGGGCCGGCCTTTGATTGGTTTTGCGCCGGCGGAATCGAGGATGATCTTTTGCAGCACTTTCGGGAATCCGCCCTCCGGCCAACCGATCGCCCCTTGCATCATCTCGACAATACTCTTGGGAAAGTTTAGCTTTGCCCCGGGAGAGAGCACATCCATTGCCGTCAGATTGTTGGTCACCATGAACAGCGCCATGTCACCGACCACTTTGCTCGAAGGCGTGACTTTCACGATATCGCCGAACAGTTCATTGACGGTCGCATACACATCCGCAATTTCGTGCCAGCGGCTTTCCAACCCCATGCTTTTGGCTTGCTGTCGCAGGTTGGTGTATTGGCCACCGGGCATCTCGTGAAGATAGACCTCGGCTGTTCCGGCCTTCATTCCTTCTTCAAACGGATAGTAGAACTCGCGAACCGCTTCCCAATAGTCGCTGAGTTGATTCAGGGCATGGAGATCCAATCCGCTTTCGCGCGGGGTATTCTGCAGGGCTGCCACCAGCGAATTGAGGTTTGGTTGACTCGTCATGCCACTCATGGATGCAAGGGCCGCATCGGCGATATCGACCCCGGCATCATTGGCGCGCAGAATGCTGCCCGCCTGGATACCGCTCGTATCGTGCGTGTGGAAATGAATCGGCACACCGATCTCATCGCGCAACGCTTTGACCAGTGCGTGGGCCGCATAGGGTTTGCAAAGCCCGGCCATATCCTTGATGGCCAGAATATGCGTCCCCATTTTCACGAGTTCCTTAGCCATCTTCACGTAATAATTCAGGCTGTATTTCGTCCGCTTTGGATCGAGAATATCACCGGTATAACAGATTGCGGCTTCGCAGAGGCTGTCGGTGTGCTCACAGACTGCCTCCATCGCCACCTTCATGTTTTCGGTTGAGTTCAGTGAATCAAAAATGCGGAATACATCCATCCCGAATTCCGCAGATTTCTTGGCGAACTCGACAACGACATTGTCAGGATAGTTGGTGTATCCGACCGCGTTGCTCGCCCGAAGCAGCATCTGGAAAAGGATGTTGGGAACTTTTTGACGCATTTGCGCCAGGCGATCCCACGGGTCTTCCTGCAGGAACCGCAGTGACGTATCAAACGTCGCTCCACCCCACATTTCCAGGCTAAACAGATTTGGGGTCAGATGAGCGACCGCATCGGCGATATTCAGCAAATCGATCGTCCGCACGCGCGTCGCCAGTAACGACTGGTGTGCATCACGCATCGTGGTGTCGGTGAACATCAAACGCTTTTGCTTGCGCACCCATTCGGCGAATTTTTCAGGCCCAAGTTCCAGCAGTTTATTTCGCGTGCCGGGCGGGGGGGCTTGCACCTTCGGAAACTTGGGAATCACCGGAATCGGCATCACTTTTTTGGGATCAACCTTTCCTTTGACTTCCGCGCGGCCATTGACAATCACATTCCCCAGATAGCTGAGCAGTTTCGTGGCTCGATCTCTGCGATGCCGGAAATTAAAGAGTTCTGGTGTGTTATCGATGAACGTGGTGGTCGCATCCCCGGCGATGAACTGCGGGTGAAGGATGAGATTTTCAAGGAATGGGATGTTCGTCTTTACGCCGCGCACTCGAAATTCGCGCAACGCGCGATCCATGCGTTTAACGGCTTCGCCCATGTCCGAACCCCAGGCCGTGAGTTTCACGAGGAGGGAATCAAAGTACGGCGTAATCACCGCGCCGCTGAATGCACTTCCACCATCCAGGCGCACCCCAAAACCTGCCGCCGATCGATAAGTCGTCAATCGCCCGTAGTCCGGAATGAAGTTGTTCTCCGGGTCTTCCGACGTGATTCGACATTGAATCGCCACGCCACGCGTTTGAATTTCATTTTGAGGTGGAATGTTGAGCGGTTTTTCGTGCAGCTTGTAACCCTGGCTGACCAGGATCTGGCTCTTGACGATGTCGATGCCGGTGACCACTTCAGTCACCGTATGTTCGACCTGAATGCGCGGGTTCACTTCGATAAAGAAGAATTCCCCGCGGTCGGCATCCAGCAGAAATTCCACCGTGCCGGCGTGCGTGTAATTAACGCCTGAGCAAAGCCGTTTGGCGGCGTCGCAGATTTCTTCGCGCAGTTTGAGCGGCAAATCGATGCTTGGCGCAACTTCCACGACCTTCTGATGTCGGCGTTGTACGGAGCAATCCCGCTCCCACAGATGAACAAGGTTGCCGTGCCGATCGCCGAGAATCTGCACTTCGATATGCTTGGCCCGCGCGATATAGCGTTCGACGAATACTTCCGACCGTCCAAAAGCAGCGCCGGCTTCTCGCTGGGCTTCTTCCAGCTTCCCCTGCAGTTCATCAGGTGATTTGACGACGCGCATGCCGCGGCCACCCCCTCCGAAGCTCGCTTTGATGATGATTGGATAGCCGATCTCCTTGGCGGCGGCCTTCACTTTGGATAGCTCGGAAAGCGCGCCTTCAGTTCCCGGGACGGTGGGCACGTTAGTCTTTTGGGCGAGCTTCTTTGCTTCTGTTTTATCCCCGAACATTTCCAATAGTTCGGCCGACGGTCCAATAAACTCGATCCCATTTTCCCGGCAGGCGCGGGCCAAATGAGCATTTTCCGATAAGAAGCCGTACCCCGGGTGAATCGCATCGACGCCATGCTCTTTGGCGACGGTGATGATGTTGTCGACGTTGAGATAGCCTTTGACAGGCTCCCCGCCTTCAGGTGGGCCGATCTGGTATGATTCGTCCGCTTTGAAGCGGTGAAGCGCAAATCGGTCTTCGTAGGTGTAGACGGCGACAGTCCCGAGCCCCAATTCGGTGGCAGCACGAAAGACTCGGATGGCAATTTCAGATCGGTTGCAGACCAGTAATTTTCGCATAGGAGCCCGTAGAATATTTTCAAAAAAACCAATCGCATTTTGAAGATGAATACGCGATTTGCAAGTTTGGCGATAACATCTGCAGAAAGAAGTATGCCAGCGGACTTAAAAACATCCGTAATCGAAGCGGCGGGGCGTCCGGAGATACGCGCCGCGGTCGAAGAGCTCTATGCCGTTGTTCAGCGCGAGATTGATGCCCGCAAGCCCTTGTGTGTCATTTCCGGCAAATGCTGTCGATTTGAGGAATACGGCCATCGGCTCTTCGTGACAACGATCGAATTGGCTGCCTTTATCCATTCCGTGTCGGTGATGCCCGGTGGATGGGATGGCCTGGGGTGCCCGTTTCAGAAAAACAAACTTTGTTCGGTGCATCAGGTCCGGCCGTTCGGATGCCGTATGTTCTTTTGCGATCCGACCAGTTCAGAATGGCAAAACGGGCAATATGAGCGATTTCACGCGGATTTAAAGCATCTGCACGAATCGCTGGATGTCCCCTATTTTTATGTCGAATGGCGACAGGCTTTACGCGAGTGCCTGTTGGTCAAAGAAGATAACCTTTGACAATCCACCACGCCGCTTGGTAAATTAGTGAAACGCTTGCGATCGTTTGTACGGATGGAAGTCGATTGCAACCGTGTGCAGAGCAGGTTTCCGTACTCATTGATTCGCAACAGGACTACTCAACAGGAAGGCGAGGTCATGAAGACTTCATCGATTTTCAAATCATTCGCGTTGGCTTTCGGACTCGGAAGTGCCTCGCTATTTAGCGGTGGCTGCTCGCATTCGGGCTTGGAATATGATTTCCTTGCCCCCCCGGCGTACAGCAGTTCAGAAAATACGCAACGCGGCTTGCGAAATGCTGCCTACGACTGGTCGCAGGCCATTGAAGACTTTGATCGACATGTCACGATGACCCGACCCACGGGAACCTTGACGTCATGGCATGTGTTCAACAGCGACTGATTCGATCTTTGCACCAAAACCGTGGACTCATTGCCCTTGTTAAGCTTGGGCAATGAGTCCACTGTTGTTTTCGGGTTAGGAAGATTGCGGACGATCCAATGCGTATTGATCTGCGCTACCCTAAACTCTTATGACACCATTCTCAGATTGAGGTTGCGTCGATTCCAATGGCGAATCCTGATATGCCGGCTTTTGGCTGACTGCAGATGTTCCAGGTACTGCTGAAGCGCCGCCTCATCAAACTGAGCGAGGAACCGCGTTTGGGCGGTAGAATTGAGTATGCGAATTTCATCGATGAGTTGACGTTTAGACATAACAGGTTACTTTCCATAATCAGATTGACACTTCGTGCCGGATTGCGGCCTCGCAGAGCCGTAGATGATTCGTCCGAGGTTCAACTCGTAAGATCGGAAGACACTTGCCGCGAACTTGAGCGTTCGGGGTAAAACAAATCAACATCGGGAAACGAATACAATCGCTATGGCAACCAGCCCGACTGAAATCAAGACCGCAGATTCCTCCCCGGCCGCCGACCCTTTGTCGAAATTGCACAAAATGTCGACCACCGCAGGACTCGCCAGCCAGCAGTATGTGGCCGTCAACATCGCCGCAGTCATGGCGGCGCTACTCGGGGTCGCAAGTGGATTGAGCGTCTTTTCTCCGCTGCTGTTGATGATCCCCATCGTCGGAACCATTGTGGCTCTGGCGGCATGGAGACAGATCAGCAACAGCAATGGCACTGAGACCGGAAAACCACTTGCAGCCATTGGGTTGCTCTTCTCACTGCTGATGGGTGGAGGAGTACTTGGGAAGGAAGTTCTCGATCACACCAAGGCCCGCAGCGATGCGCGAGAGATGGAATCCGTCGTCGCTCGGCTCGACACGGCTATAAGGGCGGGGAAATACGATGCCGCGCATCAACTCTTTGATATTGAATTTCGTACGCGTGTGCCGCTGGAAGCGTTCCGATCTCGATGGGAATTATTCCAACGGTCAGAGGCGTCTGGTCCGCTGAAGTCGATGACGTGGAATGAGGTGCTGCCGCAGTACGAAAAAATTGAAGGCGACACCACATTTGTCGGCGTCATTTTCGTCCGGGTGAAGTTCGATCGTTCCGAAGGGGCATTTACTTTCATTTTCCGAAGAGCTGGCGACGGTTGGCAAATCACCGGTATCCCGGATTTGTTCCCCACGGAACGTGCTTCGAAAAAATAACTTTTTTTCAGGGCCACATTGCGGACGCTTCCAGTCCGGCGGTCTGGGGTAGATCCATCATCAAGTTGGCGTTCTGAACGGCCTGTCCGGCTGCGCCTTTTCCGAGGTTGTCGATCGCGGCGACGGCAATCACCACATTCCGCTCGGGGTCTGCCGTGTACGAGATGAAAAGCAGATTGGTGCCCAGGGCCCACTTGCTGTGCGGGGGTTTATCGACGATGCGAACGAACGGTTTGTCGGCGTAGAATTTTCGCGCCGCCGCGAGGCACTGCTCGGTGGTCGCCTTTCCCCGTCCATAACAAGTGGACAATATCCCGCGCGTAATCGGCACCAGGTGCGGCGTAAACGTCAGGGACACCGCCTGCCCTCCGATCTCACCCAGCGCACTTTTCATCTCAGGGACATGCGCGTGTTTGAGAAGCCCGTAAGCCATCACATCTTCATTGACCTCGGCGAATCCAAAAGTGGATCCACCCCCGCGCCCCGCGCCGCTTACGCCGCTCATTGCGTTGATGATGATGCCGTCCCGCTCAATCAAATGGTTCGCCAGAAGCGGGGCTAGCGCTCCAATTGACGCTGCGGGATAGCAGCCGGGATTGGCGATGCGCGTACTCTGACGAATCCGCTCCGGCCAGACATCCGCCAATCCATAGGTCCACCCGTCGACAAATCGATGGTCGCCACCGATATCTACGATTTTCGTTTCAGCGGAAACCTGCGCCAGTCCGGCTTTCGATTCACCCGTCGGCAAAGAGGCAAAGAGAACGGCCAGCTTCGGGAGGGCCGCCGGATTCCACTTTTCGATCTGAAGATCACCCAACTTCCCGATGCTTGGGAATTTCTCGATGAGCCTCGATCCTGCACTGGATTCGCCCGCGACATAGACCACTTCAAACTGAGGATGCGAAGCACAAATCCGCAGCGCCTCACCGCCACCGTATCCAGAAACACCGACGATGCCGACAGGAATACTCATACCGGATGATTATCGTGAGTGAACGGCTGAAAACAACTGACTCAACTCCCTCCCTCCGGAGTAGGGCTTGTTGAATTATTTAGCCGGGCCGCTTGCGGCCTGTGTCGAACCGCCTCAGATGGCAGCAGAACACGGTTCGCAAGCGAATCGGCTAAATAATTCGACGAGCCCAGACCGGGGGAAGGGGACCAGAGGATCATCTTCTTCCATGATTTTTCAGCTGATTCAGCGTTGCTCGAAAATCCTTCGGCAGCGGTGCGACAAGTTCGACCCGCTCGCCATCGAGATTCGTAAATCGCAGTTTTTCGGCGTGGAGTGTGAGGCGGGCGATCAAGGGCCGTTCGCGTTCGCCGCGTGTCCATCGGTAGCCGCGTTTGAATTGACTCAAGTAGATGCCTGCCGCCAGTGCCGTCCCGCGCGGGGGGTTGTAAAGCGTATCCACCGCCAAAGGAAGTCCGATCGACATCAAGTGAACACGAATCTGGTGGGTCTTGCCGGTCTTCGGAAAGCAGCGAATCAGGTTGTAGTCGCCGAAGGTATCTTCAACTTGCCATGCGGTCTTGGCGGGCCGGCCAGAGCTTGAGATCATCATCCGGGTTTTGGAACCGGGATTGACGCAAAGTGGGCTGTCGACTTCACCCGTCTGGCCAGGAGCCACACCGAAGCTGATTGCGAGATATTCTTTTTCGACGGTGTTGTTTTGAAACTGATGCGAGAGGTGTCGCTGTGCATCTTTGTTCTTGGCGAACAGCAGCACACCGCTGGTTTCTTTATCCAGGCGATGAACGACCCGAATGCGTGGGTCTTCCTTCCCGGTATGCGGCAATTTTACCAGCGCGGCGATTTGCTGGAGCACACTGTCGGTTTCGGCGCGGCCGGGGATCGTCGCAAGGCCAGCGGGTTTTAGAACGGCCACCAGATCGTTGGTTTGCCACAAAATTTCAAGCGAGAGAGGTCGTTTCATAAAGCCCGGCAATCTTGCCGGAACTTTATTCTGTCGAAAAAAGTTCCGCCGTAAACGTCAGGCGTACAGAAATCACTTCGATTCGTCTGAGAATTTCAGTGAATAGGTCTTCATCAATTGGGCAATCCGTGGCTGGTTGGGCTTGATCAGCAGGCTTTTTTGCCAGGCATCCAATGCCCCATTTCGCTTGTCTTCTTCAAGGCCAAGACTCTGATTGTACTCGGTGATGAGAGTCCAGCCGGTTTCGTTCAAAGCGGGTGTAAAATGCGAATCGAGCTTAAGTGCGCGGGCATATTCATTGAGCGCGTCGGGATACCGTTTTTCGAGAAACAAGGTGTCGCCCAGTCGCTTGCGATGGGGAGCCGTATCGTTAATTCGCACGACCTGATCCATGACGCTCCGTGCTTCGGAAAACCGCTGTTGCACGATTAGATTATTCGCCAGCGAAACGGCCAATTCGATATGCGTTGAATCCAGCTCGAGCGCACGGCGATAGGCCTCCTCGGCTTCTTTGTAACGTTTGGCGGTTTCCAGCGCCACCGCGAGATTCGACCAGCCCGGACCCGATTGCGGATTTAATTCCACCGACAGCCGACAGAACTTAATGGCATTTTCCAAGTCATCGAGCCGCAAATAGGCGACACCCAGATTTTGGGCCGAAAGGGCATCTTTAGGATTGAGCTGCAGGGCTCGAAGATAGGCTGCAACGGCGTCTTTCACTCGATCGAGAAGCTGGAACATCAACCCCTCATTGTAGTAATTCTTGTAGCCGTATGGGTCGAGTACGATCGTCGACTGGTATTGTTGGAGGGCATCTTTGTAGTTGCGCTTGGATTGATACAAATCGCCGAGCACAGAATGAGCCATGATCAGATCGGGATGCTGTTGAACCGCTGCCTGGAGATCCTGGATCGCTTTTTCGGTATCCCCGCGGTTGTACGCCAAAACGCCTTGGACATACTGATCAATCGCGCCAACTCGGCTTGGTGGGCCTGAAGCTGGAGCCGAGCCGCAGCCTCCTAAATAGATTGCGCCACCGAACAGCGTGACCAAAGAAAGAGTTCCGAGAATCGAGCGGGTTGAAGCGATCACGCGTGGCATCCTATTCTTGAGCGCTTTCGGACGTGAAAAGAATGTCCGAGCGGCATAAACCGAATATAGGCTCTGGTTGCAATCCCCGTCAACGTCAAGGATTGCTGACATCAGAGGTTATTGTTGACGGTCCCGTTCCGGGGTTCTACTATCCCCCATCGGCCAGTGGTCGCATTGGAATTAGTTCTTATGTAACGAGTTGCAGAGACACTTTGGGCGGTGGCATCTCGTTTGCCATTGTTCTGAAGTTGTGGTGTCATACACGATATTGGGCTACGAGGTGCCTTCAGCGAGGAGTGTTGCGTGCGAATACTGGTCGCCATCCCCGTATATAACGAAAAAAAGTACGTCAATCAGGTATTGGACAAAGTGCTTCAATATCATGGAGAAATCCTCGTGGTCGACGACTGCAGTCTCGACGGGACCGCCGATCTGTTGCGTCAGCGGTCCGATATTCAGCTCATTCGTCATCCCGTAAATCGCGGTTACGGCCAAAGCCTGATCGACGCCTTCAACTACGCCGACGTCCGTGGATATGACTGGGTGATCACCATGGACTGCGATGAACAACACGAACCGGAGATGATCCCGGAATTCATTCGACAAATTAAAACAGACCATTGGGATATCATCAGCGGTTCGCGGTATCTAGTAGCGCGGAAGGACGATGATTTGCCTCCCGGCGATCGACGGCTTGTCAATCGCTCCATCACCACAACAATTAATGATCTTTTCGGATGGAAGCTAACTGATACATTTTGCGGTTTCAAAGCACATCGCATGAGTGCGATGCGTCGGCTACAACTTGATGAATCCGGATATGCGTTTCCTTTGCAGTTGTGGCCGCAAGCCTGGTTTGCGAAATTGCGGATTACGGAAATCCCGGTTCGGCTTATTTATAATGACCCGAACCGATCCTTTGGCGTCGTTCTGGACGAAACATCGATTCGCTTGAAACATTACCTTGACGTGCTGGCTCGTGAGCTGGATCGTCCGGAAATAAAGACCGCGAAACATCCGACGAAATGTGCGGAGACTTCCCCCTGCGGTTGTCCTGGATAGCGGACCGGCATGAGCAATACTTCTTCCCGCTACGCCGACTGGAAGGCTCCGGCCGAGGACGGTCAGATGCTCATCTGGCCCGACCCCTCTACGCTGCTCTCAGAGACACGCGAAAATCGCCAACGACTGACCTCGGCTGACGACGTCTTGCTGCAAGGAATCCCTCTCCCGGAACTCCGACGCCAAGCCCGCGATTTTATTGGCCACCCCGGGGATGAACCGCTCTTTGCCACCGGTCATCAAACCGAACTTTATCATCCCGGTGTTTGGGTGAAGAACGCCATGATCAATTCACTGGCTCACAAAGCCGGTGGGGCGGCTTTTCATTTTGCGGTGGATACGGATGCGCCAAAACATTTGCATCTCCGATGGCCGGGTGGTTCTGAACCGATCACCGATGACGCCGAACTGACGACTGCCGAGTGGACCAGTCTGCTTTCACCCTCGACTCCAAAACATCTGAGCGAAATCACCGAGAAGCTCAACGCCACCGCCGCAACATGGGCGTTTACACCGTCGACCGAGATTTTCCTTTCCTCGTTGCGCCGACTGTCACTGGAATCGCAGAATCTCTCGACCGCCTTGGCCAACAGCATTCATTCTCTGGAATGGGATCTTGGATTGCGGCATCATTCGCTGTTGGTTTCACCGCTCTGGAATTGCGAACCTTATCTGATTTTTCTGCACCATTTCCTGGCACGCGCCGATGAAGTGGCGCAGGTTTACAATCGAGTTTTAGCCGACTATCGCGCCCGGAATGGCGTGCGAACCGCCGCGCGGCCGATGCCGGATCTGAACGTGTCGGACGCTGAAATCGAGTGCCCATTCTGGATCGATGATGTCGCCATGGGGCGGCGGACGCGCGCGGTTGTCCATCGACGACATGGCGTTTGGACGATCATTCCCACCGAAGGGCACGACCCGTTCACACTTGATCCTTCAATCGACGGACGCCTTGCCGCGGAACGCCTGCTGCAATGGTGTCGTAAAAATCAACTTCGCATCGCACCAAGGGCGCTAACCCTCACCCTGTTTTTCAGGCTGTTTCTCGCCGATCAATTCGTTCACGGTATCGGTGGCGGCCGGTATGACCAAGTGACGGATGGGGTTATTCATGGTTTGCTTGGATTTGAACCACCACGATTTTCAGTGACAACCGCCACGCTCTTTTTCCCGGCAGCGGTGGGGCAGAGGCGCGTCAATCTTTACCCACTGCTGCAAGAGGGCCGTCGTGTGCGACACGGGATGTTGAGCAACGAAAAGCGTACGATGGTGACCCAGATCGATCAACTCCCGCGTCATTCCCGGCAACGGCAGGAGCTGTTCTTCCGAATGCATCAGCGCTTGGCCGCCGAATCAAACAGCCCGGCCGTACAGAGTTGGGAACAAAAACTGCGCGAGGCTCAGCACGCCAGTCAATTGCAAAAAGCGCTGTTCGATCGAGAGCTTTTTTTCGCCATACAACCACGGGAGCGCTTGACTGCGATGATTGATCGCTATGATGCCGCTCTCTGAATTTAAGTGGCATGGGCATATTGCCCATGTGTTGCGGTAACCCGCAACTTTGACCGGTACTCCGGTCAACAAAGCAAGAGCGCAGCGATCTTTATTACATCATGGGAAAGGACCCGCAGACACAATGAAACTTGCATTCTCCACCAACGCGTACACTCGCTTTTCACTGATTGAGGCATTACGCGGGATTAAGAAAGCAGGTTTTTCCGGAGTCGAAATACTAGCCGACACGCCACACGCCTATCCCGAACAGATCGATGCAGCACTTACCTCTTCCGTTTCACGCGAGCTTGAAAAACTCGACCTCCAGATCAGCAACATCAACTGTAATTGCAGTTTTGGCTATTGGAAGGATGCGCCACCGGAGCCGTATTTTGAGCCGAGCCTGATCAGCCCGAATCCCCAATATCGGGCCGATCGTTCGCGAATGATTTTGAAAACCCTGCAATTTGCCAGGGATCTCGGAGCGAGAAATATCAGCATCACCAGCGGCCGATTACTCGGTGGAATGCCTCCGGAACCCGCTGCCAAACAATTTGCCGAGTCCATGAAACCGATCCTTGATGCGGCGGACAAGCTCGACATCGACGTCGGCATTGAATGTGAACCGGGCCTATTTCTCGAATATATCGCCGAGTTGTGCGAGTGGATCGATCGGCTAGGCCATCCCCGATTTGGCGCGAATCTGGATATCGGCCATAGCCAGGTGATCGGGGAGAGCATCCCCGAGGTGGTCAAGATGCTTCAAGGTCGAATCTGGAATATGCATGTGGAAGATATCCCCGGCCGCAAGCATTATCATTTGATTCCCGGTGAAGGCACGCTTGATTGGCAGGCGCTTAATTTCGCATTGACCGGCATCGGTTATGATCGTTTTCTCACCGTCGAGCTTTACACGCAGACCGCCAATCCTCAGCATGCGGCCGATGCAAGTTTCAAGTTCCTTAACGAGCATTTCGGTAAATGATCGACCCGATGCTTTATTGAAACATTTACTCACAAGTCCGGTATTAATCTGCAACGTCACTCAATTTTTCAGGAGAATCGAAATGTTCACGAGCAAATTTCAATGGGTCATTCGTTCACTTCCCGTTTTAGGTCTTGCCCTGGCTGCTGCGGTCTACGCCAAAAGCCCCGCGAATGAAGTCATCAAGGAACCGACGGATAAACCGGCAAAGAGCAGTCCACTGCAATTCACGGTGAAGGACATCAAAGGCAATGATGTCAATCTCAGCGATTACAAAGGGAAAGTGGTTTTGATGGTTAATGTCGCCAGTAAGTGCGGCAACACCCCTCAGTATGCCGGGCTTGAAAAGATGTACGAAAAGTATAAGGACCAGGGTTTGGTGATCATCGGTTTCCCGGCCAATAACTTCCTGGCTCAGGAGCCCGGCAGCAACGAAGAGATCCTGGAATTCTGCTCGTCGACCTACCATGTCGCATTTCCGATGATGGCCAAAGTCAGCGTAAAAGGAAATGATAAAGCCCCGCTGTATAAATTCCTGACCGAGAAGGAAACCAACGCCGAATTTGCCGGTGATGTGGAATGGAATTTTGGGAAATTTCTGGTCGATCGCAACGGTGCTGTCATCGCCCGTTTCAATGCCCGAACCAAACCGGAAGAACCCCAGGTGGTCAGCACTGTCGAAAAAGCCCTGGCGGCTCCGGTGGCGAAGTAGCAAAATTTTTAGCGGCATCGCCCAAGGCACGCGTTTTCATTTGCAGTAGAAAACGCGTGCCTCCGGCATTGCCGCTAAAATAAAAACCAATCGCATGGAATAAAAAAAGAGCCGTCCCCCCGGACGGCTCTTCACGTTCCTCGATTGATTCCAATTTTCAATACACCACGGCCATCGCATCCTCAACAGCTTCCATGACCTGCCGAACATGGAACGGCTTTTTCAGGAAACCATCGAATCCGCTCGCCAGTAGCCCCTTGGCGTCCTCATCGGTCAACTTGCCGCTCATGGCGATAACCTTCGTCAATTGCAGATCGGCATTGTTCTTGACCTGCTTGCAGACGACCCGGCCATCCAGATCGGAAAGATGCATATCCAATAGCATCACATGCGGACGGAATTTTTCTGCGACGATGCCTGATTCAAACCCACCTTTGGCGACTTCGACTTCATATTTGGCTTCATCTTCGAGAATGCGCTCGAGCACCTCGACCACATCCACTTCATCGTCGACGATGAGGATGCGCGTGCAACCGGTCATCAATCCATTGAGCGGCATGTTGTGCTGCTTCATGAATCGAATGAGCTGGTTGATCGGAATGCGCCGATCTTTGCTGCCGGGAATTCGATAGCCGCGCAGTGCGCCGGAGTCGAACCATTTGCTGACCGTGCGCGGTGCGACATTGCAGATCTTCGCGACCTCGCCGGTGGTCAGTACATCTTTTGCCTTGGTACTCATATTGAACTCTCCCACTCCGGTTTCAGCCGCGCGAACGCGGCGATTGTTTCTTCTTTTTTCCTTGACCGCGTTGTCTTCGAAGCGATGATCCGCGGCAAGCAATGTGCGGCGGATGGATCGCACCCTCTCGACACACCGACAACCGCACATTGCTTGCCACCGATCACCGGCTTAAAAGACCCTGCTGGATCACCCTTGCCTGCACACGGTTTCTCTGGTTTATATATCGTCCGGTGGGCGGCAACCTTTAGATCGTGTCAAGCGGTTTTGACGAACAATCCGGGAATGCTGGAAACAACGACGTTATCAGACGGCAACTGCATGCAAATACTATTCGTTCATCAAAACTTTCCCGCTCAGTTTGGCCACATCGCCAGGCACTTAACTCAACACCTGGGTTGGCGATGCGCCTTCGTCAGCGAAACGCCCGGCGGCATCAGCGATGGGATCGAGAAGATCCAATACAAACTTCACGGTGGCGCGACACAGGCGACTCATTTTTGCTCGCGAACTTTTGAAAATGCGGTCTGGCATACCGAAGCCGTGTTTCAAGCCGTGAAATCGCACCGCAATTTCAACCCCGATCTGATCGTCGGTCACAGTGGATTCGGATCGACACTCTTTCTGCCGGAGATTTTTCCAAATACACCCATCATCAATTTATTCGAGTACTACTACGTTCCGCATATCTCAGACAGCGATATGGATTTTCGCAAAGATTTGGGCTGGAAAGTAGCCGAAGCCAAATACAACCGCAGCCGCTGCCGCAACGCGATGATTCTGCTCGATCTTCAGAACTGTGACGCCGCTTACGCACCCACGGAATTTCAGCGATCTCGATTCCCAGCCGAGTATCAAAGCAAATTGCAGATGATTTTTGATGGAGTGGATCGCCACATCTATCACGGTTACGACGAAACACTCCGCCCCGCGCCCGAGCATCGCCATCTTCGCACGATCGCCGGAGTCGAGATTTCCGAGGAAACCCGCGTTGTAACTTACGTCAGCCGCGGGTTTGAAAGTATGCGCGGGTTCGACATTTTCATGCGCGCCGCCAAAAGGATCTATCAGCAGTATCCCAATGTCATCTTCCTGGTAATCGGAACAGACCGGATCGCCTACGGCGGAGATGAGCAGTACCTCGGAGCGCACAAGACTTTTAAGGACTGGACTCTTGCCCAGGAAGAATTCGATCTGTCCAAGTTTAAATTCGTCGGTCGCCTGCCACCGCCGGAGCTTGGCCGAGTGTTGGCATCGACGGATCTTCATATTTATCTGACAGTGCCGTTCGTTTTATCGTGGAGCATGATGAATGCAATGAGCTGCGGCGCGGTTGTGCTGGGGTCCGCCACCGCGCCGGTGCAGGAGATGATCGTCGATGGGCAAAACGGGCTATTGGCGAACTTCTTCGATATCGATGAATTCGCCGCGAAAGCGGTGTGTGTCTTGCGCGATCCGGCGGCGTTTCGTCCGCTCGGCAGTGCCGCCGAAGCGATGATCGCCGAGCGCTACAGCCTGGAAGCAGTCATGCCCAAAATGCTGGCGATGTATGAGCAGACGGTAAATCGCCGGAAGCTATTGCCGCCGCTGCCTGAACCAGCACCCGAACAGACGACTGAAATAACCCCCACGCCGATTCTCACGAATCTCGATACGACTGCCGATGCCGACGTGGTATCACAGCCTCCTAAATCGCAGCGGTCCACATTCCTGGGATAAGATGTCTGAGGAAAATTGCCGAAAGCCTCTCGCGATCCAGTTCCCATTGATAACGGAGTTCCCTGTGCTGAATCTGTTGGCTCTACTTTTGGCGGCGTGTCTCGAAGTCGGTGGAGACGCGCTCATGCGCAAAGGAATGCACGGCGGGAGTCGGATTCCACTGATCTTGGGTGCGATCGTCTTAACCGCGTACGGAGTCGCCGTAAACTTACCCGGTTGGAGCTTCGGCCGACTGATGGGTGTCTACATCGCCGCCTTTTTCGTCGTTGCACAACTTGTGGCCGTCTTCTTCATGCACGAACGTCTCGCCACCCCGACAATGGTCGGCGGCGCATTCATCATCGTGGGTGGCATCGTGATGACCGTTTGGCATGGCCAATAGAAAAAGGGGCCACCATTCGATGATGGCCTTTGTAGGGTGCGCTTTAGCGGACGGAATCGCTCGTGCTTGAAGTAATCTCGCTGTACCGCGAGATCAAGGAATCAATTCAAAATCCGCCCAATAAAACGGATGATCCGACGCCCCTTCCTCTTTTAAATCCGCCCGAATACAAATTAGGCCACGGCTGAAGATCCAATCGCTATCCCTGTGTTTCTTCGGAGCCAGACCGGTAACATCGGTTACTCCTCGGGTGGTTTGCAACCGTCGAATCTCAGGGTGCGAGGCCGAGTCATTCAGATCCCCCATCAGGATGGCCGGTTCCGCAAGTGAAAGGAACAACTCCGCGACGGCCCGCAGTTCGCCATCATGATCTTCATGGCGGTCCAGATGGGTAATGAGAATATTGAGGATTCGATTCTGATAACGCGCGCGGACCAGAACCACGTTGCGATTACTTTTTGCCGCCCGTGTGGATATCGGGAAACGCTGCCAATGAGCGACTGGAATTTTACTGAGGACGCCGTTCCCAAAATCATCCTGCCACCAACGGCGTTCGGTCGGCGCAAACAACCATGACAGGTTTAACTTTGCTCCCAGCAGTTGTGATTGATTCTTCTTCTGCCACGGGAAGCCTGCATGAACCTCGTTTAAGCCAATGAAGTCACAGCCTTCGAGGGTCTTCGCGGTTCGATCCAGATCGCGCCGGTGGTCGATGCCGTAACCCCCGGCTATGTTGAATATCCCAACGCGGAATGGTTTGGCTGTTCCCGAACTGACAGGATCAGGCGCTTGACCTGAAAAGGAAATCCCCTCCGCTGCCGCCGTGGGCCGCCGACGATACCCGTCACAAAATATCGCGAAGAGGAAGACCACTACAAGTGATACCTTGATCCAAAAGTTGCGCCGGTGCTCGGAGGATGAATGAGGTCTGCCCGGGTGGGAGGAAACAACTGATTCCGATGACTGGCTCATGTATAATCCGCCGCCCGGCAAGAAATCTTTAAAGCGACAAGGTCGATTTGAACGCCCATTCCAGAACCTTGAATACCCGCGACAGGGATCGAACCTGTGACCTTCGGTTTAGGAAACCAACGCTCTATCCAACTGAGCTACGCGGGCGTGATTTCAAAAGGTTATCGTTGTTTTTGCATCTGAGCAAGCCATTCGGTGTTTTGAATGGCAAGCTCCGATATAATGACGAATGACCCTTGGCCATGTAGGCGTTCCAGGTGCGTGAAAATTCCGGGGGATACGAGTAGTCTTGCTGGCGTCGCAATCACTCGCATGGGACGTCGCTCATACGATTGGAAAGCCGATGATCCGAATCCACTGCGTTAATTGTAAAACGCTCCTTGAAATTGATGATGGCTTTGCCGGTGGTGTATGCCGTTGCGTTCATTGCGGCAAGATGCAGGCGGTTCCAAAAGCATCTCGGTCCGGCGCGCGGGCAGCCGGTCCAGAGGTGGGGTCGAGAGGTTTTGAAGGATTAGAAAGAACGCTCGGTACCGGGGTACGAATTCTATCCCCCAGTTCCCTGAGCGGCAGTGGGCTTGGCTCCGACAATTTAAGTGCTGCACCGTCCAAGGAGACCATTGCCGCACCTGCCGCGAAATCAAATTGGCGAATGCTGATGTTCGGGGCGATCGCAGCCATCGTAGCGCTGATTGCGTTGATTCTGTGGGTCATGTCGGGTGGAAGCGGTGAAAAGGGATCCTCTGTGCCAGATCCATCCTCGACTGAAAATAACGCCGATATCCATGTCGCGAAGTTAAGTCCGCGCGCAAGGACGTTGGACACGCCGCAGGAAATTCCGCCGGCATTTGCACCTCCTTCATTTGGCGGGGTGGCGCTGACCGAACCCAGCGTCGTCTATCTCATTGATCGCAGTGGACTTTCGGAAGAGTCGGTTTCGCAGATCAAGCAGGCTGTTTTGAAGTCCATCGATTCCCTGCATACGGACCAGCAATTTCAAGTCATCGTCTGGATAAGCGATAATGGCGATTCCGATACGCCGATCCCCGCGAGCGGGTTGACCCGCGCGACTCCCGAGGCGTTGGCGTCGACCACCGCCGACCTCGCGGGGGACAAAGATCGATGTGGTGCGAGTCGGTGATGCAAAGACACCTTCAGACACGCTGCGTAAAATCGCGGATCGCACGGGTGGACAATATCGGAGTGTTGAACTCGGCGCGCTTCAATCGAAAAGGAACTAATGGGTCGCGCGAGTTCACGCAGGCTCAACACAATCCGGCGAATCATGGCGCGGGCTGTTCACTTTGCTGGAAACCGGATGGGCTTGCATCTCTTTGGCATCATATGATTGGAGAAGACTCAGCGCTTTTTCAACCGTTGTCTCGCGGTTAAGCCATGATGCATAGTCATCTTTTCGGAGAATGGCAGGCATCCGATTGTGGATCGACTGCATCAGTTCATTGGGGCCCGTGGTGATGATCGCAAAGGTATCGATCGTCTCTGCTGATTCTTCCTGTTTCCACCGTTCCCAAATGCCGGCGAACGCAAACAGATCATCGTTCTTCAAGTGCATAAAATATGGTTGCTTCGGAGGTTTTTCACCCTTCCATTCATAGAAGCCATCGGCAGGAATCAAGCATCGGCGGCGAGCGAACGCCTGCCTGAACATACCACTGGTTGCGACGGTTTCCGCGCGGGCGTTGATCGGTTTGGTTTTGGGTGAACCGTTCGCCCAGGAAGGAATGAGCCCCCATTTGGCCAGGCCAATGATGCGCTCTTCGTGTGCGTTGAGCCGAATGAGTGGCACGTCCTGCGAGGGTGCGATGTTGAACCTCGGGCGCTCTGTGAATTCGTCAAACAGGGGTGTTGAAAGCGCATCAAACACCGCGCGAGCGAGCTGGGAACGACGAAGGGAATATCGGCCACACATGCAGGGGATTATAGACGCACTGAATTGGACTGTTGGTGTAAATTGCACTCTCGCGGCAAGTCCGAGGTTTTGTAAGGTGGATGTACTCGCCCGCCAACCATGTCATTTGGAAAATCGGTGGGCGAGCACACCCACCCTACATCTGTGTTTTAGAATATTACGCGGATTTGCGAACCGTCGGGGAAGATTCAAACGTTTGAAGGCGATCCAATAAAGCTTGGGCCGTGAGCGGAGAATTGCCTTGCGAGCGGACGTGGGCCGCTGCCGCCATCGCTCCTAAATAACCTGCCGTAGTGAGTGAACTGCCGGCAACGAGCGCGAGCGTTGCGGTGGCCAGAAGCGCATCGCCACATCCCAAAGGATCGACGGCGTGTTGAGCAAGAGCCGGAATGTACTCACTCTTTAATCGGCTGTCGGTATGAGAATTGAGTTCGTGCTCGAAGGTGATCAAGCCCTGCTTGCCGAGGGTGACGATTGCGCCCCGGGCTTTTGTCTGATGCAGCAAATTCCACGTAGCCGCAGGGAGGCTGCTCGTGAAATCGTGCAGCGTCTCTCGCAATTCTCGTTCGGTGGGGCACAACAGATCGACCCCATTGAACCGCATCAGATTGCTCTGGCGGCCGCTGACATCGGCGGTCAGAATCGGAACCGTTTGGCGCAACTGCGGCAGCACGCGATCGATTAATCCACCGGTCAACGTGCCGTAACCAAAGTCTGCAAAGATGACTGCCGCCGCATCTTTGGCGGTATCTAGAATCCAGCTCGCCAGCGTACTTTCGCTTTGAGAATCGAGGGGGGCGGCTTGTCCTTCGTCGACCTTCATCATCTTGGTTTGCTCCACCAGGAAGCGATTTTTACAGACATTTGCGCGCCCTCGCGGATGAGCCAGCAGATCGATTCCGGCTGAAGCCAAACGAAGTCTCTCCGCTCCAGTGCCGTGGTTCGCGAGTGTGGTAATCAACGTGGGTGAAGCGCCCAAACCGGCCAGATGCAACGCAATGACTGCGGCTCCGCCGTCGTAGTCTTGCGAACGAAGTGAACGCAACGACATCATCGGGCTTTCACCTGCGATGCCAGCTGCTTCGCAAAAATGATAGCGATCGAGAATGTAATCACCGATCACCAGCACTTTTTGACCACGGAATTTTTGCACGATTGAATACAGAGAAGTGGAAGTCAATCTGTGGCGGTCGCGAAGTCGGCGAAGTTTTTCCTGCTGTAAAAAATCGCCCTCATCGAGCTGACCTATCAAAGCGGTGGATGAGAATATCGCGTCGCCGCTGGAACAAATGACGCGGCCTCCGTGGCGCGTCACCGTCTCACGCTCCGCAAGAAAACGCGGGTCGCGATTGTGTTCGTACTCCTTGCCTTTTACATAGACATCCGGTCGAAGCTGCTCAAGCAGATTGACGGCCGTATCTTCCGGATTGACATACACCACATCAACGCATTCCAGCGCGGCTAAACTGTCGGCGCGTAGATCCTCAGGAACAAGCGGACGATTAATCCCTTTTTGAACATGCGAATCGGCGCTTACGGTGACAATCAAAAGGTCGCCATATGTTTTCGCCAACTGCAGATGGTGAATATGCCCGGGATGCACGATGTCAAAGCAGCCATGACAATGCACGACTGTTTTGCCAACGGCTCTCGCCTTGTCGCGATGCGCTAGAAGTTGCTGGAGCGAACAGATTTTTCTGATGTGTTGCGATGCTGGGCTGATTGAGGGCATGAGTTCTCCGGAAATCGAAAGTCGCGGCGAAACAGAATCATCCATTATCGGACGCAAGACGCCAGGAGAATGAGTTTTTTTCGGTCGACGCTCGGTGCTACAGGGTAGGGTGAGTGTAAACGTGGTGCCACGCCGGTCAGAAGTTGTTCATTGAAATGCCCTCTAACGCCCGATAACTACAAATAGATCAAACTGAGGGATTATGGCAGATGGACAAACGATCGTAGCAGCAACCGAGCCGGAATCTGGCGCGATCGCAACGGCGGTACAGGAACACATGCGGCACCAGCGATGGGCCCAGGCGGCCGATGCGCTACTGAGCGTTCCGCGCGAAACGGTAGCCGAAGAGTTTCAGCTGAACATCTGCCGCAACCTGGCCGCGCTCAAGCAGCATCGACCGGAGGCCTATCGATCGATCATGGGTGCTTGCGACAATGCGCGCTACACAGTTGAAACGGCTGCCTGTGGCCATGCGACGATTTTCTATCGCCAGGATGATGGATCGCCATTATCGATGTCCCCCGGCAATGAGCCTGTCGCGGCATTGAGTTCAATCTTCGCGGCGATCAAAGCCAATTACCAGGCCGGTCGGGCGATGGCGGTTCTCGGAATCGGCGACGGTTATTTTCTCAAAAGTTGCGCTCTCAATCCGCCGCAGTTGACGTTCGGGAATCAACAGTCAATCTATTTGCTTGAACCCGATGCGCAGGCTGTTCTGGCGTGCATGACGATTCACGATTACACGGGTACGGGTGGGCCGATCGAAGATCAACGATTTCGTTGGTTCATCGGCGTAAACTACGCATTGGAAGCTCGTGCCTGCCTGTTAGGCGACTTGTTCAATCCACCTCCGAAGTTCGAGATCAGCCAGAGCCCGCATGCCAAGGCCATTTCCGGAGTTGTCGTCGAGATCCTGGACGCACTGTTCGTGCGTTATAAGGAGCTTCAGGCAGCGGTATTTCACCATTATGCTTCCGTCACCGCAGAGCAGTTGGCTCCCTTATTTTCCGGTACTCCATCGCGACAACCGCGGATGTTGCTGATCACGACGCGCAGTTCTTCGGTACTCCAGTATTCCACTCAAGACACTGCGGAAGGATTACGCTCGATTGGGTGGGACGCCAGAGTGTTTATCGAGCCATCCGCCCATCACACTGGGACCGCGCCAAAGCTGATGGAGTTGCTCGATTCATTCAGGCCCGACGCGGTTTTTCAGATCGATCACCTGCGATCCGAATGGGAAAATACCTATCCGCCCAATTTGCCGTTTGTCTGCTGGATTCAGGATCATCTTCCGAATCTGACCCACGAAGATGCCGGGAACTCAATTACTCCGAGAGATTTTCAGCTCTGCGGCATGCCGCGAATGTATTCCGATCGCTTTAATTATCCCATGCGCCAAATCCTTCAAATGCCGAAGCTGACGCGCATTCCAACGCGACCCGCCAGTTGGACTGCGCAAGGGGCGGATCTCGTTTATGTATCGAGCGCTTCGCAACTTCCCGAGGAACGCGCCAAGCAGATCGTTGACGAAGAAGGAGACTCGGCACCGCATCGAAAATTGTTTGGCAGTTGCTGTGACCGAATGATCGAAACCTACGCCGCCGGTGGAACTTTGTCGTCAATCAACGCTGTTCGTCAGATTGTCGGTCAGGTGGAAATCGAAACGGGCATCGCGATTGCGGATGAGGAATCACGGCAGAAGGCAGCTGAGAAATTATTCGATCGATTGAATAATGCCCTGTATCGCCAGCAGGCGATTCGATGGGCTCAGAATGTCGCCGATAGGCATGGGCTGCAATTTTCCCTCTATGGCCCAGGTTGGGAAAAAAATCCCGAATTCGCGAGAAATGCCCGGGGCCCAATCGCCTACGGCCAACCGCTCGAGGAACTCACTCGCAACAGCAAGATCAACCTCGTGCTCGAACCAACATTAAATATTTCTCACCAGCGATTGCTCGACGCGTTGGTCGCCGGTGGATTCTGTCTCATTCGCGATCATCCATCGAATACGCTGTTCCAGGATTTCCTGAATTTTCTTTGCGAACATGCGCCTGAATCCGCACTCAATGTAGATGCGGTTAGAGGTTCGATCGATGAAACAGAAAGGCCCCTCTTCGAAGCGTTCATCCATCGGTTACAAGAATTCTCCATCGTCGGCGATCCAGTGACTCATGTTCGCGGGTTGCTGAAAGCTCAGATTCTTCTGCATCGTCCATCGGCTTTGCCAAATCTGGCGGATGTCAGTTTTACCAATGCCGCGCAGTTGGAAGAGCGGGTGTTATACGGGTTGGCCAATCAGGATCGATGCAACGCGATTGCCGAACGGCAACGGACGGACGTGCAAGCGCGATTCAGTTACGCAAACGGAATGCAACGGATGGTCACTTGGATGGGTGGATTGCTAGCCAAGGAGGCACGATGAAGTTGAGCTATATCATTGTCACACACAACCGATGTGAGTCGTTGATTCGAACGCTCGGCATTCTTCGCGATACTACGCCCCTTCTCGCCGGCCAGTGGGAAACGTGGGTCGTCGACAATGGTTCAACGGATGGCACCCTCGACGCCATACGGGAGCAGTTTCCGAATGTCCATGTCATCGCGCGTCCTACCAATGAAGGCGTTTGGTCGCGTAGTTATGCTTTTGGGTCGGCAGAAGGTGAACACGTCATTCTGCTTGATGATGACAGTTACCCCGTCGGTCAGGCGGCCATACGTTCCATCGATTATCTTGAATCGAATCCCGAGTGCGCAGCGGTCGTCGGTCTGGTCGTTCTGCCGGATGGATCATCTGAGGCTTGCGCGTTCCCCTCCGTCATGCTGAGTGGCGCGGTCTGCATTCGCCGATCGGTACTTTTAAGAGTCGGGGGATTTCGACCGGAATTTTTCCGCAAGGCGGGGGAGTACGATCTGAGTTTCCGGATCTGGGAAGCCGGATATCGCATCGAGCGGTTTGAAGACATCATCTATCGCCACGATAAAGTGACGACCGGTCGTAGTGCGGGGCTTGCGCACCGAATGGATCTGCGGAACAACCTGATCCTGATCGAACGCTATCTTCCCT
>JBBRMF010000054.1:0-24072 GCA_038230975.1 Tepidisphaerales bacterium
CCCCACATCAGTTTGGCCATTCCAATGACGGGAAACAGCATCGCTTTTTTGAGCGGGCCGAAGAAGGTACCGGCGACGGTGGAGTCGATCAGTTGAAAGCCGATTTCTCGGAAGGTCAGGCGAAGCTGCACATCGGTCGTCGGCGAGATGTGTCGCTGGTAATCGTAGTCATGTTCCTGAAACTGGCGGTGCTCCCCTTTCATCAGGAAACGCAGGCGGCCGGTCCAGTTGGCGATGTTTGGGGTCGATAGCAATAGGTAGCCGCCGGGGTTGAGTAACTCGCGGGATTGCTTGAGGAAATGCCGTGGGCAATCCAAATGCTCCATAATTTCCAGCGCGGTCAGCAACCCAAAACGCTTTTCGATTTTCTCCGAGAACGCCGCATTCAGATCGACATGGCGTGGCTCGATTCCCGGAAAGCCGAACGCC
Organism: Tepidisphaerales bacterium; assembly: GCA_038230975.1. GTDB lineage: Bacteria > Planctomycetota > Phycisphaerae > Tepidisphaerales > Tepidisphaeraceae > JANXVV01. Next base: position 430 of record JBBRMF010000054.1, read on the forward strand.
TTTCGATCAATCTCCACAGCATCCAGATCGGTAAACCCGCCATCGCGTAATCGAGCGAGAAATGAACCGCTGCCGGCCGCCAGATCCAGCACGGCTGGTCGATCGGTCACATTCTTGCGCAACAGATCCATCGCCGCTTCGTGCGTGCCGGGCGCGCACCGCATGATGAGCCCGTCGTAACTGCCAAGTTCCCGCCGCCAGTAGGTTGCCATGCCTCATCCTGAAAATCGGTTTATGGGTCGCGGGGATGGTAGCAGATTGGTGGGGAGATTAAATGAGAGGTGAAGTCAGACGGGCATCGTCGTCATGAGCGAACGCCGTTGTCATGGCGATTTCGATTCGAGTGGATTGAGAAGACCGACTCGAGGCTCATCATTCCCTCGGTCGCTTCGGCGAATTCATGGAAATCATCGTGAACATTTTGCGGACGGCCTGCTTCGGCTTTCCCTTGCTTCTCGCCAGAAAGCCCGACTTGTCTCCTCCGTGAATCGACAGCTTACCTTTGATCGTGCCATCGTCTTCGAGTACTGCCCAACCCCGTCCGCAAGCCGGGTCCATCTCGCTATTCCCTTCCCACGACCATTCGGCGGCGGGTTTTCCCTCACGATCAGTCAGTTCATGATCGATCCACCCGTGGACGTACCCGAATTGAAATTCACCTACACCGCCATGATCGAAGCGAATGTAGCCGTCGACTTCGGCATCTACAAAATCCTGGGGCCACTGATCCATGTGCGTGATCCGCCAGAGACCCAGCATGGACCCGGAGTTTGCAGGGCTGGGTGGGTGGGTGGGTTCATCCTTCGGCAATTGTTCACGGGGTAGCAGCAAGCGAATCGACCGGGGCTTGCCGGGCGTTCGTGAAATCAGCCCTCGCTTCTCTAACATGAGCACCATCTGATGGACTGACGGAGGAGTGATCTGGAAGTGCCGCTCCATGTCCCGTTCGGCAGGCGGCTGCCCGTTGAGCTTAGTATAGTCGTAGATGAAGGACAGAAACTGACCCTGCCGTACAGTAAAGGATGCTGCCATTGTTTGCTCCGAACGATGCTGAATTTTCGCCATCGCTGGTTCCCCGCGCGATTACGAGGTATTATGGCGTTTGAGAAGAATACCTGAGTGGGTCATTAGAGCAATCCGGCCAGCGAAGCAAGACGAAGGTCGGCAGGTATGAGTTCTGAACACAGTGGAAACCGCCCATGCCCCAGGAAAACAAACACCCGGCGACCCAGCGTCCCGCACGTCCGCGTTGGGTTTTTGATCCCAGCATTCCGACTTACGAATGGTTTGCCGACAAATCGTTGGACGAGATAGGAAATTTGCAGGATGCCGTCGCAACCTTCGTGTGCGAATTGGAGCACGGCCGTTTCCTGAGTTGGGAAGCTGTCGCCTGCCGCGAGCAGGGCTTGCCGCTTAACGCGGAGCAGGAAGCAAACCTGAACGATCTCATCAGCTTCAACGACGATGACGAAGAGGAGGAGGAGGAGGACCGCATCCTTGAAATCGACGGCATCGGTCGCTCCAGCAAGTCGTGGGACGCAATCCTCAACCAAATCCTGCCACACCTGCTCATCGAGCCCTTCGTCACGTCAGGTCCGTTTTGGCAGGTGAAACTCGAAGGCTTTTGCCAAATTATGGATGCCATCCGGAAGCATGGGCAGGGACTATCCTTGCCACCGGGCATCAACTCATCGGATGAGGTCATTCCGGCGAAACTGCGCCACAAATTGTGGTTGCAGGTCTGCTTCGATGATCTCGCCGGACTGGGTCAGGAATCCAAAATCAACCTTACCGAGCAACCCGAGCGAATCAAGCGGTTCATCGACCACCTGCGGGAACACAAAGAAAGCGTTCGGTTCTTTCAACTGACTCTCGAATCGCTGTTGAAGCGGCTCATTCTTCCTCATATCGAACAACCACTTTTTGTGGAGATGATGATGAAGCAACTGGCAATGCGCACTACGCAGGAATCCATCGTGGACCACCTGTGAGGGGATTGCCCTGGCAGAGAAATGAACCATGTACGCAGGTGAATCGATTTGGACGCACAAGGGGGCCACTCTGAGCGACAAGTCCGCTCGGGAGGAGTTTGGGCTGACTCAGCAGGAAATCATTGCTGCCATTAGGGCGGGTAAATTGCAGTTCCGCGAAGGAAACATGCACGGTAACCCGTGGTTTAGGCTGTTGCGGCACGAAATCGAGGGCTTGGTGAGTGAGACAAACGGACCGGCCTACCTCCACCAGAAAAAGCTCCAGACGGAGTTGGCGGACGTAAAGAAGGAAACCCGGAAGCTGAAAGCTCGCATGGCTACCCTCGAAAGAGGGTGGGCCGAACTGACGAAGGAACTTGATGGTTAGCGGTGGGGCTATAACGACGGCGATGCCATGAGTCGGTAGGTAGCGGGTGGCATGATCATCGCCCCTGTTCGGTTTTGATCCCTCCAGTGGAACGAATGTACATCGTTATTGATAAGCCAGTTGAAAACTCAGCGCATAAAAAACCCCGTAGGCGTGGGTGAGACCTACGGGGCAAGGAGGGAAGAAACACTTCGCAACACTGTTACGATCGTGGGTTAAATCATGTTCAGCAGACTTTCACTTTCCTACGCATTATTTCGACGTACGGGCTAAACTTTCTTGAGGATATCTCGAACTTTTTGCGAGATCGATTTCCATTGTACATCAGGTCGCTTGTTTACGGTTACAAAATCATTCAGAAGTAACAAGCTGGAAACACCGGGAATCAAAAACAGTCGCGATGCAACCGGGTGGTCTTTTGCGGCCTCGGCATTAAAAAAACTGGCGGGCTGCGGGGCAATCACCAGATTCAAAATATACTTCATCGCGTTTGGATTCGGAGTGGCCTGAATTTCCACCACCTCGTATGGCATCGTATGACTCTAAACGCTCATCCACGATTTAGTTATCATGAAATCGATATTTAAGATGTTAGCAAGCCGTCGAAGCCATTTCCAGTCTTCCTTTAGAAAAATCATGTTTTGTTGATGTATTCTTTTTCATTTTGGACCGGTGATTTTAACGAAGTTCTGGGATAATAGGCAGCCTCTGTCCGTAGCCTTAAAATCTCCTCAGTCGACCCCTTCAGCGATATCTCCTCGATCATCATTTACTTATGGATTGAGAGGCCTGTTACCGGACGGGAAGACCTCTGTCCCATAATGTCATTTTGCGCAATCTAGTAAACTTGGGTAATTATGGGCCGATTAAAAACGCAGACGAGTTTCGGGTCGACGTGACCCCTCTGAATTGGACAGGAAGGGAGAAACTGATGCGTAACAATCTCGAGCGGGTTCCACAGGAGCACAAAATTTCCGTCACCGGTCGCCAAGGGGTAAGAAAAAAAAGGGTGCCGCGTCCCATAAGATTGAACTCACTAGCATTGGTGGCTGGTGCCGTGTCGTATCCGTTGGCGGCTGTCGCGTACACCCCACCGCCGGCTGATTTTTTCCCAATTGGGGTCTTTTTACAGCCAAGTTCAAACTTCGATCTCTGGAAATCCCGCGGTGCAAATACCGTGGTCGACTTTTTCCCGGATCCCTCGCAAACAGTGGCACAACAGCAGTCATCGCTGAATCAATGGAATTCGGCTGCGGTTCAGCGCGGGCTCTACATGATTCGCCCCGCCAGAGCCAATGCCGCGCAGGATGTCAACGAGAAGTATTTGCTGGCCTGGTCGCAACCCGATGAACCGGATTTTAAAAATATCAATGCCAGCTCGTTGACCACCACCTATACGGCCCTTAAGAAAGTTGACCCACAACGGCCTGTGTATTTGAACGTCGCCGGGTCGAAAGTGATGACCCCCTACTATGCAGGCGATGGGACGCCTTATAAGAACTATGCCAAAGCCGCCGATTGGATTGCCAACGACATTTATCCGATTACCGCCTGGAATCATCCGGAGTGGATCGACTTCAGCAAGCCGTTGAATCCGAAAGACATTTACAACGGGACGGGTCAACGCCTGAATCCTGGCACGGTGATCGATGTGCTGAGAACCTGGACCGGCGGCAAGCGTCAGATGGCGTATATCGAAACCAGTTGGCAGGACTTGAACGGCCCGACGGCATCCAGCCGGGGTGTCACGCCGAGCGAACTGCGTGGTGAAGTGTGGGATGCGATCATCCACGGCGCAAAAGGCATCACCTACTTCCCGCAGCGTGTCGGGCAAACCGTGTTTCTGCACGACAACACACCAGCCGATGTTGCGGCTGAAATTACCCGGCAGGATTCGTTGATTACCTCCCTTGGCGGAGTCATCAACAGTGGCAACGATTCAACCAACAATACGGTAGCGCTGAGCAATCCGCTTCTGGAAGGCACTTGGCGCGAAGTCGCCGGGAAGAAGTATCTTTTTGTTCTGAATATGTCGAGCGCGACGCTCCACGATTTGGCGTTTACGACCGCCGGGCTTTCGGACGCGGGATCGCTGCGGGTTTATAGCGAACTGCGCAGCGAATCGGTGAAAGGCGGCCTGATAACCGATACGTTCCAGCCCTATCAGCTTCACGTGTACACCACCGAATCCGGCTCCGTGCTGACACCCGCCATTGCCGTTGCCGCCGCCGTTCCTGAACCGACGGGAAGCGCGCTGCTGGTGGGTGGGATCAGTTCATTCTTAATGAAGCGTCGTCGACGCGCGATTCTTCCGATTTCCAGGAAATAAATTTGGCAACGCAGTCGCTTCGCCTCCGGTCCTTTTCCCCCTTCCCGCCCTGCGTCGTTAATAGCGACGCGGGGTTTTTTATTGGACCGGTTCCAGTACACCCCGAATATTAAGAAAAGAGTGGGGCTGCAAATCATTTCAACGACGAAACCGGGGCGTTTTCAAATCGCGTTTTTCTTGATTCACAAAACAAAATCAGTTACTAGCGTTCAGCACGAGTGTCTGAACATTCTCGAATTTCGCTCGTAACTGAACAAGGCAATCGACAAAATAGTGGCGGTGCGAAAGCATCGATTCGGGCGTTGTCAATTCGTAATCGCAATGGCGAATCGCGAGAAAGCGGAGTCAAAGATGTCGGTGAAATCGATCGGAATCGAGCACTCTCTCCGCGCTCGTTTTAGTTCCAAGTCAAAAAACGGTCCTTCTTCTACTCAGCCAATCGCGATGATTCTGGCGGCGACGTCACTTTTTTCCCGATCGTTGATGGCCGGTCCTTTGGCGGTGGGTCTACCTTCAGACTATTTTCCGATTGGTGTTTTTTATCAGCCGGCCAACGCGGTGGCGACGACGACTTTTGCCGGATGGAAGGGTCGCGGTGTCAATACGCTGATTGGATATGAGACACAGAGCAATTCAATCTCGATCGACGACTACACGATAGCCGCCGCCGACGCGGGGCTTCTGATCATTCGCGAGCCCAATGCCAACCCTGCCACGGATAACGCCCCGAATCTGATCGGCTGGCTTCAACCCGACGAGCCGGAATTAAGGGGGATCAATCCCGCGGCCCTGAATGCCGTGTATGCGACATGGAAAGTCGCCAACCCCACGCGACCTGTCCTGATTAATTTTGCCGGCGCTTTCATGGTAAGCGGATTTGCGCCGTTGAAAACGCAGGCGGATTACGCGCCGTACATTCGGGCCGGTGATTGGGTCGCGCAGGATCTGTATCCTGTCACGGGCTGGAACCAACCCAATGCGCTCGGTGCAGTGGGCATGGCCACTGCCACGCTACGCGCATGGTCCAACAAGCCTACGTTCGCTTATATCGAAACCAGCAATCAACGATTGACGAGCAACTCAACCCCCGAGGCGCTGGAGCGGGGCCCAACTCCATCGGAAGTCCGTGCTGAAATCTGGGATTCGATCATTCACGGGGCTCGAGGAATCGCGTATTTCCCGCAGGAAATTAACGGTTTCCGGTATGATGCGACGCCCATTGATGTCGCCGCCGAAATAACCCGGCAGGATGCAGCAATCACCGGCCTGGCTCCGGCGCTGACAAGCGACATTGTGCCGGATGTCACCAGCGTGGCGTTTACAAATCACTCAATTGAATATGTCACCCGCTCATTTGGCGGTGTGACCTACCTGATCACCCTGAATCTTTCCGATATCTCGGCCTCGACTGATTTTTCGGCGAATTTCACCCAGGCCGCCAACGGGCTCACGATTTTGGGAAGTAACCAGACTCTACTGCCAACCGGAGACAATACGTTTTCCGATGAATTCGGACCGTATGAAGTTCGAATCTATGCCGAAGGGGGCGTTGGTTTCGCGGCGTTGGCGATTCCAGAACCCTCGGGATTTTTGTGCCTCGGTATGGGGACATTAATATTCAGGTACCGATTCCGTAGATTGATGAAGCCTGCCTCCTCTCCCCGATAAGTAATCCTTTGACCGATTTGATAGAAGAAGTATGCGTCAGCAACCGTGCCTTCAATCCCGTCTGCCCCGGCCTTCACGATCCGCATTTCGGCGAGCGCGCGGCGTTGCACTCTTTACTTGCGCCGCCGGACCAATGTGGGCCTTTGCGACAGATACCGTGTATATCGGGGCCAGCGGACTCTGGAGCGATCCGACCAACTGGTCCACCGGCACAACCCCGGCCACCGCCGACGCGGTTCAACTCGTGCAGTCAGGAACGGACTATATCGTCGTCACCTTTGACGCCCAGTCCACCGGTTCAAACTTCGCGTCGATCACCACCGACTATACCAGCGCCTCTGGATTGATGATTTTCAATCAGTCCTCCAACGCACTTTCCGTCACCACGGAAATGGTCGGCCTCACCGGCGCGGGGCAGATGAATCTTTCCGGCGGTATCCACTCCGTCACCGGGGCCGGAAGCAACGGGCTGTTTGTAGGTTTGAATGTTGGAAGCAGTGGCACGGTTGATCTTTCCGGAGCCACGCTTAATGTGGCCGACTCGGTCTACATCGGTTACAGCGGAAACGGCGTCGTGAACCACACAGCGGGGAAACATCTCATCGGTGGGTATCTGGTTCTCGGCGGTGAAAGCTCCGGTACGAGTGTTGCAGGGACCGGCACTTATAATTTCGGCGGTGGTAGCCTCACGGCCAACACGGTGTATGTCGGGCTGTCCGGCACAGGCGCATTCAACCACTTCGGCGGCTCCAGTTTATATGGTGGAATTTCCATTGGATACCTTCCCGGCAGCAATGGGGTTTACGCGCTGTCCGATGGATCAGTATTCACGCTCGGCAGCGAAACCTATGGCGACCAGGGAACCGGTGAATTCAATCAGTCCGGCGGATCTCATACGAACTCAGGCCTATACCTTGGCAATGCAACCAACGGTACGGGGATACTGAACCTGAACGAGGGGACTTTAACCGTCGAAGGCGCTGAGATCGTCGGAAATGCCGGGCAGGGTTCAGTGAATCAGATCGGTGGGCTCCATACGACAGAGCTTCTGGCTTTGGGTCTCCAAACAGGTTCGGTTGGCAATGTAAAGCTATCAGGTGGACTACTGTCCATCGCTGGAAATGAATATATCGGGTACCAGGGCGCAGCCACTTTCATCCAGGACGGCGGGATTCATTTAGTCAATACCTACCTGAGCATGGGCCGTCTTTCCAATAGCTCTTCAAGCTATACGCTCAATAATGGCGTGCTCTCCTGCCCGCGCGAAAGCATCGCCTACAAAAGCCAACTGAGTAACATATTCACGCAAAATGGGGGTATCAATATCGCCAGCGTTTTTCTCGCGATCGGTGAGCAATACGCCTCGCGCGGAACCTACAACATGGTTGACGGGGAGCTACAGGTAGGCGCTCTGTATGCCGGATTTCTTGGAAATGGAGATCTGAATCAAACCGGCGGAAATATAACAGCGCAGTCTTTATATGTCGGCACGTTCGGCCTTTCCAATGGAACGGTCAATCTAAGCGGTGGTGTGCTGACCGTGACGGGTTCTGAAGAAGTGGGTTCAAAGGGAACGGGAACTTTCAACCATACCGGCGGAATGCACAGCGTGTCTGGAACCATTTCCATCTCTACCTCACCGGGGGGATTGGGAATCTACAACCAGAACGGAGGGACACTCTCCGCCGGGCAAATGCTGAATAACGGCCAGTATATTTTGACCGGTGGTGACGCCACTCTCGGTGCATTAACGGGCGCGGGGAGTACCTCGATCGATGGATATGGAACCGCCACTCCGAATCTCTCCGTAGGACGATTCGCGCAGACTTCCATTTCAATCGGCCAGGATTCCACGGTCATGGTCACACCGGCAGCGCTGCACGTCACCAATACCGTCAATAACCTCGCCATTACATCCAACGGCCTGCTCGATCTTCAGAACCACCACTTGTTGGTGAACAATACCGCCACCCCGTTTGCCAAGGTCAAGCAATACATTGATGCGGCCTATAACATCGATACAACTACCGGCTTCGGGGACTACAACGGACGGGGTGGCATCACCAGTTCCGTGGTCAAGGCCAACGTCGATTTTATGGGGGTGGGCTATTACAACGGTGCGCTGCAGAATCCAAATAACCCGGACAACGTAGGGCAGATCCTCGGGCCCAACTCAAACTCCGGAACAGGGACGGGCATCCCCTACACACAAATCCTCGTACGTCCGACTCTGACGGGGGACTTGAATGGGGATGGAGTGGTCAACTCCTACGATGTAAACCTGTTCAATAGCTTCGGTCTGTTCAATCAACCTACTAACCTGGGCTACCAGGCGGGTGATCTGAACGGCGACGGTGTGGTAGACTCGAAGGACGTCAATATCTTCAACTCGGCCGGGAACTTCAACAACGGTTCGTATCTCGCTTTGACCGCAGTTACTAAGGCCACGAAAGCCGCTATGACCCTCACCGGTCACTTGGCTTCGCCAGCGGTGGCGGTCATCAACCCGGACTCCGGAACGTTGGCCTTTACCTACGACCCGGCCACGGGTGACGTGAAGATCAACCACAACGGCTTCACAGGGTTCGTCGGCAAGCAGACGTTCAATACGACAAATCGAGCCCTCAGCTTGATCGATATCCTGTCCACAGGCGGTGCGTTTGCGTTGGATGCAAGCAAGCTTACCGCTGCATCCAAAGCGGCTCTGTCCGGGGTGACGATCACCGGCAGCACCGAGATCAATATGACGGCCGTCAATGGCTACCTGCCCGATGGCACTGACTTGGGGAGCATCCTGCCTGCCAACCTGGATCCGGCTGCACTCGCTAGTGCGCTGACGTTGACGTTTAACTATACCGGCAGTCGTAAGTTGTCGGGTGGTGTGGCCGGGTTGATCGTTCCTGAACCCACGACTCTGTCGTTGCTGGGATTGGGAGCCATAGGTCTGCTAGCCCGGCGGCGACGGACTCATCGGGCAAGCCATTGAGGTGTAGGTTGGGTGTGCTCACCCACCGGTTTACCGTGCAACGTGCGCGAGTACACCCACCCTACAAAACTCTTCCCCCAACGGTCACTGGCACGGGTTGCGGTGCCGGAACATAGCTGGGTTCCACGGACACCTGCAGCGGTCGACGTTTGCCTTTGGGTGGCAAACCATCTTCATCGATGATCCGCTGGATGGCCATGATTCCTTCGATGAGCGTTTCAGGGCGCGGTGGGCAGCCGGGAACATACACATCGACGGGGAGGAATTGATCAATTCCTTGAATTGTGGCGTAGGCATCAAATACCCCGCCGGTGCTGGCACAGGCCCCCATGCTGATGACCCATTTGGGTTCAGTCATTTGCTGGTAGATGTGCTGCAATACGGGCATCATCTTGATGGTGACGCGACCAGCGACGATAAGCAGATCGCTCTGCCGCGGGCTAAAGCGCATGGCTTCGGCCCCGAAGCGCGCCAGATCATAGCGACTGGAAGCGGTAGCCATCAGCTCAATTCCGCAGCAGGCAGTGGCGAAAGGCATCGGCCAGAGCGAGCTGCGCCGGGACCAGTTGACCACCTTCTTGAGCTGCGTCGTCAGGAAATTATCCGGCAGTAGCTGTGTGTCCATTTGATCACTCCAAGGCTTAAGACATCCCTACGAACATTGTGAAATTATAGTACGAAGTTTTTGGAAACGCCATGAATACGGATCGGGTCCATAAAAAAGGCGGGGCTGGGCAGGTAAGGAGCCGCAAACGCAGTGAGCGGATTGGGGCCCCGCTCACTGCGTTCGCGGTTCATGAAAGACTTAGAAGTGGATGCTCCACGAGAAAAGGGCGACGCGGTGGCGTCGCCCTTTCATATTCATGTCGATTATTTGTGCGAGCTACCCGGCGGTCGCGGGATTCGTGCCGTCTGCAGCAGGGATGACCGGGGTGGTTGACGCCGTGGGGTTCACCGTCGTGGTGTGACTCGTGGCGGCCGGGATGGGTTCGGCGAACTCATCCTCGGACTGTTCGACGTACACATCATCCAATTCCGTGGCATCGACCTCGCGGCGCATAAGGTAGTAGATGATCGTGCTGGAAGAGAAGTAATAGCTGATGAGGAAAGCACCGAGAAACGAGATAGTCAGGAAGACCCATACCGCCACGGAAAACGCAGCAATGCTTTGGCCGACGCTGAGCGAAAGATACGGTATTTCATAGGGCAAGTGCCACATTCCCGAACCGGGCCAGATCGAATTCCAAACCGGTTGTTCGCCGGAAGTGGTGCTGGCCACCCAGAGCCCGGTGAACTTGTGCGCGAATGCCAGAGTCATATAGACGAACAGGCGAACGAAGAGAAACGCAAATGCACCGTAGGCGATCGCGACGATCGAATACCAGAGCATTCGCCAGGGGCGGGCATACACATAGCTGAAACTACGGCTGATCGCATCGAAGCTATCCGAGCCTTCCACCGCAATCGTGGGATACATCAGGTTTAAACCACCGGCGGTGCCGAGGGCGACCAATGTCATCACAAAGCCGGCGGCCAGCGCCAGGAAGAAGAAGATGCCGACCAGTATTTCCCCGATGAACGGAATGTAGAGCAGCAAGCCACCGAGTGCGACGACGAATCCGACGACCAGCACGATGACTAATGGGATGATCGGGGCAAAGACAAAGCTCAGGAACTTACCGCTGGAAAATCGCAGAGCCTGTCGCACGGACAGCTTTTCTTCTCGTGCGACGTGCACAGCGGCGATGCGGGCGATGGCTCCGCCGAAGATCGCCCAGACGATGAGGAATAGAATTCCCAGGAGTGAGAAATAGACGCCATGCTGCCCGATGGCCCAGCGAGGTGCCACACAGAAGAAGCGGTAGATCGAATCAAACACACCCGATTCGAACTGCACGGCAAATGGGTTGGCCACCGGAGTGGATCCAGTCAAACCCCCGAACCAGTTGTTATGCAGTACGCCGCGCACCACGTCGTTTACGCGGTCGACTTCGTAGTCCATGAACAGCATCCACAATCCGCTGCCATTTACACGGCGGGCGGTGCGCCACTGCGTTTCGGCAGTGTCGTACGCTTCACGAACGGCGGTTTCATAGGCCGATAGCTCTGATTTGCGGTCGGCTTTTTTCGACACCTTCAAAGCATCCACTTGCTCGGATTTTAGACTTTTTTCTTTTGCTTCTTGAGCGGTGCCAGCATCTTTGATCGCTTTATCTAAAGCGGTCTTGGCGTCATCCTTGGCTTTTTGATCCTTGGCCGAATCCATCGCCGCAAAATAGGTGCTGACGGCATCATGCACGACCGGTAACGTGCCATTCTCAGCGGCTTCGCGCTCGTGCGTGTGACGCTCTTTCAGACGCTTGACGGCTGCATCTCGCTCGCTCTTGAGGCGATCCTTCAGCAGTCCGTCATGGCTTGCACTGTGGGCCGCTTCATGCGCCTGTTCGATCGTAATGGGCTTACCATCGACTTCGACCTTATGCGCCACGAGCGCTCCGGCGTATTCGGTTTCGATGCGGGCCCGAGCCTCATCCCGAAGTTTCCCGAAATTCAAACGGCCGGTAAGTTGCGCCCGTTCTGCTCGCGTAAGTTCCTCGCCGGTAGGACCATTGGTGAGCATGCGATTAGCGCGAACGCTTTCGTACACTTCGATCTCGCCCGTCACGCCTTTACTGGAGACCGGCCACATGCCGTCGAGAACTCGGCCGCCGATATACAGCATGATGATCGCGACCAAAGCCAGAATGAGTTTGGACGGATGAATGGCGACCCGGAATGACCGGAAAATATGCGTGAATGGAAACGTCTCGCGCCAATTGACGCCGCGGATGACGTGCGTATCGTCGGGCATGGATGAAAGGCTCCTTTCCCTAGTGCTTGTTCGGTGAGTCTCTTGCAACAAACTTGCAATGCTCGGAGGGTGATCTCAGATGGATCCCTTGCATCGAACGTCGCCACAACGGGCAGCGCCGATTGTCCTGGCCCATTATTCTTCAGAGGGGCAAACATCACCCGATCCACCGAGAGGGCCGAAGGGCATTATAACTGGAAAGGCAAATCCTTCAAACGCCGTGCGTTGTGGAGTCAGGTGATTTACGATGCGCCGGGCTTTACGGGGGTTCGGGGGATTGCGGAATTGTTTTTGGGGATCACTTCGTCCCTGATTTCGGTCAGATGAAGTTCTCGCGCGGAAGGATCGAGCCTCACGATAAAGTGGTTGAGAAATGATCCACCGAGCAGAAGCGGCGCATCGGGGAGGCCTTTGTTGAGCACGACGCAACTGACCTCTTCGAGCGTGAATCGACCGACGCGGACCGTCTTGAGAGACATTTCCTTGCCCTCGATGATATTGCCATCCGCCAACCGCATATGCACTGTCGGATCTTTTTCACCGGGAATGATTTTGAGTGTTTCGGCGACTTCGCCCGAGAGCAGGACGGAGCTGGCGCCCGTGTCGACCCCCATGAGAAAGTGCTCGCCATTGATGAGCACATCAACCATATGAATGCCATTCTGTTCGCGCAGCGGGATGGCTTCGGAATCGACCGCAGACTGCCATTTTTTCAGGTCGACGATATCACTCTTCAACTGAGCCGACGGCCCAAGCACCACGTTGGCCGTGACAGCGGACGCTTTCAGTTTTGCCAGCGCCGCAGTGATTGCGCGATCATCCGCAAGTTTCTTGTATTGCGCGGTGACGGCATGGGCTTTGGGCGCCAGCGCCGCGACCGCGTCGATAAATTTGGTCTTGGCAACCATGCTGACCTTCCCCGCCTGTTCCTCCAGGTCCTTTACATTCGCCATCGCTTGTTTGTGGTCGGCCACCAGGCGATTCATCCGGGTGACGATGCGGTTGTGAATTCCCACATCGGTAATCACCCCTAATTTCGTTTCCAACTCATGCCATTCCTTATCGGCATCCTTCAGAATTTTTTTCTTGGTGGTGATTTGCGTTTCGATCACTTTGCGAGATTTGGCTTCCTTATCCGCCTGAACTTTGGTCAGGCGCAATTCCTTGACGCCGGCCACGATCGGGGCTTCATCGGATAAAACGTAGACATCGCCTGATTTTTCAAGGCCGGCGTCTTTGAAAGTGTCTGGCGCGGCGATGTCGACCGCATACGCATTGCTCCACGCGGCCAAAGTGAAAACAGCGACTATGCCTAGAATCAGGTGGCGTGCGGCCATGTGAGAATCCTCCCGCGAATCCCTGAAATGACATCGGAGAAATGCTGCCCAACGCAGCGAAGCGGAGGAATCATACTCAACACGTCGAAGCGAGTACATGAAAATATTTCGAGGAAAACGACCGGGCGCGCCCGATCTTGCGGGCGAACTCAAAATGTAACTCGAAGATGCAGGGACTATAGATGCAGGGTGGGTGTACTCGCCCACCGAATTGCCGAGAGACAGGGACGGTGGGCAGTACACCCACCCTACAAAACTGAAGGATTGTCTGGACTTTCGATGTCAGATTCGCTGGCGTTGTCGTCGGCCACGGTGATCTGATATTTGCCATCGAGCCAGCAGCCCAAATCGATCAACTTACATCGCTCGCTGCAAAACGGGTATGCCGTCTGCGGTTTTCCCGGCGTGGATTCTTCAACCGGTTTTTTGCAAGTGGGACATTTCATCGCAATCATCACGCTATTTTTTCGCCGACTTCGATGGCTTTGATTCACTCTTCGCCGCGGATTTGCTCGCGGTCTTGTTTTCAACCGGTTTGGATTCAGCTTTCTGTTCTGACTTGGATTCTGATTTTGCCTCGGACTTGGTCTCGGGCTTTGTATCCGACTTGGTGCCGGAATCTTTTGCGGCGGCATCCTTGGAACCCGCATCGCCCCCACCGCCGCCTTCTTTCCCGGCGGCGCTATCCGCTTTGGCGGCGTTGCTGTATCCCTCGGAGCGGTAGTCGGTGATATAAAACCCGCTACCCTTGAAGATCATTCCACCGCCAGCGCTGATCAGCCGACGAACTTTGGACTTCCCGCACTCGGGGCATTTCTTGACGGGTGCCGCGGTGATCTGCTGGAATTTCTCGAAGGCATGACCGCAGGCGTCACATTTGTATTCGTAAGTAGGCATTTTTGACTAACTTTCCGATGGCGGATTGGTTGGAGAACCAATTTTGTTCGAGCCTATTCGTAGCACGGGCTACCCGCCTCTGTTTTATTTCAAAATCATTGGCTGTTAGCCCATGCTACGAATATTTCTACTGAGCTTTGCTGACCGCCACCTGAGCCGGGCGGAGTGAACGGCCGTGATGCGAGTATCCATTTTGCAGCAACTGCGTGACGTGGTTCTCGGGATATTTGTCGGTCGGCTGCTGCATGATGGCTTGCATCGTCGATGGATCAAAGACATCGCCGGCCCTGGGGGCCACGCGGCTGACACCCTGCTGCTCGATCACGGCAAGCCATTGGTCGTGGACGATCTGCATCCCTTTGAGCAGTGAAGCGACGTCAATTTTCGCCGGGTCTTGCGAGAGGGCCCGTTCAAAATTGTCGATGACGGGCAGCAGAGATTTAATCAACGAACTGTTGGCGTACTGAACGGCCTGCTCTTTGTCCGCTTCCAATCGCTTGCGCGCATTTTGAAACTCAGCCTGGGCGCGGGCTAATTTGTTGTAAAGATCATTTCGCTCGGCTTCAAGGCGAATGAGTTCGTTTTCATCCTGCGCGTCGGCACTGCTGTCCATGTCGAACATTTCCGCGCTTGATTCTGCGTCGTGCTTTATATTTTCGTCAGATGTGGCACTCATGATGATCCTCTGCTGTTTCTGTAGGGTCCAATTGGCGGACCATTATTGTCGAGAAGGAAAACGGTCCGCAGTGCGAACCCTACGTCTTGAACATTTCCTTGAGCTTATCCAGGAAGCCTTTGCGCTGGGGCATGACAGCGGAATCTTCGATGGCCGCGTAGTCGCGGAGTAGTTGTTCCTGCTTTTTGTTCAGCTTCTTGGGCACTTCAATCAACACCTGTACCAGTTCGTCGCCGTTTCGGTAAGTGCGGATATCCGGAAGGCCTTTGCCTTTTAGCTTAAAGACCTCGCCGTGCTGGGTACCGGGGGCAATCTCCATTTCAAACGGCCCGAGCAACGTGGGCACATCCACTTTGGAACCGAGTGCGGCCT
The DNA here is from genome assembly GCA_038230975.1 of Tepidisphaerales bacterium. Classification (GTDB taxonomy): domain Bacteria; phylum Planctomycetota; class Phycisphaerae; order Tepidisphaerales; family Tepidisphaeraceae; genus JANXVV01. The sequence goes on from JBBRMF010000054.1 coordinate 15,904, forward strand.
GAGTGAATGAGATCGGGATCTGGCAGACCAGATCATTGTTGTGCCGGCTGAAGAACGGATGCTGTTTGACGGCGATGTAGCAATGCAAATCACCCGGAGGCGCGCCGTTGTCGCCGGGCTCACCTTCACCGGTGATGCGGACGGCCTGGCCTTCATGCACACCTGCAGGAATCTTGACGGTGACGACGCGCTTGCGCATCTGTCGACCGTTACCGCCGCAGGAAAGGCATTGTTCGCGAACGACTGATCCTCTGCCACGGCAATTGGGGCAGGCGGTGACCATGCGGAACATGCCACCGAATCCCTGTTGGGCAACGCGGCCTTGTCCACCGCATTGTACGCAGACCACGGGTGGGCTGCCGGGTTTGGCACCGCTGCCATGACAGATTTCGCAGAGATCCTGCTTTTCAAATTCGATGGTCTTTTCGACACCGCTGGCGATTTCGTTGAGCGTCAGCTCGACTTGTGTTTCCAGATCAAACCCGCGTGCGGTGGTCTGCCGCGCACCACGTTGACCACCGGCACTGCCACCGAAGATGTCGTTGAACATCGAGAAGATGTCCGTGACGTCCATGTGCGAAAAATCGTGCTGACCGTGAACGCCTTTGTGGCCGTACTGATCGTAGCGCTTACGTTTGGGTTCATCGGAAAGCACTTCGTAGGCTTCGGCGCACTCTTTGAATTTTGTCTCGGCTTCGGTCTTGTCTCCGTCGGCGCGGTCGGGGTGATACTTCATCGCCATGCGGCGATAGGCGCGCTTGATCTCGTCGCCGTCGGCGGTTTTCACGACGCCCAGAATTTCGTAATAATCACGTTTTACTTGAGCCACTGTACCACCAAAGTTTCACTAGAGATCATCAGGCTTCAAACCAGCTCACCGTGTTCAGATCGATCGGCGATGACGCGAAGCGCAAGCGCCTCGGAATGTGCGATTGCCTCGGCCCGGGTCGCTCCGTAGCACATGACCCCGGGAAGATCGACCACATCTGCGATCCAACGCCCGTCATCTTCTGGTTCTGTTTCGACCGTGAAAATCAAGTCACGCCTCATCTATCGCCCCTACGGGGCTCATTGCTATCATCATCGACTTTTCCCATGGCTTGCGCCATGGGCTATCGTCTTGCGCCCCTACGGGGCTACAAAACGCACGAAGACACGAAGACTTTGTCTATCTTCGTGTCTTCATGCGTTTTGCGATGATATTTTAAGCCTTAAACAACAGCTCCGCTGACGAGGTTCTTGTCCTCATCCTTCAGTTCCGTAATGAGCATATCGGTCGTCAGGGCCAAGGCGCTGACGCTGGCGGCGTTCAATAAAGCCGTGCGGGCGACCTTGGTGGGGTCGATAATACCGGCCTTGAGCATGTCAACATACTCATCTGTGGCGGCGTTGTAGCCATAGTTGGGGTTCTTGTTTTCCAGAATCCGGGCAACGACAACTTCACCATCTTCACCGGCATTTTCGGCGATTTGCATGGCCGGGGCGCGAAGGGCTTCGGCGACGATATCAAAGCCGAGCTTTTCGTCGCCTTTGACTTTGCTCTTGCCCGCTTGGACCGCTTCGATCGCTCGCAGGAAGGCAACGCCACCGCCGGGCACGATGCCTTCTTCAGCAGCGGCCTTGGTGGCATGGAGGGCATCGTCGATCAGATCCTTGCGCTCTTTCATTTCCAGTTCAGTGGTGGCTCCGGCCTTGATGACCGCAACGCCACCGGTGAGCTTGGCCAGACGTTCCTGGAGCTTTTCGCGATCATAATCGCTGGTGGTTTTTTCGATCTGGCTGCGAATCTGCTCGACGCGGGAGTCGAGATCCTTCTTCTTACCGCCACCTTGAACCACCAGGGTGTTATCCTTGCTGATGACGACGCGCTTGGCGGTGCCGAGGTCTTCCAGTTCGACATTCTCAAGCTTCAGGCCGATGTCTTCGCTGATGAACTTGCCGCCGGTGAGGGTGGCCAGATCGCCCATGAGGGCTTTACGGCGATCCCCGAAACCAGGGGACTTGACGGCGCAGATATTCAAAATGCCGCGCAGACGATTGACGACCAACGCGGTGAGCGCTTCAGCATCAACATCTTCGGCAATGATCAGCAGCGGTTTGCCACCGGTGACCACTTTATTCAACAGGGGAAGCAAATCGGCGAGATTCGAAATCTTCTTCTCGTGCAGAAGAATCAGGACATCTTCCATCACTGCTTCGAGCGTGGTGGGATTCGTCATGAAGTACGGCGAGAGGTAGCCCTTGTCGAAAGCCATGCCTTCGGTGTATTCGAGGGTGGATTCGGTGCTCTTGCCTTCGTCGACGGTGATGACGCCTTCTTTACCGACCTTCTCCATCGCGTCGGCCATCAGGTTGCCAATCAACTCGTCGCCGTTGGCGGAGATGGTGGCGATTCGCTTGTAATCTTCGCGACCTTTGACCTTCTTGGAGATCGCGGTGATGGCGTCGGCAGCAACTTCGGCGGCTTTGAGGATGCCGCGCTGAATCGAAATCGGATTCACACCGGAGTTTTCGTGCTTTAGACCTTCGAGATAGATCGCTTCGGCCAGCACCGTGGCGGTGGTGGTGCCGTCACCGGCCACATCACCGGTCTTGCTGGCGACCATGTTCACGAGCTTTGCGCCCATGTTCTGGAAAGGCTGAGCCAACTCAATTTCCTTGGCGACAGTGACGCCGTCTTTGGTGATGCGCGGCGAGCCGAACGACTTTTGCAGGACGACGTTGCGACCGCGCGGCCCAAGGGTCGCCTTGACGGCCCGCGCCAACTGCGACAGCCCGTTGGCGATTTCCTGCCGAGCCGCGTTCTCGAATATCATTTGCTTGGTGGCCATTGTTTCACTCCGGTACTTAGTTCGTTAATTGTTGTCCGTGGTCTGTTGTTCGTGGTCTGTTGTCCGTTGTATTGCATTTAAACAACTGACAACGGACGACTAACGACTGACAAATCCTCATTCAAGAACGCCAAGAATTTCACTCTCGCGAAGAATGACGAATTTTTCGCCGTTTACTTCCACGTCGTTACCGCTGTACTTGCCGTACCAGACGACATCGCCGGCGCGAACGGACAGTTCCATCCGCTTGCCTTTTTCCGAGAACTTACCCGGGCCGGCCGCGATGACCTTGCCTTTGGTGGGTTTTTCCTTGGCGGCATCGGGAAGCAGAATGCCGCTGGCAGTCTTTTCTTCCGCTTCCTGCTGCTTGACAATGACACGATCTTGAAGGGGCTTTAATTTCATAGCTTCTTACCTCGTTGTGAGAACCGCGAATCAACTTGATGGCGGATGTTTTTCAGTTTTTTTAGCAACGGGTCCGCGGCGCAGACTCACGTCAATCAAGGCACCCGACGATCAGGCGCTCTTTCGTCGCGTTTTTTTCGCGACCGACCTTTCAGCAAGCCATTTTTTGACGGAACGAGAAGTTTCCATCGAGCGACGACCCGCAAGCAAACTTTCAACGCTTAGATCCTCGTCAAGTTCAGGCCAGTGGATACCGACACCTTCACCGATGAGTCGCCACTGATTTCGCTCGGCGGGAGTGCCATGTTTAAGCCGCGGGTACCACTCAACAGGCAAAACCAGCTTGCGACCGTCGCTTAATGAAACGGTAAGCGATTGCTCGTCGATCACGACATAGGTCGCCAACACATCGGAAATTTCAGTGATCGAATCGTTCATGCCATACTCGAACAATCTCTGACTCATTTTCAACGACGATAGCCATTACTTTTCGGATATCACTTTCGGTGAAACCACGGCGATTCGCCAATCTCACCGGTTCGAGCCAAAACTTTGCCGTCTTCTTGTCGCGTTCAACATGGACATGCGGCGGTTCAAGACGATCAGCCGAGAAGAAGTGTAATCGGTAGGGTCCGATCTGCTTCACTTTCGGCATTCAACTCCTTCAATAAGACAATGTCATGCCTTGTTCGGAACGCACTTGAAGGCAAAGACGGATTGCGTCTTCGATATTCTTCAATGCTTCGTCACGCGTTGCACCCTGACTCACACACCCGGGAATGGCCGGGCATTCGATCACCCAGACACCGTCTTCGTCGCGATCGAGGGTTACGGCAAACTTCATAAACGTTCCTAGAATCCATTGCAGATGTAGCGGTGACCTAAACGGTCCGCAGTGCGAGCCCTACGAATTACAAACTCATGCCGACTTTCTGGAAGCCGCCTTCGATCGCATCACACGGCGGATTTCCTTCAACTGCCGGAGGGCATCATTCACCGCTTTCGCCGTCGGAAAATCTTTGGCGACATCCGGCTCAAGCTCAACGGTCTTTCGCTTCACCGCATGCTGCCGAAGCGATTCGATCCCCACGCCAACCACGCGGAGTTTGCGAAAGTCCAGCTCCTTGGGCAGGTCGTAGGTCGCTTTCCAGTTTCGTCCATTAGAGCCTTTTGCGGATTTCGTCGCCATAAGTCTCCATTTCGCGATTCGTCGACTTTCGAGCGCTGATGATCCGGATCAGGGTACCGCAATACGAAAAACAAACTGTCAGCATTCGTCCCTTCGCTGAGGCACCAATCGCATAGTACCGATCCTCCGCGTCCGAGTGATGCTCGTCTTCCAGAATCAAAGGCTCTTGTGGCTCGAAGATCTCCTTCGCTTCGTCAAATGCAATCCCATGCTTGCGGCGATTTACCGTCGCCTTTGGAGCATCCCAGTCGAACTCCATAGCTGGCACTCCAATGGCTTGAGGATCAATGTCCTCCGTCCTGACTTGGTTGCCGACAGATCACTGAACGGAAACGCGGTCACGATAACGGAACCGACTGCAGGTGCGCCCATGCTTCATCCTCCTCTGGGCTATTCCATTCTTCTAATGCTTTTTCGCTGAGCAAAGTCACTTCATCTACGACCGGAACATCCAGGATCGTCAGATAAGCTTTGGATTTTCGGGGAAGATGAATATCTTCAGCCAGACTCACATTTCCGTTCTCGTCGATAATCGCTTCGATGGTACGCAACATTGATTGCCTCTCAATCAGACAAGTTCATGCCTTCATTTCGGCTGACAAATAACCAATGCATCATGGCATGTCGACATCACATCATCCCGCCCATATCCATGCCACCCATACCGCCCATACCACCGCCACCCATGCCACCGTGGTCGTGGTCACCACCACCGCCGGCTTCTTTTTCCTTGGGCTTATCGACGATGATGCAATCCGTCGTCAGCAACAGAATGGCGACTTCGGCGGCGTTCTGCAAAGCAGTGCGTTCAACCTTCGTTGGTGTCAGGATGCCGGCTTTGAGCATGTCCACATATTCGCCGGTCAGGGCGTTGTAACCTTCGTTGTCTTTGGCTTCCATCACATGGCGCACGACACCCGAACCGCTGGTTCCGGCGTTTTCGGCGATCTGTTTTAGAGGGGCCATGCAGGCGTTGCGGACGATCTTCACGCCGGCGGCTTCATCGCCTTCGAGCTTGAGGTTCGATCCGCCATTCAAAGCCTTGAGGGCCCGAATGAGTGCCACACCACCCCCGGCGACGACCCCTTCAGAGACCGCAGCGCGGGTTGCGTGCAGGGCGTCTTCGATACGGGATTTCTTTTCTTTGAGTTCTGCTTCGGTCGCGGCACCGACGTTGATTTGAGCGACGCCACCGGCGAGCTTGGCGAGGCGTTCCTGGAGCTTTTCGCGATCGTAATCGCTGGTCGTTCCTTCGATCTCACGTCGGATGGCGGCGATTCGGCCCTGGATGGCGGCACTGTCGCCGGCACCTTCAATGATTGTGGTGTTGTCGTTGTCAACGCGGATGTGCTTGGCCTGACCGAGTTGGCTGATTTCGATCTTGTCGAGCTCGATGCCAAGGTCCTTCATGATCGCTTCGCCACCTGTGAGGATGGCGATATCTTCGAGCATAGCTTTGCGACGATCGCCATAGCCCGGAGCTTTGACGGCGGCGACATTCAAGATGCCGCGCAGCTTATTCACGACCAGCGTTGCCAAGGCTTCGCCTTCGATGTCTTCAGCGATAATGAACAACGGTTTTTTTGATTTCTGAATTTTTTCGAGCAGCGGAATGAGCTTGGCGGCTGAGCTGATCTTGTCTTCAAATATCAGCACAAATGCCTTTTCCATCTCAACCGTCATGTTGTCCGGATTCGTGACGAAGTTCGGCGACAGGAAGCCCCGATCGAACTGCATGCCTTCGACGACATCGACGTAGGTTTCAAGGCCCTTGCCTTCTTCCACGGTGATGACGCCGTCTTTGCCGACCTTTTCCATGGCATTGGCCATGATTTCACCGATCTCACGATCGTTGTTGGCGGAGATGCTGGCGACATTGGCGATATCCACTTTGCCGGAGATGGGCTTGGATTGTTTTTTGAGTGATTCGCTGACGGCGGTGACGGCCTTGCGAATGCCGCGAGCAAGGGCCATCGCATCGGCACCGGCGGTGAGATTACGGTACCCTTCGCGGAAAATCGCTTCCGCCAAAACAGTGGCCGTCGTCGTACCGTCACCGGCAACGTCGCTGGTCTTGCTGGCAGCTTCTTTGACGAGCTTGGCGCCGATGTTCTCGAACTTATCCCTCAGTTCGATTTCTTCGGCAACGGTCACGCCGTCTTTGGTCACGGTCGGAGCGCCCCAGCCTTTATCGATCACGGCATTGCGGCCACGTGGCCCGAGGGTCGTTTTTACCGCGCGAGCCAGTTTCGTCACGCCATCCAAAAGCGACTTGCGGGCTTCAGCATCAAACGTTATCAACTTTGCGGCCATCGGGTTCTCCTTCAATGAGTAGCTATTCTGAGGTTTAGGAGCGTTCGTTAGTCATAAACGAAAGAACGCTCTTACAAACGGGCCATCGCGTCGCCGTGAGCCGACACCTGTGGCGCAGAGGGGGAATAACAAAGCCAATGCCGGGTTATGCTTTTCGTCGGAACCTGCGCAACTCAATGACTCGAATAAACTTATGGCACGTTGCGAGGGGAACCTGGGATGTCGCCATCATGCGTTTTACTGTCAGGGTGGCAGTCACCGGTGTAACGCAACACGGTTCTTTGCCATACTGGCAGGGGGCATCATTCCGAAGTGCGTTGATGTCAACGGCCTTTGCCGAATGATGTTGAACCGATTAAGGTCTCGGTTGTGCCCCTAATTTCTCGCTGGGTCGGAGAGTCGGATCTGGATCGTGTGGCTGAAACCCGATTGAGGAGTTACGCGCCAACCCCGCGCGACGCGGAGGATTACCGCCAACGCATTCGCTCCGATTCTCGCTCCAGGCCGGGCGACTTTCTGTTGATTGAAGACGGCCCGGAAGCCGTCGGCACCGCCACATCGATCTCGTTTAACATGTGGGTGCGCGGCTCGCCAATCCCCTGCCAGGGTGTCGCCTGGGTCGGAACCATTCGCACCCGCCGCCGAAGTAAAAGTGCGGATTCGCACGGAATTGCTTCGCAAGTGATGCATGAAACGCTTCGCATGGCTCGCGAGCGGAGACAAGTTCTTTCCGCGCTCATGCCGTTCCGTGCATCGTTCTACGAACACTTTGGCTACGGTGTGGTCGAACGACAATGTGCCTGGACCGTCCCGATCGACATCCTGCCCACCGGTTCATTCGACGGTTTACACTATTCGCAATCCCCCGATCGATCCGCCATCGCCGACTGCTATCAACGCTTCGTCGAGCGCGGCCACTGCTGCCTCGAACGCTCGGCCGCCCGATGGGCAGACATCGAACGCACCCATGACGACGGTTTTGAAATCATCGACCGCCCTTCCCCCACCGGCCCCGTCCGCAGCGTGATGCATTGCGCGCAATATCAGCAAGATGGCAAAGATATCCTGCGCGTGAATTCCCATTTCGCCGAAGACGTGGACTCATTTCGACGGCAGCTTCATTTCCTGGCGAGTCTCAAAGATCAATACCAATCCGCACACATTCGCCTTCCGGCTGATTTTCCCTTGAACTGGCTATTAAAAGAACGACAGATTCCCCATCGATTGGTCAATCATTCCACCGCCGAGCCGAGGCCTTATACAAAGATGCAGGTCCGTATCCTTGATCACCAGCGACTGCTTGAATCGATGACTTGGCCGGCCGACGCGAAGGGGACTGCGGTGATTGCCGTCCATGAAACCGAAGGCCATGTCAGTAAGTTCCGCGTTGATGTTTCGGCCGGCAAAGCCACGGCCGAAAAATCGGATGCA
>JBBRMF010000055.1:0-23857 GCA_038230975.1 Tepidisphaerales bacterium
CCTGATTCCGATCCAGCGGTGCCGCAGCCCAATGAGACATACCGACCTCCAGGTCATCCAAACTTATCCAGCCCCAATGGCGGTACTTTAGCACGAAATTGCTTTATATGCAAGGGGTGGATAAATCGACAGGCTCGGTACTTGGGGGGGGAGGGGACAAGACTACTTACTTCCGAATCACTTCCACCGACTTGAGCATATTCATGTTTCGCGGATTCATCGGCAGGCCTTTGACGTTGCTTCGAAACATTCCGGAATTGACGTAATGAAACAACGGCATGATCGGAGCTTCTTCGAGCAGGATCGTTTCGGCCTTCTCGAAAATGCGAAGCCGTTTGGTGGGATCGGTTTCACGGGCGGCATCAGCGCAGAGCGCGGCAAACTTTTCATTCCGCCAATCTGCATCGTTATTCCCGCTGTTCGGTAGATATTTGTCGGTGAAGGTTGAGGGATCGTTGTAGTCGCCGTACCAACTGGCGCGGGAAATTGAATACTTCTTGTTGCTCAATTGTTCGCGATAGCTGGCCAGTTCCTTGCCATCAAGTTCCGTGGTGACATTCAGATTCTGCTTCCACTGCCGCTGGAGATACTCGGCGATTTCCTTATGCTGGCCCTCGTTATTGAAATTGAGCTTGAACACTGGCAGGCCATCGCCGTTCGGGTAACCGGCGTCGGCCAGAAGCTTGCGGGCACGCTCCGGATCGTAAGGCAAACCCTTGGGTGAAACGTATCCGTTGAACGCCCCAGGTGGGACGTAATCGGTCGCGATCGGCTGTCCCATCCGCATGATTTTGTCGACGAGAAACTGCTTCTCCACTCCCATTGAAAGCGCCTGGCGCACCGCGATTTTTTTCAGCGGGTTGTCCGTGCCATCAGGGAGTTTGTCCCGACAGTTAAAGGAATAAAAGTACGTCCCGAAACTCGTGAAGTTGTGCAGATCTTCGTGCTTCTTGCGGAGGAGTTCACCCCCAATATCGCCGGGCACTTCGACCCACCAATCGATGGCCCCGGAATTAAACGCCTCAAACGCATTCTGCGGGCTTTCAATGACGAGGAAGTCAATCGTTCTACTTTTGACGCTCGGTTTGTCCCAATAGTAATCTGAAGCCACCAGCCGCAGACGACGTTTGAAGTCCCATTTATCCAGACGATACGGCCCGTTCGATACCAAATTGGGCGGTCGCGTATAACTGGGATTGACCTTCAACTTCCCCGTGATACGGTCCTTCATCATCATCGATTTTTCGTGAGCCGGAAAAAACGGTGAGAACGCGATGAGATCCGGGAAGAACGTGGTGGAATTTTTCAATTTGACCCGCAACCAGCGCGGGTCTTGATCTAATGTTTCAATGCCCACGTTTGCAAAACTGGGCTTCTCACCTTTTACCTTGGCAGTCTCATATTTGGCAACAGCCGCCCCGTATTCCTCGGCACCCACAATGTAGTTGAACAACTCCGCATATTGCGACTGCTCATCGAGCATCCGCTTCCAGGCAAAAACAAAATCACCGGCTAACACCGGGTCGCCGTTCGACCATTTGGCCTCGGGACGAATGTGGAATGTGTAGACTTTTTTATCTTCGCTGACCTCAATTGGAAACGCGCACCCCGGGACCGGATCAAGAGTGACGGTATCGAGCGTGTAGAGACCCTCCCACAGCGCGTAGGCTACGCGAATATCCTGCATGTAGGTCAGCTTGGGGAAGTCCAGAGTGCTGACATCTGCACGATCGACGTAGGTGAAATCCGCCTTTTGCTCCACGTCGGGCTGGGAGAGAATCATGGCGCCTGCAAGAAGCAGGAGCAGAAAAATCGGTATGACCAGTAGTCTTCGCATGATTTCCGCGGAAGCCGGTAACCACTGATATCTGGCCGCTGTAATACTGCTGATGTACTAGGGCTTAACGACAGTCGGCACGATGTTGCCTGCGGCCGCTCCGTTTTGTGGAAAATCAGTGCGGATCGCTTTGACGATCGGTTCAACCATTTGAACCACCGCCGCCGGGGGTGTATTGCTGCCGATTTTGGACAAACGTAACGCCAGATCATGAAGTGGCGCATCGGGCAGCGAATCTGCCACCACGGATACTGCGGCACCTGTCTGCGTAATGACCGTGCGCAATTGCTCCATATCCGAAGCGCTGACCTTACCGGTCATTGCCGTGGCTGAACCAGAAAGCAAATCGGCAATCAGATTCATGACTTTGACGCGATCCGCCGGGGCTAGCTTCGACCACATGCTCGCTTGAACAGTCAACACAGCGCTGGCACGGTGTTCCACCGCTGCATCCTGCGGGATGGCCCCGGTTTTGTAGATCCCCACTCGACGTGCGTAGAGCTTCACCAGGATATCGATCACTTGGGGGCTCAGATCTTGCAGTGCGCCGTAAGCCTCATCAGTGATCGCACCGGATAATTTGTGCGATTCGATCGTCGGTAGGATCAGTCGAAGCAGAGCGCCATTGGGCGCGGGTTGATTTGGCGCAGTTAAAATCGCGGCGGCACCCTTCATTCCCCACAACGAAACGCCTTCGTTCGGATCTTGCATCATTTGAACGATCAGATTTTGCAAGGCCGTCGCCGGAAGAATCGGCTTGGAAGCGTCGGCGACCTTGGCGACCACAATCGCGATGTTCAGCTTCGTGCGAAGCGACACGTTCCTGGCCATTGCGGACGAGAATTCCCTGGCCAGTGCATTGATATAGGTATCGAGGTAGATGACGCTGGATGGCGTTAAAGGGCTCGGAGACATCGCCGCCGTGACCAGATCGCCGCGAGCGACAGTGGCGACGTCGGCATCCTCCATCGTAAGCCGCGTAACATTGTCTTTTACAAAACTTTGGATCGTGGCTGTCGTCGGGGAGGAACTGGTCTTCTCCGCATTCGTCAACATCTTTGGAGCTGGCAGAGTCGTCGGTGCAGATGTCACCGGTGTGGTGCCGCCTGAAACCTTGGTAACCGCAGGAGGCGCCGTCACCTGGGCAATCGCCATCGGCGCGATAACGCCCAGAGCCAAACCACAAATTAGCACCGCCTGATGGAACGCGGTGACAGTGTGACGGGATCGAATAAAAAAAGTGGGAAGGCAGCGGTTCATCAAGCGTCACTCCAGCGGCCTGGCAGGCCCGGCATTCGGAACGGCGACAGTCGCCTGCGCCCTAATGCGCTCTATCTGATTTCTGAAACTCGTCCGGGGGATCATTCGGAATCAAACCAGTTTTTGATGCCTCCGGAAAACTAGCAGATGCCGGAAAAAGTGTCAAGGAAACGGTTTGCCCGCTTCAAGGGAGCGCAACCCGCTTTTCGGGCATCTCAAAATGCAACCCCCAGATGCGGAGTGATTCCGGATTGCATTTTTTCCGCCCCTCTTCAAAGGCCCGGGCGTTTGGGAATCCCTCGGACCGTGTATCTTAAGGAAAGATGTTTGACAGTTCTCTTCCAGGACCGATATGACATATCCAAAAAGTAATCTATTCTTCTCGCGCGTGCGCGAATTCTGCTCATTCTTCATGTGCCTGCTGAATTTGGCAGGACACGTAAATGCCGATGTCGCTGCCGATTCAAACCGCCAGGCAGACAGGCGATTGACGTTCCAGACGAGCGGCCCATGGTCGCCGCGCACGGCGGTCGACGCGGATGTAGCCATCTGTTATGGCGTCGGCAACGGCCTGCCGGCCCGTTTAGAGAGCTGGCGCAGTCACGGATATCGCACGGAAGTCATGACCGGCGTCTCCTGGGGACAATACCAGGATTACCTTCACGGCCAATGGGACGGTCTGGATCATCAGGATGAACGACAAACCGATATCAACGGAAATCCACTACAGCACGGCAAGAGCAATGACGTATGGTACATGTCACCCGGGAAAGATTATGGCCGATATTTGACCGAAGGCGTTAAGAGGGCACTGGATGCCGGTGCCGAAGCCATCTACCTCGAGGAGCCAGAATTCTGGGTTCGCGCAGGGTATGAGCCCAGCTTTCGCCGCGCGTGGAAAACTTATTTTGGGGAGGATTGGCAACCGCCGCACCAATCCGTGGACAGCCAGTACCGGGCATCGAAGCTCAAATATGATCTGTATCGCCAGGCGCTCTCGCAGGTGTTTGAATTCGTCAAAAAGTACGGCAAAGAGCACGGCGATCGCAGCATCCCGTGTTATGTCCCGACGCATTCACTGTTGAATTACGCCCACTGGAGAATCGTCAGTCCCGAATCATCACTGATCGACGTCGGTTGCGACGGGTACATCGCTCAAGTCTGGACGGGGACGTCACGGACGCCAAACGTTTATGAAGGCGTCCGGAAATCTCGCACCTTTGAAACGGCCTTCCTTGAATATGGGGCCATGCAAAACCTGGTTCGGGCAAGCGGTCGAAAAGTCTGGTATCTCAACGATCCAATCGAGGACAATCCGAATCACAGCTGGGATGACTACCGTACCAACTGGGAAAGCACGCTGATCGCATCGCTCTTGCAACCGGAAGTCTGGCGGTTCGAGGTGATGCCATGGCCGGATCGAATATTTAATGGGAAGCACAATGCGGCAGATGCAGTGAAACCTGCCACGCCATCTGCGGCGGCGTCGACGCAGCCGCAAACTAAGATCGGCATTCCCAGGGAATACGAGACGGAGCTGCAAGCGGTCATCACCGCGATGGGCGACCTGAGGCAGCCCTCGGACAAAGTGCGATGGGAAGCCTGCGGAACTCAGGGTATTGGCGTTCTGGTTTCAGATACGATGATGTTTCAACGCGGTGATCCGACGCCATCGGATCCGCATCTCGGTTCGTTCTACGGGCTGGCGATGCCGTTGGTGAAGCGCGGGATGCCCATCGAACCCGTTCAAATTGAAAGCGCGACCACTGCGCGATTTCTCGATCGCTACAAAGTGCTTTTACTGACCTATGAAGGTCAAAAACCACCCACACCGCAATTCCATAATGCCTTGGCGAGCTGGGTACGGGCCGGCGGCGCGCTGGTGGTGATTGACGATGACAAGGACCCGTATCACGCGGTGCGTGAGTGGTGGAATACTCCACCGATGCAATTCCGGACGCCGCGTCATCATCTGTTTCAGACGCTGCAAATCGCAGAAGATGCCAAAGGATTGTCGCACGTCGGCAAGGGTGTAATTGTCTATGCGCCGATTTCTCCTTCCGCGATGACCTATGACAAAACCGGGGCGAATCAACTGAGGAATCTCACCCGCACAGCGGCAGAAGCGATCGGTTTGGAATGGAAGGAAAGTGCCGCATTGGTTCTTCGGCGCGGCCCCTATTTAATCGCTGCGGGGTTGGACGAAGCCACGTCCGACAAGCCACCGGTTGTCCTCAATGGACGATACATCTCACTCTTCGATCCGGCATTAGCGATCATAAACGCGTTTACACTGGTTCCTGGTTCCCGCGCAATGCTGCTGGATGTGGTCTCCGCGACCGCCGAGAAAAAAGAAGGCATCCTCGCCGCCGCATGCGGTGTAAGGGAAGAATCCGTCACGGCAGACGCAATCTCCTTTCGCGCGTTCGGCGTGGCGGGGAGCAATGCCGTGGTGTGTATCGCATCGCGGCGCGCTCCAAAAACCGTCACGGTCGGCGGGATTTTGCTTCCACCGGCCAACTGGCACTTTGATTCAGGACTGCTGTGGATGAGATTCCAGAACTCGCCGGAACCGGTCGCGATCGAAGTGAAACGCTGAGCGACTCTCTGGCGAAGCCGACCGCAATCGTCGAATGACACTTAACACCGAACAGCTCAGTATTCAATGGTGGCCCCTTTTCAGCCTTTTCTCTCATTTAACTCCATGTTTCCGGGCCCATTTTTCTATTGAGTCCCAACAAACATCGCGATTGTGGATTGGAATTTCCGTCATGGCCATTCCATGAATTTGGTAAACGCGAACCTAAAGTCGAGGGTACTCCTTTTCGTGAAGCACATTTTGCGTGACAAACTGTTTGGTTTCGGCGTTGTCGCATTCGTAGCGGCGTGGGGCATGGTTCTCGTTCGAGCCGACGACCGCATCGATTTTAACCGCGATGTCCGGCCAATTCTTGCAGGCAAATGCTTCGTATGTCACGGTCGCGACGAGAAAGATCGCAAGGCCAGTTTGCGTCTGGATGTGCGTGATGTCGCGTTGAAACCCCTCAAGGATGGCAGCATTGCCATTGTGCCCGGCAAACCTGCGACGAGCGAGTTATTGGCGCGCATCGGCAGTACCGACGATGACGAAATCATGCCCCCGCCAAAGCATGGGGCTCGCCTCACCGACCCCAATATCGCAACCCTGAAGTCGTGGATTGAGCAAGGCGCGCCTTACGCCGAGCACTGGGCGTACGTGAAACCCCTGAGACCCGCATTGCCCGATGTGAAGGCGAAGACATGGCCGATCAATGAAATCGATCGGTTCATCCTCGCTCGTCTCGCGCGAGAAGGACTTCAACCTTCGCCGCAGGCGGATCGATATGCGCTGATCCGCCGCGTTTATCTCGATCTGACGGGCCTGCCTCCGACGATCGCCGAAGCCGATGCATTCGCCCACGACGATAGTCCAGACGCCTTCGGAATAATCGTCGATCGACTTCTCGCCCGACCCGCTTACGGCGAGCGTTGGGCCCAGGTTTGGCTTGATCTGGCTCGCTATGCGGACTCTCAAGGTTTTGCGCCCGATGCCGAACGCGCGATCTGGCGATGGCGTGATGGGCTGATCCAATCACTCAACGCGAATGTTCCCTACGATCAATTCACGGTCGAACAGCTCGCCGGTGATCTGTTGCCGAATGCCTCCGATGAGCAACGCATTGCGACCGGATTCAATCGCAACACCCTTACGAATACGGAGGGGGGCGTGAATCAGGAGGAGTTTCGCTCTGCGGCCGTGGTCGACCGCGTCAATACCACCCTGCAAGTGTGGATGGCTTCAACTTTCGCCTGTTGCCAGTGCCACAATCACAAGTATGACCCATTCAGCCAGAAGGATTACTACCAGATCTACGCGATTTTCAATTCCACCCAGGATGCCAACGGCGGTGACGATGCGCCGGTCGTGGAAGTCGCTCGATTGGGCATGGAATCTCAATTTGCCGAGACGCGTTCCAGGCACGCAGAGGCAAAATCCAAGTTTGAGTCCGCCTCCCATGACCTTTCCGCCAGGCAACCGGAATGGGAAAAGTCCGTTGTGATTTCGACATTGCCCGGTGACCTTGCAGCTATTCTGAAAAAGCCGGAAAAGGAACGGAACAAGGCCGAAAGCGACAAGCTCGCGCAGCACTTCAGATCGCAGTCCAAGGAATGGAAGGAGTTGGAGTCGGGACTAAAGAAAGTGGAATCGGCGTACAAAGCGGTCGCCGTCACTACGCCCGTAATGCTAGACGGCACGCAGCGAGACACTTTTATTCATCTGCGCGGAAACTATGAAGCAAAAGGGGACAAGGTCAATCCCGGGCTGCCGAGCGCGCTTGCTTCGCCAATCAGCGGTCCGGTGAATCGGTTAACGCTGGCTCGTTGGATCGCCAGCGCCGATAACCCGCTGACCGCCCGCGTTGCGGTAAACCGCCTTTGGGAACAGATCTTTGGAATTGGAATCGTTGAGACCAGTGAAGATTTCGGCATGCAGGGAGAAGGGCCGACGCATGCGGAGCTATTGGATTGGCTTGCAACGGAGTACGTACGGCTGGGCTGGGACACGAAGAAATTGATCCGGCTCATCGTGACGTCCGCGACCTATCGTCAGAACTCGGCAGAATCGACGCAACTGGCGGCACGTGATCCCTTGAATCGTCTGTTGGCGCGCGGGCCGCGCGTGCGACTGACGGCTGAGACGGTGCGCGATCAAGCGTTGTTCGCTTCCGGGCTGCTCAGCCATAAAATGTATGGCCCGCCCCGCCAGCCGGCCAAACCCAATTACGGTCTCGCCGCCGCCTTCGGCTCGACAACCGACTGGAAAACCGACGCCGGCGAGGACCGTTGGTGCCGCGCCATCTACATTCGCACACGTCGCAATGCGCCCTATCCATCCATGAACACGTTCGACGCGCCCGAGCGAACGAGCTGCACGATCCGTCGAATCCGCACCAATACACCTCTTCAGGCGCTGGTCACATTAAACGATCCCTGTTTCGTCGAGGCGGCACAAGGTTTGGCGCGGCGAATCGTAAAGGAAGGCGGTGAAACCGAAGCTTCACGCGTGATCTTTGCTTTCCGAACCTGCCTGACGCGCCCGCCTAACGCATCAGAGGCCAAACGACTGGCCGAACTATACCAGACCGTCCACGCCGACTATGCAAAAGACACCGCCAAGGCCAAACGGATGGCAACCCAACCTTTGGGTGCCGCCCCGGAAGGCATGAACGAAGTCGATCTTGCCGCCTGGACCGTCGTGTCCAATGTCCTGATGAACCTGGATGAGACGCTCGCTCGGAGATGATAGCTTGATGAATTCGCTCGCCATGTCGCGCTCTCAGTTCAGCACGCGCCGCCACTTTCTCAAGCAGGCTGGCGCGTTGGGGATTGGTTCGATGGCGCTGTCCAGTTTACTGAACGAGAATGTCGCGGCGGAGGTTTTGAATCCGTCGGCACCACGCGCCTCGCCCTTCGCGCCCAAAGCAAAACGCGTCATCTTCCTGCATCTTTCAGGTGGCCCACCGCATCTGGATCTCTTCGACTACAAACCCGAGTTGGTCAAGCGCGACGGTGAGCCATGCCCCGACTCCCTTTTGGCCGGCAAGAAATTCGCCTTTACCAGCGGTGTCCCGAGACTACTCGGCACGCCTCAAACCTTTCGCCAGCGCGGCCAGTCCGGTGCCTGGATGTCCGACGCGGTCCCACACCTTGCAGCGATCGCGGACGAGCTTACGTTCGTTAAATCGATGCACTCTGACCAGTTTAATCACGCTCCGGCAGAGCTATTGTTCTACACCGGTTCACCCCGCCCCGGCCGTCCGGCGTTTGGGTCATGGGTGACCTATGGCCTTGGTTCCGAAAACCGGGATCTCCCGGGATTCATTGTGATGTTGTCCGGGAATTCGCTACCCAACGCCGGAAAAAGTTCCTTCGGGAGTGGGTTCCTCCCTTCGGTATTTCAAGGGGTGCAGTGTAGAAGTGGGGGTGATCCAGTCCTCTACGTGAACGATCCCGATGGAATGGATCGCCCGGTTCGCCGATTGAGCCTCGACGCTTTGAAGGATCTCAATGAAATACAACAGCGCGAGCTCGGCAGCCCCGAGACAGTGACGCGTATCGCGCAGTACGAGATGGCGTTCCGTATGCAGACGGCAGTCCCGGAAGTCATGGATATTTCCAAGGAAGACCCTCGCATTCTCGCTGATTACGGAGCCCAGCCGGGCGCTTCCAGCTTTGCCAACAACTGCCTGCTTGCCCGACGTCTCAGTGAGAAGGGAGTGCGGTTTGTCCAGCTTTTCGACTGGGGCTGGGACTTCCACGGAACGAACCCGGGGGAAGACATCAAGAGCGGCCTGGGCAAGCGGTGCGAACTGATGGACCGCCCCGTCGCCGCGCTCATTCGCGACCTCAAATGCCGCGGACTACTGGACGAAACGCTCGTTGTCTGGGCGGCCGAATTCGGTCGCACACCGTTCCGCGAAGGACGAACTGCCAAAGCTGCCAACCTCGGCCGGGATCATCATCCAGACTGTTACACTCTGTTCATGGCCGGTGGTGGAATGAAGCCCGGCGTAACGTACGGCGCTTCCGATGAACTGGGTTTTTATGTCGGCGAAAACCCGGTGCATGTTCACGATTTACAGGCCACGATTTTGCACTTGATGGGTTTCAACCACGAACGCTTGACCTATCGTTTTCAGGGTCGTGACTTCCGTCTCACCGACGTCCATGGCAAAGTGGTTAAAGCGATTCTGGCGTGAGAATAACCCATATGTCAGTGACATATCGTCTTGCCGGATGCCGACACGACCACCGGTGCTATGGGATCGAAGGGAACCCATGAACGCCACGAATATTTTGATCGCCGGTGTTCTTCTCTTAGCCATCACCAGCCCGCTATCGTCTGCTCCACCTGCTTCATCGGCGCAAGACTTCCCGGCAATGGTCCGGATGGATCATGCAACCTACAAAACCATCCTGTCGCAATGGGAAGAGAATATCACGAGCGACGCGCGCAATCGGTATTGCGACAAAGTCATGGGTGAAGATTGCGGCTGGTTGATGACGCCATTTACCGACGGTTTTTACTACGGTTACCTGGCCACCCACGATACGAAATGGATTGACTTCCTCGTCGATTGGACGGATTCGTGGGTCAATCGCGCGGTGAAGGAACCTGATGGTTACTTGGGCTGGCCAATGCCAAAGGCCGCCGGCACGGATGTCGACGCACTCAACATTTACAGTGCGGACAGCATGCTCGGTGAAGCGATGGTATTGCGTTCAGCGGTGCTGATGGCGACAACCATATTGAAGACTCCGGTACTCAAAGAAAAATACGGTGCTCAAGCGGAAAGCTACATCAAGCTCTCAGAGCATATTTACAAAAAATGGGACACGCGCGGTGGATGGCGCGAGACCGAAAACGGCGGAATGATCAGTGTCGTTATGCCCTTCGGCATCGACGGTACCACCGGAAAATGGACCTCCGGCTACGAGACGAGAAATGCGCCGGGCATCGGATTTTCCCATCCGAGTAACAAAGCCAACCATGTGGCCCGTTGGCTATTGGCTATGGCAGACGCCACGCAAAAATCAGTCTATCGCGAACGAGTGGAAAAATGGTTCAAGCTAATGAAGTCGCGAATGAAAGTGAAGGACGATGGCACTTACTCCATCTGGAATTACTGGGAGCCTGCCGGCGCCTGGGATTACAAGGCCAATGGCAGCGGCCCGGCCAAGCATTGGATCGGCGTTCATCCGAACACCGGCTACTACCAGATTGATACCGACGGCATCGTCGATGCCTATCAGCGCGGCTTGATCTTTAACAAGGAAGATATTCAACGCTTGATCGCAACGGACCTTTCCAACAAACGCAACTGGGCCGCGTTGGCACCTTACAATGCAGAACTGCAAAAACGATTCGAGGCTACGCTCAAGCCCGATACCTGGGGGGCGCTGACTGCCGCCCCGAAATTCCTTTCCCTGCAAGCCTTAAAGTAGCACCACACGAATTCTCGCCAGGGAATCAGGCATCCAGTTGTTCCACGAACTCCAGCACCTCTCGGAATGGCCTTCCTGACCAGACCCCGAAGAGGGGATGTCGTCCGAGCTTTTCGCGCGAAGCCTGAGGGGAAACGATGCCGCACAAAAAACGCGTGATCTGACGAGGGGCTTGCAACGATCGATGGCGCTCGCCCAGCAATTTCCGAACGGTGGCAACGTCATTGTCACCCAAAGCGCGGCGATGCGTCACGGGCAATCGGCTCGGGGGTTGACCTTCACAGCGATCGCAATGCCCGCACGGGTCCTCTTTCGATTCGCCAAAATAATTCAACAAATATTGCGTGCGACAGCCGGGGCAAACCGAGAATTTAAGTATCTCCTGAATTCGCTCGACGTCGCGATTTTCGCGGTCGTTGAAGCGCGAATTGATTTTGTCGACGATCGGCCCGAGTTCGGGCACGCCGTGCTTCAATCGATAACCCTGCCTTACACCGGCGACTTGCAATTTAAGATGGCCCTGCTCCTCCAGAAAATTCAGGGCGGTTATGACGCGTTCGCGCGGTTCACCGGTGGTTCGCGTCACAAACTCCAGGTCGAGCTTCCACCAGGTTCGACCCATTTCGGCACATTTGAAAACGCGCGACAGGAATTCGGCCCGCTTTGGGTCGAACTTCTTGAGCATCTGGCTTCCGGGAATGAGGGGCTGGAATTTGTACTCCGTGTAGAACGGACCTGTGCTCTCGATGAAGCCGAGTAGTTCGAGATAGGTCAACGTCGTCTCGATGACGATCGGGCGAATGTCGTGCTGGTGAGATAATTCATACGTCGATATGTCTAACAACTCGCCACGATCGAACACCGACTTCACCAGCGATTCAACGGCCTGCGTCGTCGGGGTATCCCCGAACGTGAAATTCTCCAGAACAACGATGTCATCCTGCGCGGCCAGCATTTCGCAATAGGAAAGTTCGCCGTCGCGGCCTGCGCGCCCGATTTCCTGCGCGTAATTCTCGATGCTTTTGGAAAGGTTGTAGTGAAACACGTAGCGGATATCGCGCTTGTCAATTCCCATGCCGAAGGCGATCGTCGCCACAACGATAGCATCGGAAGAGGCCATGAAATGATCCTGAATCGCATGGCGAACCTCGCTATCAAGGCCGGCGTGGTAGGCCTCGGCGGCGTGACCATTTTCGGTCAGGAATTTGGCGACTTCTTCAGCCGTCCGTTGCAGGGTGACATACACGATGGTCGGACCGCGCGGCCGCGAAACGAGACGATTGAGCAGGATGATCTGCCGTTTGCTCGCCTCACAGGGAATGACGTGTAAATTGAGATTCGGCCGGTAAAAACCGGTCTGCACGACGTCGTCGGCGGCAATATCAAATGCCTTGGCGATCTGTTGTGCCACGACCGGTGTGGCCGTCGCCGTGAGCGCGAGTACGCGGCCGACCTGAAGATCCTTGGCCAGCACGGCCAACTTTAAATAATCGGGTCGAAAGTTATGACCCCACTCACTGATGCAGTGTGCTTCGTCAACCGCCAGCATGGCGATCTTCATTTCTTTCAGTGTCCGCAGAAATCGTTCGTTCGCCAAACGCTCGGGGGCGATGAACAGCATCTTCAAATGACCGCTGCGCAAGTCGGTGTAAACCTGGCGAGCCTCTTCGGTGGTGATGCTGGAATCGAGCCGCGCCGCGGCAACGCCCTTACTGTGCAGCACATCAATCTGATCTTTCATCAACGCAATGAGCGGCGAGATCACCAGCGTGATACCATCGAGAAGCAACGCGGGAAGCTGGTAGCAAAGACTTTTGCCTGCACCGGTGGGGAAGATCGCCAAAACGGATTTGCCGTCGAGCAATTTATTGATCGCCGGTTCCTGTCCACCGCGAAAGGCGGGGAATCCGAACGTGTCGTTCAGGAGTTGGAGTGCTGTCCCGGATTCAGGCATCGTGAGGTCCTTTTTTTTGAAAAGCACATTTCACTGGATCAATCCCAAACTCACGACGCGCATCATGAAAGTAGAAGCTCAAGATCCTCTTTGCCGAGCGAGCGGATCAAACTGTTGTCGGCATTGATGATCGCATCCGCCAGATCGCGCTTCGTTTGCTGGAGGGCGAGCACTTTTTCTTCGACCGTGTTCTTGGCGATCAATCGGAACGCGAATACCTGCCGGGTCTGCCCGATGCGGTGGGTACGATCGATGGCCTGCGCTTCCACCGCCGGATTCCACCAGGGATCGAGCAGGAAAACATAGTCGGCCGCCGTGAGATTCAACCCGACACCCCCGGCCTTCAGGCTGATCAAAAACAGTTTGCAATTCGGATCGGTTTGGAATCGATCCACCTTCGCCTGTCGATCGCGGGTCTTGCCATCCAGATATTCGTACGTGACGCCATCTTTATCCAACTGTTTTCTGACGAGCGACAGGAAGCTCGTGAACTGCGAGAAAACCAGCGCCTTATGGCCTTCATCGATGACTTCGGCGAGGCGCGGCATCAAGGCGTCGAGCTTGGCGCTCGGGGAGGCGGTGAGTTTTTTGTCGATCAACGCCGGATGACACGCCGCCTGACGCAATCGAAGCAAGGCTTCGAGAATCATGAACTTGGACTTGGCCAGCCCTTTCTGTTCGATTTGGCCGAGCAAATTCAGGCGATAGTGATCGCGCAAGTCATCGTACATTTTTCGCTGCTCGGTATCCAACTCACAGAAGAGCGTTTGCTCCTGCTTCTCCGGCAAATCCTTGGCCACCTGCGACTTGGTTCGGCGAAGAATGAACGGGCGCAACCCGCGCGACAGCATCATGCGCGTGTCCGGGTCGGGATTTTTCGCGGCGGCGGAACTGAAAATATTAGCCTCGCCGAGCAAACCCGGATTCAGAAAATCGAAGAGACTCCACAACTCGCCGAGATGATTCTGAACGGGTGTGCCGCTCAAGCACAATCGATGATCGCCGCGAAGCAATCGCACGGCCTTGGCGGCCTCGCTGGAAGAATTTTTGACCGCCTGTGCTTCGTCAAGTACCACATAGTCGAAGGGACTATCCTTGATGAATGGCGCATCGTTTCGGAGCGTACCGTAGGTGGTCAATACCAGATCGTGCGCAGCGAATTGAGAACCATCTTTCTTGCGCAACGATGTGGTGTGATCCAGAACTTTGAGTTGTGGGGCAAACTTCGCCGCTTCCTGCTTCCAGTTGAAGACCAGCGAGCGAGGCACGACCACCAACGACGGCTTACGAGTTCCATTCTTTGACTCGCCGGCCCTTCGCCGTTCTTCGAGCATGGCCAGCACTTGAACCGTCTTGCCAAGGCCCATGTCATCGGCCAGGCAACCCCCGAATCCAAAACGCCGCAGGAATTCAAACCAACCAAGACCTTCGCACTGGTAAGGCCGCAGTTCACCGACGAAAGTATCCGGAGGATCCAACGGTGCGATCCCGTCGAAACGATGCAATTCATCGCGCGTGCGGCGGAAGGTTTCATCGCAGGTTGCCTGCGGCTGCGACATGAGCAACGCATCCAGGATGCCAACCTGTGCGCGGCTGAAACGGACGCTGTCCTCCTGAGTTCGACCGGCACCGGCGAGTGGTCCGAATTTTTTCAACCATTCTTCCGGCAACATTCCAAAGGTGCCATCGTCCAACCGAACGATATTTTCACCTTTGCGGAGCGCGGCGAGCAACGCTGGCAAGGATGCCGACACACCGCCGAAATCGGCTTTAACGTTTAAATCGAACCAGTCGATCCCGCTGGTAACCTCGACCTTCATCTCACCGGCCTGTCGATACAGCTTGCCGTCGGCCTCGACGTGCCAACCCTCCGCCGTCAAATTTCGGATGACTCCGGGGAGCGATTTGGTTGGCAACTGTGGCAGGTTGCTGGAGGCTCCATAGCCCGTCTGCACGCGGAAACCGACGGAGAACATTCGATCGCGCGCCGAGGCTTCCGCGACTGGATCCCGGTGAATCAGGGAACGAGTTTTGCGGTCGAATATCCCGGACCCGGCGGTGTCGGCAGTCACAACCTTGTCGCCGTAGCCGAATGATAATTCACCGACCAGCTTGTCGTCGCCTGGATCCTGATAGTATGAACGATACTGATTTTGGGGACCTGGTTTAATGTGCAAACGGGGCCGCATCGTCACGGAGACTTCCTGCACATTCAACGATTCCGGGGCCAGCAATTTCGGCAATCGCGGGACGGAGTAAAGTTCGGCCAGAAGTTCATCGGATTGGTCGAACGGAACGCGCACTGCCGCGCGGGCGCGTAAGAAAATGACCCAGGCGAAAGCCCCACGATCATCGAATTCCGAAACAGTACCGTCGGTAAAAAAGACATGCCCGTTTGCCGTCAGCAAGAGCGGGTCAGCGATTGGAATGTGCTGCTCCCCGCGATCAATATACCCTTCAAGAACAAAGCACTTGTCGACCTCGTCGCGGCGAATGGAAACACAGAGTTGCCAGGGATCTCCGCCATTCCATCTCAATGCAATCGCATCAGATTCCAAGGCCATGTTGGCAAACCGAAGAAAAGTTCGTCCGGTTGCACACAATCGCGGCAATAGCGCGGCTGCGTGAGCATCGGAGAGTCGCCGCTTTGACGACAGGTCGTTGGAATAGTAGTACGGGCGGTCGATCTGCGCCCCGGCCAGAAGCGCAATGATTTCACGGTCAATCGGATCGGGCAGCTTTTTGACCATCTCCGCTGACGTGCCCACCGTCACCGGCTTCTTCCATGTGCCATCTTTTTTGCGTTCGCGATAAAGTGTTTCGACGACCAGTCCCTTGCCTTCCATCGTGCCGGCAATGTCGATGGCAAAAATCAGTTCCTTGCCTGCGGGCCAGCGTTCTTCGGTACTCAGTCCGGTATAGTTGTGACTTTCGCGCAACGCCGCGAACAATGGCTTCCAAAGTGATGGGGGTTTCGGAACCTCTCCGAGCAGTTTGGCAGTTGCCGCGGCAGTGAGATGACGCGGTCGATCGTGCCGAGGCATGCACCAAATTTCCGCCGGCATGGACTTGGGGATTGCCTCGGGAAGCAATCCAACCGACCGAACCAATACGATGCCGCTCGAATCCAGCAAGCCTAGGTATTCAGCTTCTGTAGTCGCCGCCAATACATGCGGACAAGGTGCCGCATCGCTCTGCTGGGACGGAGTGCAGTTGCACGCGTACAGAAAGTCGCCGGCAATAGAACTTAAAACACATTCGTGCTCGAACAACCCTCTTCCCCGCAACCGCGCAAGGATGCGGCCATCGGGCTGCCTGAAAAGAACGATCTGACCGTGGTCGAGATACATTTCCGCCACTGTCCGCTCCGCATCGCCGGTCCATCTCGCGACACGTTCCGAGGTCAAAATCGTTTTTAGTTTGTTTTTCAAAGTGCGGAAATACTACAGAATAAAGTGTCTAAATTCAAAAAAAGCTCCGCCTTCCCTACATAGCCCCCGGCACTCCGAGGGAAAGCGCTCCAATACAAGACTCGCCAGATTCTCGGATGATTCTTCCCGGTGAACGGTTCCCCCTGGCATGCCGGGGGCTATGTAGGGTGGAAATGGTTCATCTTCGCAATGACATTTTCTGCGGTGAGCGGCACCTTGCCACCTTCCCCGGTGATGATTTTCACTTTGTTCTTTTCCCGAAAATCTCTATCTTCCCGCAGTCCGCCCGAGGAGTAAGCCAGATGCTTGATACGCCCGTTGCCATGATCGTCTTCCGTCGCCCGGAGCACACCGAGCGTGTGCTGTCGGCGATTCGTCGCGC
Organism: Tepidisphaerales bacterium; assembly: GCA_038230975.1. Lineage (GTDB taxonomy): Bacteria > Planctomycetota > Phycisphaerae > Tepidisphaerales > Tepidisphaeraceae > JANXVV01. The sequence continues at coordinate 16,890 of JBBRMF010000055.1, forward strand.
CAAACCGAAAAAGCTGCTCATCATCGCCGATGGACCGAATCCAGTGAGACCCGGCGAAGTCGAAAAATGCGCCGCCGCACGGGCGGTGGTCGATCGGCTGGTCGATTGGGACTGCGAACTGCTCAAGAATTATTCCGAAACGAACCTGGGGGTCGAACGACGATTCCATACCGGATTCGACTGGGTCTTCGAGCAGTGCGAATCGGCCATCATTCTGGAAGATGACGAACTGCCCGATGACACCTTTTTTGGATTTTGCCAAACCCTATTGGAACATTATCGTGACGACAAGCGGGTGATGGCCATCAACGGCACCAACTATCAATTTGGCCAATACTCAATCCCACACAGCTACTATTTTTCCCGCTACTTTCACTGCTGGGGCTTTGCAACCTGGCGACGGGCCTGGAAGCTCTACGATGTGAAAATCCGGCGCTGGCAGGAGCTTCGCAACACGCCATGGCTCATGGATATTTGTGCGGGGAATGAAACTGAAGCGAAGTACCACGCGGATGTTTTCGATCGACTCACCAAAGGTGAAATCCACACCTGGGATTATCAAGTGACGTTCGCCATGTGGGCCAACAGCGGCTTGGCGATCACCCCGAGTGTCAATCTGGTCTCGAACATCGGCTACGGAGCCGATGCCCTGCATCACACGGGAATGAACAGCCCGTTTGCTAATATGGCTACCCTGACCCTGTCGCCATCGCTCATCCACCCGCCCTCAGTCTTGCGCGATTTGACGGCGGATCGGCTGGAGTACGAGAGGTTGATCGCGGCCTATCTTCGCACTAAACGTGGAAGCATCTGGCAAAGAATTTGGAATCGGATGAAGCGATTCAGATCGTCAGATCCGCATTGAGCCTGAGAATTCCTGGGTGGCGTGGGCGACTCTCCCGCGTTTTCTTCAACAAGAAGCACGGGCGAGACGCCCATGCCACCGTTTTATCCCAGGCTCAGTGCAGATCCTACGACCTCCGAAACAACCCCGTCACCGCCCCGGAGAAACGGCGGGCCAACGATGGCGCTGCTTTTTTCGCGCGGACCACGAACGTCGCGTCCGATGCCACGATCGGCGTGATCGTCGAGCCATCGTCGACGGCGGCGGTGAGATAGTAGGTTCCACCCACCACGCTACCAGGGATGACCGTGCGGATGCGCAGCGTTTTGTTAGCCGTCGCGGCGAGGGGTTGGGCGAGCTTTTGGTTGCCGATCAACGTCGAGGTGCTGTCGATCACGCCGCGTATTTTGGTGGCGTAGATTTTGACGACCGCGCCGGACGCCAACGGCGCATCGCCGGTGTTGAAGACCTGCACGGTGACTCGGTGGCCAGCAGTGCCGTTGAGGCCGCCGGAGAGAACGGGGACGGGGGTGGTGTCGGTGAAGATGTCAACATTTCCGGTGAGACCAATTGCAGAAAAATGTCCTCCAACCAAAAACGCCTGATTATTCAGCGTCGTTATCGATATTCCGGCTCTCTGCGTCGAATCCGACAACGTGTCCGCTGACCATTTTTGATTCGAAAAATCATAGATGTGAACGTTTGGCGCACTCTCCGATTCGAATGTGAAAATCACTTTGTTCCCAATCGCCGTAATCGTAGAGGGCGCGGTTTGTTGATCAGGAATGAGCAATTCGTTCCAGGTTTGCGTCACTGTATTGTAAATGATGGCGGTGTTTGGATGAAGACCATGGACGCTCGCAAATATAAGATTCGAGCCGATCGCACCATAAACAGAGTCCATATTTGCGACAAATTCTTGTGGCAACTGGATGGTAGACCAACGACCTGTTGCGGAATTGTATTTTTCCAATAGCTCCGAATTTTGAACGCTATAATAGACATTTCCACAGACGACAGTTCCTAAACTCGCGATGGGAAGAGGTGTCTTTGAACTCTGTCGATGAAGGTGATTTCCGCTAAAAACATTGGCGGTTTTGTTTTTGGCGACGATGATTGAATTCCCTACGGCATTGATCGACGCATTAAATGGATTGAATGTTGATTTGATGATCGACCAGGTTTTGCCCTTGGTGTCATAGACATCAAGGTACCCTGGGCTTTTTGAATCTATCAAAGAATCACCAGGCGTAAAGAGGGCAAGATTTCCGAGGCTGCCCGCCATAATATTTGAATCAGGTCTCGGGAACGGGGCCAGTTCCCATTTACCTGTGTTAGGATCGTAAAGTTCCATTGTCGCAAACGCCGGTGGCGTCAACGGAATGCCCCCAGATGCGACGATTACCAGTCCGCCCGCTGACACCGCGGGCGGACCAAGTCGCGCATGTATCAAATTCGAAATGGAATGCACCAATAGTGGAGCGGCGGCAAAAAAGAGTCGCTGCTCAAGCGCTTCAATCCTTACACGGGTGCTTGCTGTGTTTTCGGAACGATTGTGTTTGGCTGAAATGTTCATAACGAGTTCCATGAAGACCCAGAATTATTCGCTCCCTCAACATTTGCCTTTAAAGTCGGATACAAACTATTAAAAATAGTGGCTCTCCGCGAAACCCGCTGATATCCACCGGCCTCAGCCGTAGTCACCAGCGAATTAGGCGTGAAAATGATGGTTTTACGGCGGCTGTGCCCGCTTCATCAGCGACTCTCGCGGAGAGCCAAAATAGTTAGGCCCTCCGAATTGGCCGGGTAGAGTTGAGAGGTATGAAAAGTACCAGTTCCGGAAGGCGCACCCGGGTTGTTGATGAAGTTAGCATTGCTATTTGCGATCATTCCGGTTGCATAGCTTCGCCATTGAGACTGATCTGCACCATTAACCCGTTTGTCTTCAACGTACTCTTTTTTAGCAGTCTGATACCAATCGACGGCCTTGGACACGACAGTTGGTGGGATATTAAAAGTAGATGAGGGAAACTCTGAATCGAGCAATAGGCGCCCATGTGCTGGATCGACTGTATCGACGCCATTTATAATAGCATGATCATTGGACACTTGTAGGGTTGGGTCTTGAGTCGAATGGTCAAACTCGAATGTTCCGGAAGGTGCGGTATTCTGACCTACATAATGGAAGCTCTCTACAGCTAAATCCCTATTGTCTTGGAATCGCGTTTGATTGAACGTTGCCACTGGGTCGAAAAGCAAAAGCAAATCCACTTTAGCAAGGTAGGATGACGTTCCCGCGTCAGCGTAGGTCATACCGACAGCTTCACCTCCTCCAAAAGATATGCCGCCAAGAACGCGAGGGGCATTAAAGGGCAACGTCAACATTGAAGTTTTTAATTCGGCTGTATGGTCATAGTAGAAGGTATGCAATTCATAGTTTGTCAAACTCTCAAATTGAGGAATATTGTTTGCAAAATTATTGTTCCCACCTTCCGACTTAACGGTAAAGCCGAGCAGCAAATAGATTTGAGGTGTCATTCCACCCACGGACTGCGGTGAAGGTGCCACCCCAGGTTTCGAGGCGGTAACCGTGTAATAGTATGCAGATGGATCGTAATCATTGACTGCGGTTCCCGACGTCGCTGGTGTTCTAAAGGTATGTAGAACATCCGCTTGCCAAATACCACCGCTATTAGTCGCATTCACCGGGAAAGAAATCGTATTGCTATATAAAGATTTCCCATGGGTGTCCATCCCCTGATATCGGTACTCGTTAATCTGAAAAACCACATTGGGATCAGCGCCGGCCCAAGTCCACTTTATCGTTTCGGCGGACGGTGCTGTCGTAGCATTTCCACCGCTAGTTCGGACGCTTTGGATGACAGGTGCCAGAATAGTAGTAACCGGACTAGCGAGTGTTTTAGCGGCTGCGGTCCCTATTTTAGGTAAAGCGGACTCGAAGCCTTGCGGTACTCCGCTTTTCGTAACCGTATGGACCGTCTTGATCCAATATTGATACCAGGTTGCGGGCGTGAGTGACGTGCCCGGTGCCTTCCCGTCCGTGTAACTGGTTGTGGTATATGGAACATTATCAATCAACTGTGCGTTGTAGACGCTGAGACCCGCCTGGGACGCAGCGGTTGACCGGTAAATATTGTAGGTATAGCTTGAATCCGTGGCACCTGACGGCGCGCCCCAGGCAAAGAATGCAGTGGTACTTGTAACGCTGTACAAAGTTTCGGGCGAAGGCGCTTTCGGTACGTCTGCCGTTTTGGTAGTTCGCTTTCTTGCGGGTACCGCCACATGGCCCGTTGGGAGCGGGACAGAAATTGGAGACGTGCCTCCGTGAATTGCCATTCCCTTGGCGTTAACGGGAGTAACCCAGAACGTGTAATCCGCATTGCCGACAAGATTGGAGGCCGCCACGGTAGCTTTTAATCCTGAAGTAAACGATCCGGCATTGTAAATGGTTTGAGGTGTGTACGTGAGCCCTCCGTCGTTTGACGCTGAAATAATGTAGCTATCCGCATTCGCGCTTCCATTCCATGTGACATCGACGCTTCCATCGATGTTTGGAGTCGCAATCACGCTGGTAGGTGCGCTGGGAACGGCAGTTGGATTGGGTGCCGCCGGATCGACATACAGCGTATCGCCCGCACTTGATCCTGACACACTATCATTGATGAAACCGCTCACATGTGCGGTGACGGTGACCGTTTCAGCAGATGCCCCGGCGGGCGCGGTATATAGGCCGGTGGGAGTGATCGAGCCATCGGAAGGGTAGGCCCAGCTCCAGACGAAGTTGTAGGGAGTGGGATGGACCGCAAGGTAGGCATCGGAGGGCCGATTCATCAGGTTGCCGAATTGGTCGAGTACGACGGCGTTGAGTTGGTAGGTATGACCGGGTTGGACGCGGGCATTTACATCCAGCGTTTTAACCGTGGTAGCTTCGCTGGTCACGGTGATTTGGACCGCCGCTGTGGAAGCGGAGGCCCCGCCGATTTGGTTGGTGGCAGTGAGGTTAAAGGTATAGGTTCCGGCCTGGTAGAACTGCACGGTGGCGTTGCCGGTGGCGGGATCGGTAGTGATCGCCGGATCAGGGGCGTTGTCCGCTTCGCTGTTGAGGGCCCAATCGTAGGTGAGGGCCGCGCCGATGGGGGAAGTCGCCGACCCGGTGAGGTTCCAGACCGTGTTAGAAACCTGGCTGCTCGCCACTGAACCTAATACGGGCGTGGCGTTTGCGAGGCCGGCGGTGGCGATGTTGAACACGCCGAACTGCGAGACACCGGCGGCATCGGTGACGGACATGACAGCCGTGTAGGTTCCGGTGATCGAATAGGTGTGCGAGGCATTGATCGCCTGTGTCTGGTTGGCAGGGGCAACCAGGTTGGACGTGAAGGCGGTGGTGATATTGCCATCACCCCAGTCGATGCTGACATTAGAGGTACTTAAGGCACCGAGATAATTGGTGGTGGCCTGTATAGTGGCGGCCCCGTTGGTGGCGGTGATGGACGCGGTGGTCGGAGTGACGTTGAAGGAGGAAGTGGAAGTCGCCAGATCGGATTGCGTCGTGATGTTATTGCCGTAGTCGGCGAGGATGCGATAGAAGTAGCCGTTATCGGGTTGAAGGCCGGTGGCATCGTGGTAGGTGTTGGGGGTGCTGCCGGAGAGCGCGGTGCCGGTGGCGGCGACCGTACCGATTTGGCTTGGTGCGTTGGTGCCCTGCCAGCGGTAGATTTTGTAGTTGGCGGCGTTGCCGGTCCAGGTGAGATCAATCGCGTTAGCGGTCGTCGTAGAGTTGGGGTTCACGGGGGCGATGCGAATAAGCCCGGTGCGCGAACCCATCAAACCACTTGGCTTATGAATAATGGATTCGGATGGAGCCGCCGCAGGCACGCCAGTGTAGGTATGCGAGCCATCGACGTAGTAGGTGTCATCGGTGGGATCGAAGGAGATCGTGACGGGATTGGTTGTCGTTGTCACGGCGGGATTGTTCGAATCTACCGCGCCATCGCCCCAGTTGAGGGTCGCGTAGTAATCACTCGCGGCATTGTTGGTAGTGGTTGAGCCGGCAGCGGCGGGGACGGCGGGTATAAAGTTGGCGACATGTCCCTGGAACTGAGAACCGGCACTGGTAATGATCGGGACCGAACGAACCAACGGCTGCAGAGCGATGGGTGCCTGCGGGCTGTAGTTACCGGCACTGTTAAAGATCGTGACATCGCCGCTATTCACCTGGCCGTTGCCGGTAAAATCACCGACGATGGAGCCATTGGTATTGATCGGCGCACCGGGTGAATTGTTGTAGTGAGCGTTGAGCGCGTTCACGTCGTAGGCGTTGACGACGCCGTCACCGTTGGTGTCACCGGTGAGCGTGGGGCGAATGAGCGTGGTATTCGCGGGTACGTTTGGCGATAGGACGGATTGCAGGGTCGACGTCGATGATGTATTCGCCCCGACTCCCAATGCAATGTTGTTAGCGGCGGCGTAGGCAGAGTCATAGGCACCGAGCGTGTACATGAATGAACCATCGGCTGCGGAGGCTTTGGCGAAGGTGCTGGTCAGTCCGCCTCGTCCTCCCCAATCTCCTACAAAACCTGCCGATGGGTTGCCGCTGCCGTTCAGGTTGTACCCGTTCGACCAATACTGTTGAACCGTCTGGAAAGTGCTGGATGAGGCATCGTTGACATAGACGAAGCTGCGGCCGATATCGAAAAGGCCACCGCTTCCGACGGAGGCTGTTGTCGGCGCAATCGAAAGTGAACCCAAGTTTACCGTGTAGCCGCCGGCGGCATCCATCAGTACATTGGCACCGTTATCGATCGTCAAACTGGAAAGATGTTGTGAACTTGCAAAGATCACACTCGCCCCCGGGCCAACTTCTACATCGGTATTCGCACCCAAATCATTATAGATGACATTGCCGAGACCGGTGATGAGGAGGGGGGAATTGACCATGATTCGATCACCGAGCGGGTGCATGGCAAATTCAAAAACCGGCGGTTTTATGGGGGGGGGGGGGGGTTATAATTGCGCAACAAATTTTTGTTAATTTAAACGAGGACGTATAATAACCCCCCCAACAAAATTCCAAACAAATTTTAATTTTAGCAACCGCGGAAAG
>JBBRMF010000056.1:0-23240 GCA_038230975.1 Tepidisphaerales bacterium
CGTTCTGATACCGGTGCATGCCGTGCTGTCGTTGCGATATTGATCCGGCATTTTTCGCTTTGTCCCCTCTCCCGGTACTCCGGGGGAGGGTTAGGATGGGGGCTGATTTTATCGCGAAAATAAGCCCCCACCCCGGCCCTCCCCCGGAGTACCGGGAGAGGGAGTAAGAAGCCCTGATAACGCACAGCGATTTAGTCAAACCTTGGCGCCTCCCAACACATCGACACCAAAAAAAGCCGGGCCATCCACGCGACGCGCGGCGTTGTGCGGGCAGGCACTCACGCAACTGGGTTCCCGGTCTTCCTCAATGCAATTGTCGAGATTGCACACCATCGCGCGGCGACCTTCCTGCTCCTGGTGGGTCATCGGGTCGATCACCGCGATCGGGTGCATGGTGATGTTGCCATACGGGCAATTCTCGGCGCATTTTCCGCAACCGACGCAATGATCTTCGATCAGGATCGGCAAGCCACCTTTGCGATGAATCGCATCGACCGGGCAACCGGAAAGGCATTTGGGATCACGGCAACTTCGGCAGGATGTGGTGATTAGATGATTGTCGTAACGGAGCCCATCGCGGATCAATCGCGTGATGCCCAGGTGCGACTGCCCGCAAGCCTGGACGCATTCATCGCAACGCGTGCAGCGATCGAGGTCGATCGTCAACATGTGCTGCGCTTGAAAGAGTTCCTGGTCGAGGTATTGGCGCAGGGAAGTGGTCTGCGGACGGTTTGATTCGGTGTTCCGCGGGGAGGTCATCGGATCATTGCGGAGCAGTTCCACCGCCCGGTCGCGAAGCTGTTGACCGACATCGGGGAACTGGAGAATCATCTCGTCGAACTCGACTTTGCCGATGCGAATCAATTCGACATGGTCAAGCGCGGAACAGGTGGTCGTACGGCGGTAGGGTGGCAGCAGCACACCGATCTCACCGAAGCCATACCCTTGCGACATATAGCGAATGGTCATTTTACTGCCATCACTGAATTGCTTGTCCACCTTCACATGGCCGAGGCGCACAAACCAGAAGGCATCGGCGGCGTCACCTTCGCGACAGACAATATCGCCGGGTTCGAAACGCTGGAGGGTGAGCTTGTCGCGAATTTGATCGATGAACGCCGGGGTTAGTTTCTGGAAAATGGGGTTGCGGCGAAGAAAGCTGTCGATGATGCGGCGTCGATAGTTCTCTTCCAGCTTCGCGCGGAATTCCCGATTGCGCGCGAGAATGTCCAAAAAGTTTCGGAACATGATGACGATTTCGGTTCCGTCTTCGGCGGCGCGAATGGTGGCGGATCGCGGTTCACCGTTCAGACAACTGGCCTCGCCGAAAAGAGCGCCTTGCCCGAGCTGCGCGATCGGGCGCGCTGGATCAAGTTCGATGCCGGAATCGACGGGGATGGAGGCCGTCCGAACCGGTGAGTCTGAAATCACTGCCAGTTTCGGGCCGAACATCCGATCCCACAAACTGCGTTCTTTCTCGACCGAAGTGCCTTTGACCATGGTTTCCAGATAGACATCGACCGTGCCGCTGTTGATGTAAAATGCGGTTCGACCGTATTCACCCTGGCGGCAAATGAGTTCTCCTTTTTGAAATTGGCGTACCGAGACTCCCCCTTCGCTGCGCTTTAAAAACTGCGGGGAAATGCGCCCGTTTTTAATTGGCTCGATGGTCTCGGCCATCTCGCGCGCGGTCAGGACGATCCCGGGCGGTGGTTCTTTCGGGCGGCTTTGGCCGGTATAGGTGATCGCTCCGGTCGGGCAGGAGATCATGCAGTAACCGCAGTTGACGCAACTGCTGTCTTTCATATCCAGATCATTATCGAATCCGATATGTGTTTTTGCCCCTTTGCCCATGCGACCGATGACGAAGTGCTTGATTTCCGGCGCGCTGCACGCTCGCACGCATCGGTCGCACAAAATACACGCCGCATGATCGATATGAATGCTGAAGTTGCTCGTGTCAGCGGCCCGAATGTAATCGGCAACGCGCGGTTGAAATACGGTGGGTGTGGCCCAATCCAAATCGTGTGGCTTGCGCCCGGTGGGTTTTATCAGGCCGTAGCGTAACCCGTAGGCTTCCAGTTCGCAGTCGCCAGTTTCCTGTTGTCGCTTGCAGGGGATGGGGTGCTCGGCAAGCAGAAGTTCGACCAGTGTTTTGCGCGTGGCCTCAAGCTTTTCGTCATGAGCGATGACGTTCATGCCGTCTTTGCATTCCCGCGCACAGGCGGCTGCATACTGCGGTTCGGGCTTGCCGTTTTTGCCCAACACGTTCACTGCACAAACTCGGCAGACTGCCACCGGGTTGTAACCCAATTCGCGCGTGTGACAGAGCGCGGGGATGTCGATCCCATTTTGCTTGGCGGCTTCCCAGATCGTGGTGCCGGTATCGACGGTGAGAGTCTTTCCGTCGATCGTCACGCTGATTTTGCGACTGGTCGGAACCGGCGAAGGTGATTTAGTGGGTTTTTCACTCATGACGCCTCGCGGTCTGCTCGGCTTGTCGCGCACACACCGGCGGGGCATTTTCCGGTTCGGTGCGCGTCGATTTCGTCGGGCCAGTATTTTAATACGGTCTGAATCGGCACATGCACGACTTTGCCCAAGCCGCAGATGGAGGTCATGCTTAATACCTGGGACAGTCTTTCGATGGTGTCTTTCCATTCTTCGCCGGCCGTGCCGGTGCGAATTTGTTTGATGACATCCACCATTTTCTGCGAACCCACACGGCAGGGCACGCATTTCCCGCAGGATTCATTTCGGAAAAATCGCGTGAAGTTGAGGGCGGCATCAACGATGCACCGTCCCTCGGCCAGCACGACGATCGCTCCGGACCCAACCGATGTGCCGGCGGCGGCCACCGGGTTGCGCTGGCCGTCCTTGGTTTCACCGGGGAAATCCATGGGCAGGTTGAGAAAAGCATCAGTCGCCGGCAGAAAACCAAACGTCGGGCCGGAAGGCGCGAACGCTTTTAGTTTTCGCCCTCCCGCAGCCCCGCCGGCTTTTTCAATCATTTCGGCGAAGGTGGTTCCCATTGAAATCTCAAACACGCCAGGACGCGCCACATCGCCACAGACGCTGGCCCACTTCAAACCTTCGCAGCCGCGCACGCCTTGGTCTTTGAACCATTGACCTCCTTTGCGAAGAATCGCGGGGAGATAGGTGTAGGTTTCGACGTTGCTGACGATCGTAGGTTTGCCCCACAGCCCCTCGCCGGTGGGGAGGCCTTTGACTTCACCCAGATCGAAAATTCCGTTTCGTGGCATGCCGCGATGCCCCTCAATGGCTTCGAGCAACGCGGTTTGTTCACCCATGACATAGCCGCCGGGACTGATGAAAACTTCGAGCTCGAAGTTCTTTCCGCTTCCCAAAAGGTTGTCGCCGAGATATCGAGCTTTGGGAACCAATTTTCCCTGTGAATCTGATACCGTTTCAGCCCGTGCCCAGCGAATTTCACGTCGCAGCGAGGCGGCCTGTTCTTCATATTCATGCCGCAGATAGATGTATCCTTTTCGCGCACCGACCGCGAGGCCAACCAGCGTTATCGCCTCGACCAGCAGATGTGGAAAGCGTCGCAACACTTCGCGATCTTTGATCGTGCCAGGTTCACTTTCATCCGCATTGCAGACGACATATTTGTCGTCGGAAACTGCGTCTTTAACCTGCGTGAATTTTCGGAGAAAGGGTTTGCCGGCACCACCCATGCCGCGGAGATTCCCTTCTTTGATGCCCGTGCCGATGGGCGAAAAATCGCCGGTCGCCAGGAATCGGCGCAACTCGCCGTAGTGTTCGTCGATGCTTTGATAAGGGTCCGTGCGATAGTCTGCGTTTAGCGATGGATCTCGCCCGATTTCATCCCAACGCGGAGGGGCCGGGCGCAGGTTTTTTGAAGCACGCGGAGCCACTGCGGCCGTCGACGCGGGGGTCGTCTCGACTTGTTTTTCCGTCAACGCGGCGAGCGCGATCGACTGCCGTGCCAGGTCCAGAAGCGCTTTAGGGTCCGGTGATGAATGCACATGATGATTGATCGTGATCGCCGGTGCCGTGTCGCAACGACCGAGGCACGGGCAACGGCCGACATCGACGTTCGACTTTCCTTCGGCATCCTGCTGAATTTGCCGATAGACGCCCTCGGCTCCTCTGATGAAACAAGGCAGCGCCGTGCAAACGCGAATCTCAGATTTCGGAGGTTTCTGGAACCGAAATTCCGGATAATAGCTGGCGACGCTGTAGATGTGACAGACTCCGGAACCCACGCGATCGGCCAGACGATAGAGCTCCGCCTCGGGCACATAGCCGTCGGAGGTCTTTTGAATTTCTCGAAGCTCGCTGAAGATTTGTTCGCGGTTCGCCATACCCTTTACACTTCAAGGTGATTCTGCGAAAAATGCAAGCCCGTCCGGGCGAGTTGTTTTTGTTGGCCGCTGAAATGCCTTGCTGGAGAAACCCGAGTATGCCCACGCCGAAGGATAGCAAGGCAATTGCCGGTCTCATTGATATCACCTATCACAGACGCCCGCACTGGTTCAGATGGTGGCGGCGATTTCTGGTGGTTTTCACGGGGCTGGTCACAATTGCCATTGTCACTTATCAAATCACCGGTCATCGAGAACGTTGGCTGAATCCCGGTCACGTCAGCGCCGCGCACGCCCTGTTTGAAAATGACTGCGCGCAATGTCACGACAACGATCACCGAGGCGGATTTTCCAAGGCGGTCTCTGATACTGCCTGCATGGCGTGTCACCGTGATGCCGCCGCCCACAATCCGCACGCCGATCTGCATCCTGGGAAGCAAGGGGCGGTGCATTTGACGTCGCTGAAAAATCCGATGAAGTCGGCGGATTGCGTGGTGTGTCATATCGAACATCGCGGGCAGGCCGCCTTGGCGGGAACGAGCGATCAACTCTGCGTGCAGTGTCACGGCGATCTGGCCAATCACATGAAAGACGGCGCAAAACCGAAAGCGGGATTCGATCTGCGCGTAACGTCGTTTAAGCCTGGCAACCATCCGGAATTCGGCCGATCACTTCCACGACCCACCACTCAAATTCTCGCGGCGGCGACCCAACCGGTAACTCCGTGGGCGGACAACACCGTGCTCAAATTCAACCATTCGAAGCATTTGAATCCGCAGGGTTCAATCCACATTCAAGGTTGCGCATCCTGTCATTCAACCGAGGATCGATCGACCGGGCGTCTGGCGTCGCTCAGCTCGGCGACCCAACCCGCAAACACCTCCGCGCGGCGATACATGCGGCCGGTCAGCTACGAGCGAGATTGCCGGTCCTGCCATTCGGTGGGGCTTCCGGCAACGAAAGAATTGGAGAGGGTTTTAGCGGTGAAGGTGGCACCCATCGTCACCCACGGATCGATGGATGTCGTACGGGCGGAACTGAATGATCTTGATCATCGCTATCTGGCGCTGGTTGAAGATCACCCAGACTTGCTGAAAGCGGGCAAGCCTGTTGCGGAATGGTTGAAGGAGCAACAAGACGAACTGGTCGAATCCCATTTGAAAAAAGTGAAGACGCTGGGTGAGGCGCTGGTCGATGCTCAGGAGGCGACGCAAAAAAGTATTGATGCGCGGGAAGAGTTGAAAAAAGAAATGGAAAAGAAGCCTGTCGATGCGGCCAAGGTGAAAGAACTGCTCGATCAGGTCAATGATCCGGAATCACCGATCTCGGCGGCAGAGCGGGCGAAGTATCTTTTCGCGGCGGCCGCGGAACAGCAGGTGGCGGTTTTGAATAGCTCGAGTAACTGTAGTAAATGCCACGAAACGGCCGGCAAGGTTGTGTTGGCTGCCGATTACGCGACTGCGCTTTCTTCCGGGAAGCGGCCGGCCACCGGTGCCGATGCATTGCGGTTTCGTACGTTGCCGACTGGTTTACCTGAATCACCCCGTCGGTGGTTTGGAGAAAGTGATTTTAACCATGATGCGCATCGCACCACTGCCTGTCTCGATTGCCATCAGGGGATTGAACGGGATGGCCTGGGCGGCAAACCCGATGATGGCATCGCTAGAATGCCAAATTTAAAGAGTTGCGCTGCTTGTCACATTCCCGATCATGCGGAAATGCGTGGGGCGAATGCGGGGTGCGTTACGTGTCATCATTTCCACGATCGGTGATAGGCACAATAGGACATAATAGGAGCCTCGATTTGCGCGCAGCGGAAATCGAAAGAATCGTACGTTTCTCCGCTCTGTCTCCGAATACTCCGCTTCTCCGGGTTGCATTTTCGGATGACTGAAAAACTGGACTCGCACCGTACAGTCGACTCACAAATCCGCATGTCGCGGAAGTTTGACGTAGGGGAGTTTCACGTGTTTTGCGTCTTTTGAGACTGCCACTGAAATCTGTTCGCGAATTTGTTGATGGACTCCCAAGGTGGCGAGATTGGGGAGAATGGAATGGATGAGCTGCGCGATGCCGTTTGGGCCGAGACGATCGCTGCGGATGGCGGCGGCGGGTTGGAAGCCGGCGGCGCCGGAAAAGCTGATCAGGTCATCCTGATCGACGCCGTCACCGCTGATTCCAATGCCGCCGACGAGATGGCCCTCTTTATAGAGGGGGAAACCACCGGGAAAGAGGGTAATGCCGTTGGAGATCACATCCCCGAATTTTAACGGCTGAAGATTGCCGAGCGCTCCGGCGGTGGGGTCGACAAGATTGAACCCGCTCAACTCATTTTGTAGATGATACAGCGGCCCGGTCTGCCCACCGTTAATACCGACGGGGAAGTATTTCTGGGCGAGAAATCCTACTGCTCGGCTGCTGAACGCCACTGAATCATTGCTGAAAAACACGGCCGTGCGGGCTTTCTGCACGGCGACGTCATAGCTGAAGTTCGTCGTATCCTGCATCCCAAATACGCCGAGCACGTTGCCCTGCACATCGACAACCGAGACAAACACGCGGGCCTGAACGCCTATGGGCTCGCGGATGGCGGCACGCGTTTTCGTGGCGCGGCTGACCGCCTGGCCGATGATCTGCGTCACATCTGCTGAACTCAAGGAAGGCAAACCCGGCCCGGCAGCGGTTCCGTCGACAATCGGAAAACGCAATTGGCCGGGAATGCCATTGAACGCAGCATCGGTGAAGTTTGCGTGACCCCCGGCGACGGTGCCGTTGAAGAAATCGGGATAGGTTAGGAGCGTTGCGCCAGCCGTTTGCAGTTGGTCAAATGTCTGCGGAGGTTTACCGGATGCTGGTTTGTCGAGAGTGAAGGGGAATCGCAGCCCTTCAAGAAATATTTTGTCTGCGCGGATCGCCGCCGGTGCCATAAACCCCTTTGCGCCGGCGAGCGCGACGGCCTCATTGCGGGAATGTTCTTCCACGCCGTTGGAGGCTTTGGCGGTTGCGTCGGTATCCCCTTGAATGGCCACGTCGGATCGAGCGAGGATATCTTTTCCGTCACCGGCGACACCGATTCCCCCGACGGGAATGCCGTTGATATACAAGGGGATTCCACCGGGATCACCGCTCAGGCCTGCGATGGTCATCGGGTAAATGTCAGAGCTATGAAACCCCAAGCCATCGGAGACCGCGCCGTGGAGCGACGAAAATTGGACGCCGTAAAGAGGCCCGCCGGGCGTGTTGGCGACCGGGTTTGGGAAGTGATCCTGGATGATGAATCGTGCCGTGCGGGTGGAGAAAGCATCCTGCGTACTCTCAAAGAACGCGGCGGTTACGGCTTGATCAATCGCCTTAATTTCGCGGATCGCCAGTTGCGTCGGCGAGACCGCTGCGGTGGTGGGTGACTCCAGCAAGCCAAGGATGTTTCCGTCGCGATCGGCGACGGCGATAACCTGGCCGGGGCTGGCTTGCGACGCCGCCTGTGCCAAAATCGTCTTCACATCGTCGGCAGATAGAAACAGGGAGTTGGCGCTGGTCGGGCCGACCTTGGCTGCATGAGCGCGTACATTCGAGGCTACTGCCTTGGGTATTGCAGTGGAATTAACCCGCATATGAGACACTGCGCTGAAGAACCGCCGAGATTCCAATAACTCCACCTGCGGAACAGAAGTGATTTCGATCCTGTGTTTATTGCGCATCTCGTTGCCTGCCGATGTAGAGCTTCGATCAAAAGTGAATGATCTTAGAGCGTTTCGCACGTTGGTGTAGCGGCATCAGTGGGTGCCACAGGTCGCGGTACTCCGAGACCTGTGCGTTTCGGCGGGCAGAAGGCACAGGTCTTGGAGTACCGCGACCCGTGTCACCCGACATCGGGCAACTTACCAACCTGAAACGTACTCTAAATAGATATCTCTGATTCAGATAAATCGCAACATTGCGCTCGACCTGCGACATTAAAAAGCAGCATGCATTCCGATTCAAACTGTGGACAGAAAACGAAAAACTCGCCAATCGAGGATACCGCGTTATGATCTGCAGAGTAGGCGATTCCATTTTTCGGAGGCTGATCGATTTACAATTGCGAATCGGGACCCCCATGAATTTTAAAATATCCCGAGTTTGCGCCATCGCATTTATCTTGCTGTCGAGCTTTCATTTATTCGCCGAGCCCACCGCGGCACCGGGCAATAACGCTGAACCTGCCGATGTACCGGCCATCCCGGCTAAGACAAGGCCGTTCGGCGCGACGGGTTCGGAGCCAACATCCGTTTACAAAGCGCCGCAGGCGGGTGGAGATTTTTTACCCGTGCCCGATCGCTGGCGCATCGGATTCCCCGAAAGCTATCGCCAGAACATGCGCGGGTCGGCTGTTGATCCATATCACCAGAATTTCCTCAAAGGCGACTACGCCATCCCCGGCACAGACAATAAATTCATGGTTCTTACCCTCACGAGCGATACACTTTTTGAAGCGCGTCGCCTGCCGGTGCCCAGCGGAGTGAGTACGGTTCGATCCGGCAGTTTCGCGTTTTTTGGTTCCGGGAGGCAGGCGCTGGTCAATGAGAATTTGATTTTGTCGCTCGAGCTGTTTCAAGGAGATACCGCCTTCAAACCGAGGGATTGGGAGGTTCGAGCCACTACGGTCTTCAATGGCAGTTACGTCCATGCCAGTGAGCTTGGGCTCATCAATCCGGACGTTCGCCGGGGACAGGATCGCGGCGATACGTGGATCGGATTCCAGGAATTATTCGTCGAGAAAAAGCTCGCGGATCTGTCGGCTAACTATGATTTTGCTTCCGTGCGGTTGGGGATTCAGGGATTCAACAGCGATTTTCGCGGGTTCCTTTTTTCGGATAACGAGCCGGGGGTGCGCTTCTTTGGAAACCTCGATAACAACCGTACCCAATGGAATCTCGCCTGGTTCACGCAATTGGAGAAAGATACAAATAGTGGATTGAATCGGCTGGATATACGCGGGCAGAATGTGTTTGTCGGCAACCTCTATCGGCAGGATTTTCTGGTCCCGGGGTACACGGCCCAATTAAGCCTGCATGCCAATCTGGATGACAGCCATGCGAGGCTGGATGACAACGGCGTGATTGTTCGCCCGTCGCCGATCGGCACGATTCACGATAAGCATGTTCAAGCCTACTACCTTGGCTGGGCCGGCGACGGTCACTTGGGCCCGATCAATATCACCCATCAATTCTACCAGGCACTGGGGAATGAGAGTTTTAACCCGATAGCGGGGCATCGCGTCAATATCAACGCGCAGTTCGCGGCGGTCGAACTTTCGCTGGATCGGGATTGGATGAGATACCGACTTGGTTTCGCCTACTCGAGCGGCGATCACGACCCAACCAGCGGAACGGCTCGCGGATTTGATTCCATCTTCGACAATCCGAATTTCGCCGGCGGAGGCACCAGCTTCTTTACGCGGCAAGCGGTTCGATTGACCGGATCAGGGGTGAATCTGGTGAATCGGAACAGCTTTGTCCCTGATCTACGTACGAGTAAGGATCAAGGGCAGGCCAACTTCGTGAACCCCGGATTGCTGCTATACAATGCCGGGGTGGATGCGGATGTAACTCCAAAGCTCCGTCTGACGGGCAATATCAGCTATCTTCAGTTTGACACGACCGCACCGCTGCAATTGTTGCTTCATCAGAATAAAATCTCGCGCGATATCGGAATTGATTACAGCGTCGGTGTGCAGTATCGGCCGCTCTTGAACAACAATGTCATCATTAACTTTGGTGCCGCCGCCCTTGTGCCGGCGAATGGGTTCAAGGATATCTACACCTCCCAAACGCTCTATTCAGTATTCACTGGTTTGACCGTAACTTATTGATCAGTAGCCCGGACTCATCATGAATTTAATTCGATGTTGGATCCGATGGCGGAAAAAGGTGCTGCATGTCTGACGGTCGCAAACGGACCCTTCGATTGATGTTGAGTCTCCTGCTATCGGCAGGGGCACTCGCGATTTTTTTCTCGTGCCAGCAGGATCGCCGGCAGACTCAATCTACGGGCGCGACTGCGGAGGTTCCCGCTGCGACGCAAGCATCGGCGGTTGAATTTCCGGCGAGCGGCGCACCCACGACGCAGCAATGGAAGGCGTCCGGATTTCGTTACCCACCGGCCCGGGAGAATCGGGATTCAGAGGACGTTAAAGCCGAGAACACATCGTGCATTCTTTGCCATGAACAGAGCGACAGCACGGAGATGCACGCGCGGAACAATCACGGAATTTCGTGTATCGATTGCCATGGAGGCGAGCGAGGCAACAAGGGATTTGATCTTGCAACGATCGCCACACTTCCGCGCACGGATGCGACCTTTGTAAAAGCAAAGCAGGCCTATCACGTTCAACCGCGATTGGCCAATTTATGGACTGATCCGCGCACGGGACTTCAATCTTCGGCGAATGCGTTGACGCCTGGCGCTGCCATGCTCAGGGAAGACGTCAACTTCATTCGCTTCGTGAATCCCGGTGATCTTCGGAGCGCGCGGATGGCTTGCGGGGCCTGCCATAACAAAGCTTCTGATCCGACCGTGGACCATGTGGAAAAAAGCATGATGGCCCACGGTTCGATGCTTTGGGAGGCGGCGCTCTACAATAACGGTGCGATCAATCGCAAGTCGGCCGTCTATGGGGAAAGTTATTCGAGCGATGGCGTTCCACGGCAGATTCTCCCCGCCTCACGGCCGTCGGCCACACAGGCCAGCGCGCAGGGTTGGCTCGCCGGGCTACTACCGCTGCCGCGCTGGGAAGTCTCCCAGCCGGGGAATATCCTTCGGGTGTTTGAAAATGGGGGCAAGCGGAGACCCATCCTAGGACTGCCCGATTCTGAAGATGAGCCGGGGAGGCCGGATGTAAAATTGTCCGTCCGTGGATTGGGGACCGACCTGCGAACCGATCCGGTTTTCATCGGCCTTCAGAAAACGCGATTGCTCGATCCCACGCTCAATTTGTTTGGCACAAATGATCATCCGGGAGACTTCCGGGCCAGCGGGTGCAGCGCCTGCCATGTCGTATACGGGAACGATCGCAGTTCCGTGCATAGCGATAAGTGGTCAAACTACGGCAACCGTGGGGAGAGCTTTAGTGCCGACCGCAACGTCAACCCCAGCGGCACAACCCGGCCGTACAGTACCGATGCGCTTTACAGTACGACGCGGCCTTCGCGCGAAGTTGGCCATCCGATCCGCCATCAATTTGAAAAAGCGATGCCGACCAGTACGTGCATCGTCTGCCATGTGCATCCGGGAACGAATGTGCTGAATTCGTACTTGGGCTATATCTGGTGGGACAACGAAACCGATGGCCGGTTCATGTACCCCAAGCTTCAGAAGCATCCGACGACAGAGGATGAGGCTACCGTCAGCCGGCACAATCCAGAGCAAGCCGCGGCGCGCGGGCTCTGGTCGAACCTGTATCCGAACGATCTAAGCCAGGCCGGGCTCCGGGCGGGAAAGGATTTTCTGGAGAATCTGACGAATCTGAATCCTCTGCTGGAACACTCTCAGTTTGCGGATTTTCACGGGCATGGCTGGATCTTCCGCGCGGTATTCAAGCAGGATCGACATGGCAACCTACTTAATCCTGCCGGGGAACCGGTAGTTGCTTCGGCTACTTTGGGAAAAGGTCTCGGTGAGGGAGTTTCGTTTCACACTGAACCTACTTCGCTCAAGGCGGATAAGGCCGATTTCACGGATGAAGAGAACTTGACACGGGCGAAGAAGAACCTCCTGGCCACGCAGATCAAATCTCCTCCAGAGGCCTCTCCGGTTCATCTGAAAGACATTCACCTGGAAAAGGGAATGCAGTGCGTCGATTGCCATTTTTCACAGGACAGTCACGGCGACGGGAACCTGTACGGTGAAACGCGAAACGCGATCATGGTCGACTGCATCGACTGTCATGGCACAGCAACCGCGCCCGCGCGCCTGTTGACCGTTCTGGCGAAGGAAAAAGAGAGCCCGAAGCCGAAGGATATCGACGCGTGGGTCGCCAGATCATTTACCGGCAATGCCGCGGCCAATCCCACGGCCGGGCAGATCGTCGCCCGGCGCGGGTTGATCAAGAGCCGATTCATCGCGGTGGATGTTCCGGAAGGAGAGGTTCCGGTGCTCTACCAGAAGAGTGCGATCGATCCGAACAAAGGGTGGTATGTGAAGCAGGTCGCAGCCACGGTTCGTCAGGCACCACCGGGCTTATTCGCAAGCGAAAACAAGGCAGAGCAGGAACATGCCCGCGCGGCTCGCTATGCTCACACGATTCGAAGGGCACCAAAGACAGGGAAAATCTCGTATGGTTTGACCGAGGACGAAGATAAGCAACTGGCCGAAGGCAAGCTCACAGAAGATTCGCTCTGCCTGGCGCATCCGAGTTCAATGGTGGCTTGCTATACGTGTCACACGTCATGGAATACGAGTTGCTTTGGATGTCATCTGCCGATGCGGGCCAATCAGAAAAAACCGATGCTGCATAACGAGGGGACCGAAACGCGCAATTATACCAATTACAACTATCAGACCCTGCGCGATGATATTTTCATGATGGGTGTGGATTCATCCGTCAAACAGCACAAGGTGGTTCCGATCCGCAGTGCCTGCGCAGTGCTGGTTAGCTCGCAGGATGCGAATCGACAGTGGATCTATACGCAGCAGCAGACGATCTCGGCCGAGGGATTCGCCGGGACATCATTCAGTCCTTATTTCCCGCATACAGTCCGCTCGCGCGAAACGCGGCAATGTTCGGATTGCCATCTGTCGGCGGCGAAGGATAACAATGCGATCATGGCTCAGACCCTGTTACAGGGGACCAACGCCGTGAACTTCATGGGGCGATTTGCCTATGTGGCCGAGGAAGGGGAAGGCCTGCAGGCGGTTGCTGTTACGGAGCGCGATGAACCCCAGGCGGTGATTGGTTCCACCCTTCACAGTCTCGCCTACCCAGACTGGTTTAAAACGCATCAGGATCGAGGATTGAAACTGACCGAAGCGCACGAACATGCAGGAACGGTTTACGATCTGCAACTGCGCGGCGAGTATCTGTATGCCGCCTGCGGTTCCGATGGTTTCATCGCCTACGACGTGGCCAACATCGACAACAAAGGGTTCAGCGAACGCATTGTCACCGCGCCGGTGTCTCCGCTGGGTCAACGGCTGTTTGTCCGCACGAAGTTTGCCACGAGCGTTTGTTCTCCATCGACATTGGCGATTGATCCGACGCGCGATCATTTGAAGGAAAATGAAGAAGGCCGCGCGCATTTGCTTTATGCATTCCTGTATGTGACCGACCGGGAGGAGGGCCTGGTCGTCATTGGGAATCGGCCGGGGACGCGCGCTGCCAGGGAAAATAACGTTGGGGTTGCCACGCTTCTCGACGGCGACGCGAACAACAATTTCCTCGAGCGGGCATTGACCTACAACCCGAGTGGTTTGTTGACCGGGGCTCGCTCAATGACCTTGAACGGCCATTACGCCTATATCAGTTCCAATGCCGGGCTGGTGGTGGTCGATCTGGATGATCCGTTACATCCGCGCGTGACCAAAGTGCTTGGCGCCGGTGTTTTGAATAAGCCGCGAAAAGTGGCGGTGCAGTTTCGGTACGCGTTTGTGTGTGATGCCGATGGATTAAAAGTGCTGGATGCCACGGACCCTTCGAATCCGAAGCTGGTTCCCGAGGCGATGTTGAAAATCCCCGATGCGCGCGACATCTACCTGTGTCGAACGTTTGGGTATGTCGCCGCCGGCCGTGATGGGCTGATTGTCGTCGATCTGGAGAACCCCGAAGCACTGCGCCCGGAGCAAATCAGCCGTGCGCCGTTGAATTTTGCCGAACTTCGATTGCCCGCCGATCAACGTTCCCGCAAGGCGATGGGCTTCACTTCAAATGGCAAGATTAATGACGCCACGGCTGTTCGGGTTGGGATGACCAACAACTCTCTGTTTGCCTATATTGCCGATGGCCGCAATGGCCTGCGCGTGCTGCAACTGACCAGTGATGCCACACCGGGTTTCCAGGGATTCAGTCCGTTGCCGGTCCCGAAACTCATCGCGGAATTTCCCACGCAAGGTCCGGCAATCGCCCTCAGCAAAGGTCTGGATCGCGATCGTGCCGTTGATGAATCCGGCCACCAGCTTAGCGTCTTCGGTCGAAAAGGGGCCCGCCCCTTTAACGCCGATGAGCAGCGGCGACTCTATCTGAACAATCCGCTCGACCCCGGTTCAAACACCTGGGTAACTCACGATAAACCCACTGCCGACTCGGTGGATTTGTCGACGGTGAAACCCGGTAAATAATAAACGGCTTGCATGCAAATCTGAGAGATTCGACCATGAAAAAAATATCATTCCTGCTGATGGCAGCCGTGTTTGCGATGGCGGCGCGCGCTGCCGAGCCGATTGTCATCGCAGACTTTGAAGGCTCCGATTACAGCGCATGGAAGGTTACAGGCACGGCATTTGGGAGCGGTCCAGCTCACGGAAAGCTGCCGGGACAAATGGACGTGGAAGGATTCGCGGGCAAAGGACTTGCGAATTCCTTTAACGGGGGTGACGACGCCACGGGTACGCTGACTTCGCCGTCTTTTAAGATCGAGCGGAAGTTCATCACGTTCCTGATTGGCGCCGGTGGCTGGCCGGATGAAACCTGCATGAATCTTCGCGTCGATGGAAAAACTGTGCGTACGGCGACGGGGCCGAATACGGTGTCCGGGGGAAGTGAAAAGCTCTCGCCGGCGGCCTGGGATGTGAGCGAGTTCGCAGGTCGCGATGCCACGATCGTGATCGTCGACGAGCGCAAGGGTGGCTGGGGCCATATCAACGTCGATCAGATCGTGCAGAGCGATGATCGCGGTTCTATTCCGCTGGCCGCCAAGCCCGTGCAGACGGTCAGGAATGTCATGCGGGAAATTGTCGTAGAAAAGAAGCTGCTTTATTTTCCGGTGAAGACTGGCGCGAAAAGTCGAGTGGTAACGGTGTCGCTCGATGGCGCGGTGGTAAGGCGATTTGATATTGAACTGGCCGATACGGATGCCGACTGGTGGGCACCGTTGGATGTCAGTGAATGGGTTGGGAAAAAGCTGAGTGTGATGGCGGATGTTTTGCCCGCCGACTCGAAGGCGTTCAATGCGCTTCGACAATCCGATACGCCGCTTGATTCAGAGAATCTATACCGGGAAGCATTGCGACCGCAGCTTCATTTTTCCGCCAAGCGAGGTTGGCTCAATGATCCGAACGGGCTTGTCTTTTACAACGGTGAATATCATCTGTTTTTTCAGCACAATCCGTATGGCTGGAACTGGGGCAATATGCACTGGGGACACGCGGTAAGCCAGGACCTTGTGCACTGGCAGGAGTTGGGTGAAGCGCTTTATCCGGACAGTTTTGGCCCAATGTTCAGCGGCAGTGCGGTGGTGGATTGGAAAAACACAAGCGGTTTTGGCAAGGATGGAAAGCCACCGTTAGTTCTGATTTATACGGCCGCCGGAAACCCTACCGTTCAGTGTATGGCCTGGAGCACGGACGGACGCAACTTTACAAAGTTCAGCGGCAATCCGATCGTCAAGCAAATCACCGGTGGCAATCGCGATCCGAAAGTATTTTGGCATGAGCCCTCCAAGAAATGGGTGATGGTGTTCTACGTTGAATTGAACAAAGTTCATACGATTCATTTCTTCATGTCGCCCAACTTGCGCGACTGGAGTTTGGCAAGCACGATCGACGGTGGGAAAAACGGCGACCACTTTTTGTTTGAGTGCCCCGACTTCTTTGAGTTGCCGGTCGATGGAAATGCTTCAAACAAGAAGTGGGTTCTGACGGCCGCAAATAATGAGTATGCGATCGGTAGTTTTGATGGAACGACGTTCAAACCAGAGGCCGTAAAGCTTCCGGGTGTTCGTGGTCTCGGATACTACGCCGCGCAAACCTTCAGTGATATGCCGGACGGTCGGCGGATCCAGATCGGATGGTGCCAGGCTCCTTCACCGGGGATGTCGTTTAACCAGTTACAGAGTTTCCCGAGTGAACTCACCTTACGCACCACGCCCGAGGGGGTACGGCTTTGCCGAGAACCGGTGAAAGAACTTGAATCGTTGCGTGATGGGACAATCCAGATGGGAGAGGTCGGCAGCGAACTCATGGAACTTCGCGCGGAGTTTGAACCGGGTGAAGCCGAAACGGTCGAGTTCAATCTGCGTGGGGCGAAGATTATCTACGATGCGAAGAAGCAGGAATTGATCGTCAACGGCGTCCATGCTCCGGCACCTTTGGTGAGCGGCAAGCAACGCATTATTGCTTACGTCGATCGGACCGAGTTGGAAGTCTTTGCCAGCGACGGGCTGACCTACATGCCGATGCCGTTTATTCCAAAGAGTAAAGACCTGTCGGTTTCCATGAACATCAAAGGTGGAAACGCAAAGATGACGTCATTAATTGTGTACAAGTTGAAGTCATGTTGGAACCGTGACTGATCATTTCGACGAAGAAGAAGGCAGGATGAGTACATGGGGGGAGGGGACGGGTGCGTGACAAGATCGGCGGGTATTATCCCCTCTCCTGGTACTCCGGGGGAGGGAAAGGTGGGGGTCTTTTTCGATAAATTGACGTGGTTCAGCGGATTTCCCCCACCCCAACCCTCCCCCGGAGTACCGGGAGAGGGAGAAATCGGGTACGCCGGAACTGTCACACACCCGGAGGGGACCGAAGGGAACCATCGGCTTGCGAGGTTGTGTTGCCTTGCCCTATGATTCCCGGTCCATGATGGAATCCGACGGCGTTCAATTTGGCATCTGCACCTCCGTTGAAAATGCGGCGAGCGTGAAGCGCGCCGGGTGGGACTACGTTGAAGAATTCGTTCAACCTACTTTGCAAGGCCATCTGGCGGATTCGGAATGGCATGGGTTGGAGAGGGTTCGATCTTCGCCGTTGCCGGTGATTGCGGCTAATAGTCTGGTGCCGGCGGCGATGAAGTTGGTTGGGCCGGATGCAAATCCTGCTCAGTTGAAACAATACATGAGCCGTGTCATTCCCCGCGCGGCGAAGGTGGGGATCAGAACGATCGTGCTGGGCAGCGGCGCGGCGAGAATGGTTCCGGCCGGGTTTGATCGAGGTTTGGCGCGAGAGCAATTGCTCGATTTTATTCGCATGAGTTGCGCGTTTGCCGCGACGCACGATGTGTTGATCGTGGCCGAACACCTGCAAAGAGGCGAATGTAACATCGTCAACTCGATTGATGAGGCAATGACGTATGTCAAGGAAGTGAACCACCCGAATTATCAGTGTCTGGTCGACAGCTTTCATTTTTGGCTGGAAAACGAACCGCTGAGTTCCCTTCATGAGGCGATGCCGTGGATTCGGCATGTGCATCTTGCAGATACGGAAGGTCGCGTTCCGCCGGGGGAGAGTGGCAGGCACGATTATCGACCTTTTTTCAACGTGCTCAAACAGGGGGGCTACAATGGCCCGATCAGTATGGAGTCGCCGACGTTTACGGATATCGACGCCGCGGGTCCGAGGATTCTTCAATTTTTAAAGAAACAATGGAAGGAAGCGTAATGTCCCATCGCATTTTTAATTTCAGTGCCGGTCCGGCGATGCTGCCCACGGAGGTTTTGGAAAAGTCCGCAGCAGCGCTTTTGGATTATCAAGGCAAGGGTTTTGGCATTGCCGAGGTGAGCCATCGCGGGAAAGAATTTGAAGCCGTCAATGATGAGGCGATCACCCGTTGCAAGCAATTGCTCGGAATCACCGATTCGCATGATGTGCTGTTTTTGCAAGGTGGAGCCACGGCGTTCTTCACACTGATTCCGATGAATTTCCTACACACCAATGCGGACTATCTGGTCAGCGGTGAATGGAGCAAGAAGGCTGCGGCGGGCGCGAAAGATCTGGGCAAAGTGAATGTCGTCGCGAATAGCGAGGCGAGCAATTTCGATCATTCGACACCGGCGAGCGAATGGAAAATGTCGTCCGAGGCGGATTATTTTCACCTCTGCTCGAATGAGACGGTGCATGGGCATCGGCTACCGACGTTGCCGAAACATCCGAATTTGATCGTGGATGCCAGCAGCGAGTTTATGTCTCGCCCGCATCCGGTGGGTGATTGCGCGATGATCTATGGCGGCGCTCAGAAGAATTTGGGGCCGTCTGGTGTTGTGCTTGTGATCGTTCGCAAGGACATGTACCCGAAGCAGAAGAAGACACCGAGCAAGTTGTGGAGCTTCAAGGATCAGGCCGAGAATAAATCGATGATCAACACGCCACCGACGTTTGGCGTGTACATTCTGCTGGAAATTTTCCGATGGCTCGATGCCCAGGGTGGGTTGGATGCGATGGAGAAGCGGAATGCCACCAAGGCCGCGCTGATCTACGACACGATTGATCAGAGCAATGGCTTTTATAAGGGGACAGTCTCTGTAAAAGAGCAGCGGTCGCATATGAATTTGACGTATCGGTTGCCGAGCGAGGAACTGACGGAAGAGTTCATCAAGACGGCGGCGAAAAACGAGATGGTTGGATTGAAGGGATACCGCACGGTCGGTGGGATTCGGGCGAGTATTTACAATGCGATGCCGGTGCAGGGTTGCGAGGCGCTGGCGCAGTTTATGAAGGATTTTGCGTCGAAGAAGTCGTGAGTTCTCTAGAGTGGGAACTCTTACTTCGTGCGAGGCTCTTGGTTTCATTCGTTAGCTGCAACTCCTATGTCACTTCCAATCTTACAAGCTCATTCAGATCCCACGACCAGCGATCTGTTGCGGTATTACGCTCGTGCCCAGCTTCACTGGGCCCGACATCTCGGTGAAGAGACGGCACTAGATGTGGGCACGGCCCTGAGCAATCCGGAGCTCGCAGATATTTTCGAGGCCAATCGGGTGATTGATGCGGCTTTGCCGGATGGCGTTTCACCGGAGCAAGCCGTGGCGGAAGCGGCGTCCCACTTTAAGGGGATCGGTACTCACTGCTGGTTGTGGGAGATGAACCCTGCGTTGCCTTTGGCGTCCACGCGGCCATTGGCAGAATATTTGACGTCGATGGATTATACGCCTCAGCAGGCCGACGTCATGTACTTGAAAAGTTATCCGACGGCGCCGATTCTCGAGTTGACGGATCTGAAGATCATTCCGGCGCGGGCAAGTTTCAAGCACGTCCGAGTTTTAGCCGAGGAATCTGCCGACCGCGGTAACGCAGCACAGTTGGCCGAAGCGAAAGTGCTGCATCTGGATGATTCACACACCGATGCGCTCCTGGCGCTTCGCGGCGGTGTGGCCTTGGGATATATGGCGGTGCTATCGGCCGGGGAAATCGGGGCGATTCAGGATCTTTATGTGGCCGATGCGCATCGTCGACAGGGAATTGGCCGTACGCTGATGAGCCGGGCGCTGGAGATTTGCGCGCGGTCTTTGTTCAAGCATATTTTTGTGGGGGTTTTACCGGAAAATAGTTCAGCGATTGAGTTGTATCAACGCTGCGGATTTCGGAAGGTGGGGGAGACGATTTCTTATCGAGGGCGGATTTGATGAAGGGGGAGGCTAAGCCGGCGAGCGGCGGACGCTATCCGCGTCCGTGGAATCGCATTCCGGCGCCGGGAGCGATTTCGGGGACTTCTACTTTTCCGCCTTCGGCTAGCTGTCGATAAACGCCGCGATATTGGTTGACGAAGCGCGTGTGGGCGAAAAATTCGTACGCTTCGGTTCGAGCCATATCTGACAAAGACCATTGCAGGTTGGGGTCTCCCTCAAGGTCGAGCACTCGCCGGGCAAGGGCTCGGGGAGCGCCGGGTGCGGCCAGCAGTGCGGTATGGCGGTCTTCCAGTAGTTCGCCGACCGTGTACGAGACGGTGGCCACGATCGGCAGGGCGGCGGCCATGGCGATGGAAATCGGCAGTGTCGCCACGGGTCCGCGCGGTGTGACCAGAATCAGATCGGAAGCCGGGAGCAACTCCTCATACTCCATTTTTCGGCCGAGCTGATGCTCGGCGACGCGCAAAAGATTCGGGCTGTTCTGGCCGTTGGCGAAATGGATCAGGTTGGGAATTTCATTTCCGGGCCCCCACACTAAAACACGAAATTTTGGATTGAGCACATGTAAAATCGCCGCCGCCCAGAGTGCCGATTGATGGCCGGCGGCGCGCGTTGATTCGCCAGCCAACAGCATGACGCGATCATTCTCACCAAAACCCAGCGCAGAGCGTAAAGTGGAGTCACGACGGCGACGGATCTTGGCGAACTCAACACCGGGGCGAATCAGATGGCAACGGTCCAGCGGGATTCCGCGCTCGACGCAGGTTCGGCGAAGTGTGGCAGTGGGGCATACGACCTGCAAGGGGCTGTAGACCATTGCGGCACGCAACCAGCCGATCGTTTTTGCGGAAGGCGAATCACTCATCGTGTGAACGATTGGCCCGCGCAGCGTGAGGGCTGCGGCGAGCGCCCGGCCCCCCCAGGCATGAATCACATCGTAAGTTCCCGCGACTTCGCGGCGCAAACGCGTTAAGACGGCGCAAAGATTGGAGTAATCGCCGGCTTCACCGATCGTTCGCGTTTGCACGTCAAACCCTGTTCCGAGGTCGCGGGCAAGCGACGTGGCACCGCGCCGGGTTTGAAATCCCGCGGAAAAGTCGACTAAATGAAGAATTCGAATCGGGCCCGTGCTCATTGCTGCCGGAAGATTAGTCGAATCGCGCTGAGGATCAATTGCGCAAAATAGTGTATCGGGGTTGATGATCCGGTCGCCGACTGCGTTTTGTTCCGGTTGACCTGCCGTCGCTTGCCCCTACCATTCGCCATATGGCTCTTTTTGGACGTCCAACGGTAAAAGACGATGAGCGGGCAATCGCGTGGGGCGAGTGGGTTCGCCATCGCCATCCGCTGGCGATCGCGTCTTTGGTTCTCGGAATTTTTAGCTTGATCGAATTTGGCGCGCTGTTGATCTTCGGCATATTAAGCATCGTCCTGGGCGTGATCGCATTGCGACAACTTCGCGCCACTTCATCGGACCCGGCTGCACCGAAGTTGGGCCAGCGGTTGGCTTGGACGGGCATCGTACTGAGCGTAGTGAGCTTGATCATCGCCGCCGTGTTGCTTCTGCACCGCCGTCCCATCTGAGGTTTGCCGTGTCAGGCTGCTTTATCTGGCTGTTTTTGCTTGCGGGCGGCATCTTCGTGATGTTGACGCTGCTGCGCTGGTTCGAGCAGACGGCTGAAGCGGTCGATAACGGCTGGTGGAATAAGCTGCTGCTGCTCATCTGCATGCCGTTCGCAGTATGGCTCTTTCCAGCCAAGGTCATCGCGGGCCGACCTACGCCGGTGCCACACCATGAACCCGTTCGCGGGTTTGGAACCGTGAAACCCAAAGCGGAGCCGATCGCTGCGGTGCAGGAAATTCCAACGGCAGAGATTCCCCTGGCGAAGCTAGCCGTGCCGATGGATGGCCCACCGCCCGGTACACCGGCGGAGTTTATTGGCATGCCGGTCATTCCACCTAAGAAACGGCCGGCTGCAGTCGATCCGGACAAACTGGCGAAACTGAAACAGAAAATGAGGGAACAGGGGATGATCGGGCCGGATGAATAATCGCGTGCCTTCTCCCACATTGACACTCTTGCCGGTGGGAAGTACAGTTTTTCGCTCGTAAATCGACTTTGTCGGATCTTAACGCGAATAGACCTTGAAGGAGGTTGCCATGCTGGAATTTGAGACGTTGAAGCGCCTTGTGACCGAAGCGGAAGACGACGTGAACAAGGCCATCGGTGGCAATAAGGCGGCCGGGACGCGCGTCCGCAAAAAAATGCAGGATATTAAATCCGCCGCCCAGGATGTGCGTAAAAAAATCCTGGAAGGCCGTGAAGCCGAGCCTGCTTAGTAGAACTTGTTTCTGCAAGTGCTGGCTTTACCGCCGATTGACGTCGGTCATGAGCTGAATGCCAGAGGCCCGGATTTCCGGCCTCTGGCTTTTCTTGCCTCTGCCCGTTGATTTCGTCGCTCCAACCCTGAACAGACCGGCCGATTCCCATGCCTCCTCAAATGCTTTTCGATCTCTCAGCCATCGACTTGACTCAGGTCCAGTACGATCAGGACGCCATTCGCAAAATCAATCCGCAAAGAGGGGCGATGGAACATCTGAATGGCATCGTTCATATGGATGTGACGACGAACCGAATCATAGGTTACAAGGACGTGCGCGCCGATGAATTTTGGGTGGAAGGGCACATTCCCGGCCGGCCAATCCTGCCGGGTGTCATCATGATCGAAACGGCGGCTCAGATGGCGTCGTTCTTTACGCACTTTGTCAGCGGTTGGAAAGGGTTTGTGGGTTTCGGCGGGGTTGAAGAAGTCAAATTTCGCGCCACAGTCACACCCGGGTCCAGAATGTATATGCTCGGAACCAAGCTGTGGGAGCGACATCGCCGAATTTGCTGCGCCTGTCAGGGGATTGTCGACGGGAATATCGTATTTGAAGGCAAAGTGATCGGCACGGTCATTTGAAAGGCCATCAGGGCGTTCCGCCCTTGCCTTCGATTCGCGGGTGGCGCTTATTTTTTGGATCCTTGATGTCCATGGGTGCCAAATCCCAACCATCTGGCTCTTCGTCTAACATCGAATGATCCACCGGTTCCGGAGCGGGCATTTCACCAGTCCCGGCGAGTGGTTCCGTTGCGCGCTCGTTGACGATGCCATCCTGGGCATTCAGTTGTCGGGGTGGTTGGGTGTTGCTGACCGCATCTTTCATGTGATCCGGGTGATCGGACGGAACTGGCCGATCACTATCCAGGCGACCCATGCCGGCTTCATCTTCGGGGCGGGAACGTTCATACGTTCGCGACGGATCAGGGGCGTTCTTGGGGGATAAGGGGCGTTGGGGTTCGGTCATGGGGTACTCC
>JBBRMF010000057.1:0-23052 GCA_038230975.1 Tepidisphaerales bacterium
CAGGTCATCCAAACTTATCCAGCCCCAATGGCGATACTTTAGCACGAAATTGCTTTATATGCAAGGGGTGGATAAATCGACAGGCTCCATTCCGGGGGCTATGCACGGCAATCGAAGGTTTTTTCAGAACCATCGCCGCCCGGTGAATTCTGAAATTTGCAACACTTTATAATCCCCGTCATCTTCCCTCCACCGCCTGCCCTTTGGTATCTTTCCCATTAACAAATTATTCGAAGGAGAATGCCATGGGAATTTGGGATGCCATTAAAGGTCAGTTGATCGACATCATCGAGTGGAACGATGACACCAAGGACACAATGGTCTGGCGCTTTCCGCGGCGCGAAAACGAGATTAAAAACGGCGCGAAGCTCATCGTTCGCGAATCGCAGATGGCGGCCTTCGTGAATGAAGGGCAGTTAGCCGATGTCTTCCATCCCGGCACGATCACGCTGCAAACGCAGAACATGCCGATCCTCGCAAATCTCAAAGGATGGAAATACGGCTTCAGCAGCCCGTTCAAGGCCGAAGTTTATTTTGTCTCGACGCGCGTGTTCTCCGACCGAAAATTCGGCACGAAAAACCCGATCATGTTGCGCGATGCCGAATTCGGAATGGTTCGCCTGCGCGCGTTCGGCAACTATTCAATTCGCATCAGCGACGCCGCCACGTTTGTGAAGCAAATCGCGGGAACCGGCGCAAGATTCACGTTGGAAGAGTTGGATGAACAGCTCCGCGATATGGTTTCGTCGCGGTTCGCCGATGCACTCGGTCAGAGCAAAATCCCCGCACTCGATCTGGCAGGTAACTACGAACAGCTCGGGCAGCTAATCGCCACGAAGATGGCCTCCGACTTCCAGCCATACGGGTTGACGCTGGTGAATCTGTTCGTCGAAAACATCTCCCTTCCGCCGGAGGTGGAAGCGGCGATGGACAAACGCACGAGCATGGGCGTCATCGGCAATCTCCAGGCATACACGCAGTATCAAACCGCCGAAGCGATCCCCGATGCCGCAAGAAACCCGGGCGGTTTAGCCGGTAGCGCCGCAGGAATGGCAATGGGGATCAACCTGGGCAACCAGATGGCTGCCGGCATGGCCGCTGGAATGAATCCTCAAAATCAACCCTCGTCCTCATCGGCAGCCGCTCCTCCGCCGCTACCGAAGGCCGTCAGCTTTTTCGCGTCGTTAAGTGGTCAGCAGGCCGGGCCGTTTGAAGTCGCTGCCTTGACGGAGAAAGTCGCCGCCGGACAAGTGACGCGCGATACGCTCGTCTGGAAACAAGGCATGGCGGCGTGGACGGCTGCCGGCGCCGTGCCGGAACTCAAATCGCTGTTCGACAACGTACCACCACCGTTGCCAACGCAGGGATGATGTGCTTCGAAACGGTGGTGGCCTATTGTGACCCTGTTTTTCTGAATAGGCAGCATGAGCAGCTAACGCTCAATTCCCAATTACCTTTCGCCGCAGCACAATCACTCTATGTCACCCCCAGATGTGATGGAAACTCGGGCCCATACCACGCAAGATGGAATGCTTCAGCTAGAGTTGGATGTTGGTGTTGCCGACGTGGACGTGACCGTGATCATCCGTTTAATTCCGCCAGCGCAGGCTCAAGTGGATGGTAACGGGTGGCCTATCGACTTCTTCGAGAAGGTGGCCGGATCGATGCCTCACATCGAGCGGTCACCCCAAGGGGACTTTGAAGAACGGCTGCCATTGGCATGAAGTTCCTTCCCGATACTAACGCCTGCATCACGCTGTTGCGGCAGGTGCATCTGCCGTTGGTCGCGCGATGGCGAGTGACCAACGGCAGCGATATCCTGCTTTGCTCGGTGGTCGGGCAACTATGTCTGGCCGTACTCGACAAGGACGTTTAGAATTGATCCATGCCAACCACTTCGCCTCCAGCCCAGCGCCAATTCCCCTGCAAACAGTGTGGGGCGAATCTACAATTTGCGCCGGGTACCGACTCGCTCAAATGCCCCTACTGCGGCGTCCAAAACGAAGTTCCCACATCGCCGGATACGATCCGTGAACTGGACTACCTGACCTATCTCCATCAACTCCCCACCAGCGATTCAGTGCAGGATTTGATTACCGTCAAATGCACCTGCTGCGCTGCCGAAACCACCTTGCCGCCGAATATTACTTCCAGCGTTTGCCCCTTTTGTGGAAGCGGCATTATCGCGACCGGATCGTCGAAGAAGGCGATTCGTCCGGCGGGTGTGCTACCGTTCAAGATCAAGCCAAATGAAGCTGGCGAAATGTTCCGCCAGTGGGTCGCGGGGCTTTGGTTTGCCCCCACCGCGATCAAGCGAGATGCCGAGCGGGCCGCCATCAAAGGGGCTTACGTTCCTGCGTGGACCTACGATTCACAAACCGAATCCAATTACTCCGGTGAGCGCGGCGACGACTATTGGGAAACCGAAACCTACACCGAAACCGACGCCAACGGCAACTCCGTCACCCGCACCCGGCAGGTTCAACGAACCCGCTGGTGGCCGGTCAGTGGACGCGTGAGCAACGCCTTCGACGACGTGCTCGTGATGGCCACCGAAACCCTTCCCCGCAAGTGCCTCGATCATCTCGAGCCATGGGATCTTCCCGCGCTCGTGCCATACAACGATGAATACCTCAGTGGTTTCGTGGCCGAAAGCTACCAGGTCGGTTTGTCCGATGGCTTCGAACGCGCCAAGGGAATCATGGATGGCGCGATCCGCCAAACCGTGTGTCGCGATATCGGCGGCGATCACCAGCGCATTAATTCACTCAGCACCCAATACGATCAAATCACCTTCAAACACCTATTGCTTCCGGTGTGGATCAGCGCATATCAATTCCAGAACCGAACCTTCCGATTTCTGGTCAACGCCCGCAACGGACAGGTGCAAGGTGAACGGCCTTACAGTGCGATGAAGATCACGCTGCTGGTGCTGACGATCATCGCGGTGCTGATCGGAATCTACATGATGGCAAATCGGTAACGCTATTTTTTGCGTTTGCGGATGTTTTCCGGTTCAATCGTTTTTTATGCCGACCGACCATGCCACGCTGCCGCTGGAATTTGAATCATCCGCTAAACCGAAGGTCGGGAAC
Organism: Tepidisphaerales bacterium; assembly: GCA_038230975.1. Classification (GTDB taxonomy): domain Bacteria; phylum Planctomycetota; class Phycisphaerae; order Tepidisphaerales; family Tepidisphaeraceae; genus JANXVV01. The sequence continues at coordinate 3,096 of JBBRMF010000057.1, forward strand.
TTTCGGTGGGTAATCTGCGCACTGATCTTCTTTGGTACGACGCTCAACTATGTCGATCGGCAAGTGTTGAGCCTTGTCGCCCATGATGTTCAGGTTCAATACCATATCAGTAAAAGCCAATACGGCTGGATCACGGCGACCTTCAGCCTTTGCTATGCAACCGGCCAGCTGGCTGCCGGTGGATGGCTCGATCGAATCGGCACGCGCCTCGGTTACGCCATCGCCTTGGCAGCGTGGAGCGTGGCATCGATGGCGCATGCGTTGGCGCGATCGGCATTCGGCTTTGGCGTGGCACGCGCGTTTCTGGGCGTCAGTGAATCACCCGCCTACCCGGCGGCCACGAAAGTCATGGCCGAATGGTTGCCCAAGCGCGAGCGCGCCCTCGGCATGGGAATCGTCAACGCCGGCAGCAATCTCGGCGCGCTGGTCGTTCCGATCGTCGTACCCTGGATCGTGGGGAATTATGGATTGAACGCCGCCTTCATGATTACGGGCGCAGCGGGCCTGCTGTTTCTGGTTGCGTGGATTCCGCTTTACCGCCGACCCGAGCTTCACAAGAGCGTTTCTCCGGCGGAACTCGCCCACATTCAGAGTGATCCGGCGGAACCGACAACCAAGATATCTTGGGCATCGCTTTGGCCGTTTCCGCAAACCTGGGCGTTTGTAGCCAGCAAGTTTATCACCGATTCGGTCTGGGCGTTTTTGATCTTCTTCTCCGCGCTTTTTCTCCAGGATCGGTTTAAGCTCGATCTCAAAAGCGTTGGATTTAAAGTCGTTGTGATCTATCTGCTGGCGGATGTCGGCAGTATCGGGGGCGGATGGCTTTCTTCGGCAATGATCAAGCGAGGACACACTCTGAACCGCTCGCGCAAGACCGCACTGCTGATCTGCGCGGTACTCGTCGTGCCAGTCATGGCGGCGCCGATGGTCACCCATGTCTGGTCCGCGGTCATTCTGATCGGCACAGCGATGGCGGCTCACCAGGGTTTTTCGGCCAACCAATACACGCTCGTTTCCGATATGTTCCCGAGGCGCGCGGTCGGCTCTGTCGCGGGAATGGGAGGGAGTGCCGGTTACTATGGCGCGACAATCATGAGCATTTCCACCGGTTATATTCTGGAGTGGACTCACGGTAATTACACGATCCCGTTCAGCGCCGCAGCTTTCGCATATTTGATCGCGCTGGGACTGATTCATTATTTCGCGCCGCATCTTGATCCGGCGCGGATCGATGAACCAGAGGTAGGGTTTCCTTTAGTTGATCCGCATAAGAGTTAGAACATGGCTAAGCCGCAAGCGACCGCTTGCGGCTTAGCCGATTCCACGCAACACGCGCTATGCCCGAGCGAAAACACGCGATACATTACGATCCGCACCCCGAGAAAAGACTCTCCATCCGCGCCCTGAAAGTAGCCGACGTTCTGTTCGCGCGCGCGTATCACAACCTTACCGTCTTCACCCCGCCCCGGCTCCCCGCCAAAGGCCCGGCCATTCTGATTTGCAATCACACGAGCGGGCTTGATCCGCTGTTGATCCAATCCGTCTGCAAGCGGGTCATCGTCTGGATGATGGCCAAGGAATATTACGAAATCCGTCCGCTCAAACCGTTCTTTAAATTGCTGGAGGCGATCCCCGTGGACCGTGGCTCGCGCGATACCGCAGCCATGCGATCGGCGTTGCGCGCATTGCAGGATGGTCGACTCCTGGGAGTGTTTCCGGAAGGACGCATCTCGACCGTCAAGGGCCAACTTCTTCCGTTTCAAACCGGTGTGGCGCAGTTGGCCATCAAGCTAAATGTGCCGGTTTTTCCGGCGTTTCTTCATGGAACCCAGCAAGGCATTTCCGATATGGTTCAGGCGTTTTCCCATCGTCAGATCGCCACGCTGCGCTTCGGCCCGGCCGTAGAATTTGATCGTTCCTCCACGTCCCGCGATGCCCTCGAAGCGGCAACGGCCAAGCTGCAGTTCGCGGTCAACGCACTTCGCGACAATCCCTAATTCGACAAATTTGCTTTAGTTTTTCCAACCGGTCGGCCGATTCCAGTTCATAGTTAAGAACACATTCGTAACGTGGGAGCCCGACTTCAGGGTTCTCCCGACATTCAGAAAGCTTGCCTCCCCAGAAATATTCGCGCTAACGGCGCATTTTCTCCCCTCCGGAAGACACTGTGCCTAACAGCCAGTGTCTTCTTTTTTTGGATGCGGAACCAACCTCCGGAATGATTTATCCCGGCGGCCACGTAAATGCCCGCCCCGCCAGCACATGCAGATGCAGGTGAAATACCGACTGCTGTGCCCCTTTCCCGCAGTTAAAAACGGTCCGATAATCCTGATAACCCAACTCGGCCATCACCTTCTTGGCTATCAGGAACATCCCACCCACCAACTCGGCATCCGCAGGCTGTAGGTCATTCAAAGTCCCGATCTGCTTTTTAGGGATCACCAAAACATGCGCCGGCGCCTGGGGCTGAATATCGTGGATCACAAAGTATTGCTCATCTTCAAAGGCGATCTTCGCCGGGATCTGCCGGTTGATCATTTTCGTAAACAGGGAGTCTTGCATTGTTGTTTATCCGTTGTCAGTGGTCAGTGGTCAGTTGCGAATTAGCGACCGTCCGCCCGTTTCCTTTCGATTCACAACGGACCTCAACCAATAGACTACTAAACAACTGACAACTGACAACCGCCAACATGCTAAATTTCCTTCTTGAAACTTTCCGTCTGGGTTTAAAGAACCTGTACCTTCACAAACTTCGCAGTTTGCTGACGGCGATGGGGATTATCTTTGGGGTAGCCGCCGTGATCATCATGGTGGCGATCGGTGAAGGGACCAAACAAGCCGCTTTGGCACAGCTTCGACAGTTGGGCGCGAAGAATCTGCTGGTTCGGTCCATTCGCCCCGCCGAAAGCACGGAGGCGACCGGTCGTACCAGCCGTGTGCTCTCGTACGGATTACATCGCACGGACCTTGACCGACTGAAGACGCTTCCGAAGCTCGCGAAGATTGTGCCGATGAAGGATTTCGAGCAAAAAATAACGCACGGTGGTTTGCGCGCCACCGCCAACGCCATCGGAACATCTCCCGAAGCTTTCGACGTGATCAATCTTCCTCTTGCACGCGGGCGGTATTTTACCGGGATCGATTACGACGGCGGCGCGACTGTCTGCGTGATCGGCGCAACCGTCGCCAAGCAGTTATTTCCGTTTCAGGATCCTCTCGGGGCGGAGATCCAGATTGGCACTTCCGGTCGAAGCACAGTGATCTGCACGGTGGTGGGTGTCCTTGATCCCACGGGCCTGCGCGGTGAAGGGCAGGCGATGGTTGGGCGCGATCTCGACGAAGATGTCTACTTCCCGCTGCCCGTCGCCCAGACCGCATTCGGCGACGCAATCTTTCGGATACAGGCCGGCAGCTTCGAACGAAAAATTATCGAGCTGACGGAAGTCTGGATTCAGGTTCGAGAAGTGGAAGATGTGGAAGCGGTCGCCTCGGTTGCTGAAAATACGGTCGCCATGTTTCATAAAGGCCCGGTCGATTTCGAGGTCAAAGCGCCGATCCAGATTCTGCGTGCCGCCGAAGCACAGGAACGGATGTTCAATTTTATCATGGTCGGTATCGCCAGCTTCGCGCTGGTGGTCGGCGGCATTGGCATCATGAATATCATGCTGGCTTCGGTGACGGAACGAACTCGCGAGATTGGAATTCGCCGCGCGTTGGGCGCAAAGCGCAAGCACATCACGTTACAGTTCCTGATCGAAACAACGGTCATCAGTTTGACGGGTGGGTTGATCGGAATTGGCATCGGCACCGGCTTCGCCAAGGCGTTGCCGTGGGTGGTGCAGAAGTTCAGCGAGCAGAATTACCCGACCAGTATCACAACGTGGTCCGTTGTGGGAAGCTTCGCCATCAGTGGATTGATCGGGATTGGATTCGGGCTCTACCCGGCAATCATGGCTGCGAGAATGAATCCCATCGAAGCCTTGCGGCATGAATGATCAGGGTACAATCCCCCCCATGATCGAACCGTCACCAACTTCCACCGAACCGTCCATTCCCACGCACACCGGCCTGGCATATGCGGCCATTGTTCTGGGTGCGATCTGCGTCCCCATCGCGGCATACCTCGGCATTCAAAGCTTGGCAGTGTCGCTGCCCGTCTTCGGGCTGTGGTTCTTTCTACCGGTCGTGGTGTTAGCGATCGTATTGGGAATGCTCGGCGCTCGCTCTGCCCATGGAGTTGCCGGGGCAATGCTTGGCGTGGCGGCTTTACTCATCTGCCTGTCATTTATCGTGATCGACCGCGCGTATGGGCCGGAAATCAGATCGCAATCAAAAACCAATTCGCCGAACCCCGCGGCTCAGAAACTCGATCAATTGATGAAGATGAGCGGGAATTCAGCTTCTAAACCGTAGTGCGTGATCTTGAGGAATGATTCCGACCGCTAAAGAGCTTGGGAATTTTCAAGTGGCATGCGCGTCTCGCCCGCGTTTTATTCCGAAAAAAGCACGGGCGAGACGCCCATGCCACCATTCTTTCGCAATCTCTATAGCGGACCCTTCGAAGAACGCCCCCCGTCGCTTCTCATTGCAGATTCAAATCTCGGCTCAATTGGAAGCCAACTGTTGCAAGAGGGCCTGCGCTTCTTGCGCGGACGGAGTCTCGGGATAGGTTTTTACGATCTCCTTCAGTTTCTGACGCGCGATCGTCTCGTCTCCGGTCGACAGGTAATTCCTGGCCATGCCGAGTGCTTTTTCTGCTTTGATCGAAAGATCTTGGATGGCCATCGCTGGTTTGGGAGTAACCGTTGGTATCGGTCGAGCAACGGTCTCCGGCATTTGTTTGTCCGGTGATGGTTTTAGCGTAACAGGGGTTTTGATCTGCCCGTATGCCTTGATATTGTCTCCCCACACATCTGCGATCGTTCGGGCAAGTCGGTCTGGGTTGATCTCCACATCGGCATTGCTCGATGCGATCGCGACGCCCCAATCCCTTGAATCGATGTCGCGATTTGATCGAGAATCCGCGATGTTGGTATCGATGCCGAGTCGACCGAAACCAACGAGACGCGCAAATCCTCGCGTGCCGTTGGCGGGGTCTCGGGGGCTGCCGGGAACCGGTGCAAACTTCCCGGCTGCGGTTGCAGCCTGCGCCGAGTTTTGCATGCGAGGTGTCATCGTTTTCGTTGACTGCACCGGTTGGCTTTGCGCTCGCGGTAAATTCACCGGTTCACTTTGACTCGATTTGAAATCACGCCCGTCCCCTGCAAAAGCTGGACAAGTAACCCAAGCCGCCAATGACAAAAGGATCAATGCCACGGCACCTTTTGCAATCTGCGTGTAGCCGGCAGCGATGCCCTGCGGATCTTTTGCCGGAACCGTTTTCAGCAAGCGATCAATGACGCTTTTATACTCGCTTTGGTTCCAATAGGCTCGCAGTCTTTGAATCTCATCCTTGGCACGCAGTGCAATATATGCCATTGCGAATCCGTTGCCCGGTTGTTTTTCGGCGAACCTCACGATCTGCTTTGCCCAGGCCTGAGCTTCATTCGGAAAGTCGGCGTGCAGATCGTTCGTGGCTCGAAGGAGATTGCTCCAATGACCGCAACACTGTGCAGGCTGCAAATCGATCGCGCGAAACAGACGTTTCCCACCTCGCCGTACCAATCGAGGTTCCGCCAATAAAATGCCGGTGAAGATGAACGCGTATCCCGTTTGCCCGCGCACGTAGTCGAGGGGTTCGCGGATCGACTTATCCATCGCTCGTTCACGACCGATTCGCCGGGACATTCGCTCGGCGCGATAGAGTCTCGATAAATTTGCCCGGAGCACGGCTGTCGGCACTTCCCGTGAGGCAGGCTTGTCGAGCAACCTTTGGATGGCAGTCATCAGATTGCAGATCATTCGCAAGCGATACGCATCGGCGGCATGCATCGCGGCGCTGGCAAACTCTCCCATTCGGCATAGCGCGTTCGTGAACTGATTTCCCTCGACGGCTTCTTCGACCAGCCGATGCAGCCGCAAACGATGATGCTCATAGGCCTGCCCGTCATCACTCTGAAGATTCGCAACGTCGATCGGATTCTTGAGAACCGCATCATCTTTTGCCGAAAGTGCGGCCGCGAAGGTGATCAGCTTCTGGCAAGCCTCCACCATCCGGGGCCGTTCATCGGTCGGCTCTGAGCCGGGGGATCGATTGATAATGGCATTCAGTGTTTCACGGCGGATCTGCAAAGTCTTGGCCAGGCGAGTTTGCGTCCAACCGTCCAATCCGGTGATATGCAAGCCGGCATCCGAGGCATCGACCAGTAGCTTGGTGGCGTTTTGTGGCATGACTCCGTCTCCGGCTTCCCCCTATTCATCCGAATTGTACGTTCCTCTTTAAACGACACCTAGCACAAAATTTGTGCGGTAGACAATGCAAAGAGTGGTAACAATGTTCTTGACATCGTTTCACTGACTGTAGAATGCCAAGACTGACAAGGATTAGAACGTGAGGCCGGGCGGCATCACGGAGGCTCGAGCTTGGTGATTTACCATGAACAACATTGTGATATTAGGTGGGGGTACCGCCGGGTGGATGGCAGCCATCGCCATTTCAAGCCGCTTCCCGGAAAAGAAGATCACCGTCGTCGACCCGAAGGCAATCAGCCCGATCGGTGTCGGTGAGAGCGTTACCGGAGTCGTACTCTCATTTGTCGGAGATCCCCTGCACGGCCTGAGCATGGGAGATTTCTACCGTCGATGCGACGTCACCTTAAAGGCCGGAATCTGGTACAAAGATTGGCAGGGTCCGGGAACCGAGTATCTCACGCCCATCGATCTACCTTCTGATTATTTCAAACATTTTTACGCGAGCCACGTCGAGGATTTTTACGCCGCCGCCGCCGCCGATGGGGCCAAACTCGGCGACGTTCAGTTCTATTCGCGGTTGATGCGTGAAAATAAAACCGACTATTTTAGAGACGCAGACGGCAGTGTGGACACTCGATTTGCCAGAATGGCTTGCCATTTCGATGCAATAAAATTTGCGGCCTGGCTCGGGGAAGTCGCGGTGCATCGCCCTAATATCCATCACGTCGACGATGTGTTGGAGTCTTTCGAACAAGATGGAGAAAGCGGTTTCGTGACGTGTATTCACACGAAAGGGGGATTGAAAATCGAAGGGGAAATGTTTCTGGACTGCTCGGGTTTCCACCGACTGCTGCTGGCCAAAGCCTATCAACCCAAGTGGAAGAGCTACACCGACTATATCCGCGTGGACTCCGCAATCCCCTGCCAAGTGCCTTACCAACCGACCGACATCATCCCCACTTACACGATGGCCACCGCGATGAAGCACGGCTGGATGTGGCAGATTCCCACGCAATCGCGCTTCGGAAAAGGGTATCTTTTTGCGTCGCGTTATGTGGATGACGACGATGCGGTCAAAGAACTGCAGGCGATGGGAGTCCAGACCGGCGATTCGCCCCGAATCATCCATTTCGATCCAGGTCGGTTCGATAAGCAATGGATCGGCAACGTGTGTGCGATCGGACTTTCCGGTGGATTCATTGAGCCGCTCGAAGCCTCCACGATTCACGGCACTTACGTGCAGATTCGTCTCTTAACGGATTTGTTCCTGCCCTTTTGCAGCCGTGAATCCATGCCATCGATGGCCGCAAAATTCAACGAGTTAATGGCCATCGCAATGGACGATTATGTGGACTTCATCAGCTTTCACTATCACACCGGCCGCACGGACACACCTTTTTGGAGCGAATATCAACAATCCTCCGCGATGACTCCGGCGAATCAGGCGCGGCTTGAAAAATGGCGATACGCGTTTCCCATGCGAGAAGACTTTGCGGGAATTTATTCACAGAGGGCCGGACTCACCGTCGGTCAGGTGATTTGGGCCCCTATGCTGTGCGGTTTAGGATTGATCCACAAAGAACATGCGCAGCGCGTTTTGCAAATGACAACGCGACCGCAAATGCTACGCGAAAATCTGCACAACTACATGCAGATCCGAGATCAAATTGCCACAAAAGCCCTGTCTCATGCCGAGGCACTTCAGTTTTTACTTGCGCTTCCCTGACGCTGCAAAACGAACGTGGGCACTTCAGGTCGGCAGAATACCCGAACTTGCTTGAGGTATCCCACGCCTCGGCTCACATAAAGATTGCCGTGCGGGAGTTTGAAGTAACCTTGCTGAAACTCCTGATTTTGAACGTTGACGATCAATGCGCCGAAGCCCGGCACTCGCACTTGCCCACCATGCGTATGCCCGGAAAGAGTCCACTGGGCCCCGAAGCTGTCGAGCTCGATCGCTGTATCGGGATTGTGCGAAAGTGCTATGATCGGTTCATTGACATCTAAACCGGCAAATGCCATCTGCGGGCAGAAACGGCCACTCCAAAGATCTTCCAGGCCGGCAAACCAAAGTCGTCCATCCGAATGATTTAGAGAAACCGCGCGGTTACGAAGCAGCGTGACATTTAGATTCCGCAGCCTCGCTTCAATCGCGTCGGCAATGCGCGTGGGAATTCCGCTGTTACCGGCGTAAACACTGCTGATGTCGTAGTCATGATTTCCCAGGCTGGCGATCACCGGGATCGAAGCGCGGGCCGGCAGTTCAGCAAGCAGATCACACATCGGCCCCACCGCATCCAGGGAATGATTCACCAGATCGCCGGTCACCACCACCAGATCCGGCTTCGCCTGTTTTACCTTGTTGACCACATCGTGGAGATAACTCATGGGCACTTCATCGCCCGTGTGAAGATCCGTGAGCTGTGTGATGCGAAAACCTTCAAAGCTCTTGGGCAGATTGCGGATGGGCATTGGCACATCATGCCAATCCACCCAGAACGGTTCGATCTCCCGGCCATAGACACCGGAGGCGGCGGCGAACGCACCGATTCCAAAACAACGCCGCAGCAACTGCCGACGCGAAATACGCGTCGGTTGGATGGGTTCCGTGACCGGCGAAGTTGAAGGCGCACCCTCCGACTTCGCAACGGCGACACCGCGCGTGCGGGCAGGGGGCGCAAAAAGTGCATCCACATCCAGAAGATCGGTTGACGAAGAACCCATGTTGACGATGAAACTCCTGCTTTCGAATCACTACGCCGAGTGTCCGCACCCGGTTTTAGGATAATCGCTGCAAACGTCCTATTCAATCTTTTTAAGGATTTGCCGTAAAATAACCGGCATGGCAAATCCCGATCAATTACCCCCAACCGTGATGGCTGCGACATTCGGCATAGGTCATTTGAAACGCCATCTGTTCATTTGTGTCGGCCCGCATTGCATAGATCCCGCTAAGGGTGAAGCCACATGGGAATACCTCAAAAAGCGGATGAAGCAGTTAAACATCGCCGGAAGCGAAGGCCCGTTTTACAGGACCAAGTGCGACTGCCTGCGGATCTGCATTGATGGGCCCATCTGCGTGGTGTATCCCGAGGGCACCTGGTATCAAAATGTGACGCCGGAAAATGCAGAGAGAATCATTCAAGAGCATCTGATCGGCGGTAAAGTCGTGTCGGAACTGTGCTTTACGACAAATCCGTTAACGGAATGCGGTTGACCCGCCTAGAATTCCCGCAATGAAGGAAGGTTCCCCCGCTAAGCCAAGTCCAACTCCAGTGGTACGACTGGAATACTTCGCAGCGAGCGTTCCGCGCGATTCAGTGTCGCGCAGGACCTTGTTTACCTGGGTGTTGCTGGGCGTGGGGTGGATTCCCTTCACCTGCGGCGTTGTCAGTTCGCAGGCGGTCGCCCAATCGGGTGCCGCAGAAACGGTCAGAGTGCATCATCAGGCAGGGGCGGTATTTATGGCGATAGGAATGTTGCTTTCCCTCGCTTGCATCATTGCGTTTCTAATAACGAATCACCGAACGCACGCATTTCTGGCCGGATTTGTGTTGATCCTTCAGATTTGCGTCTTTCTGTGCGTGGGAGCGGTTTGACTAAAACGATCGAGCCACGATCCACGGGGAAAAACCCGTTAATCGTGGCTCGAATGATCGGTTTGAATGACCGAATGCGTTAGTGTAGGTTCCGCCGTGCGGAACTAGAATCACGGGCGATCCAAAGACGTTCCGCACAGCGGAACCTACAAATTTCGAGGCGCGTAATGGCGCACGGCCATTTCCCCGTATCAGGTCGCCGGTGCAAACGCCGCTGCCGAGATCACGCACATTTGTTCCGCTGCCGCGATGTGGGCTTCGGAGCTTGTGGTTGGCAGAATGATTCGGACCGCTTTACGGCTCCAGCCAAGCATGTGCTTGAAGAAAGGAGCGGGTTCCGGGGTATTCTCGTCTAATTCTTCAATCTGCAATAGATCCGGCGAACGCGGAACGGTGTAGAACCCTTTTGCCGCCGCAGCACCCTTCGGCGCGACGATCGCACCGGCCTTGCAGGCTTCCTTGAGCACGTTGCCCGTGTAGAGATACAACTTGCCGTCGCGGGCATCGTGCAACGCAAATACCTGTAACTTGTATTTGCCGTCCGGGACGTAAAACTGGACGCTCTCACGGCCATTCACCTTCGTGGCATGTGGAGCGAGGGTCTTCAATGCACAAGCCAGTCGGCGCCACAGTAAACCGTGTCGCGGATCGCCTTCGGCATCGCAGGCGGCCAAATGCTTTTCGGCATTGGCGCGATCCTTGGCACCGAGTTTGGACATAAACATTTCGATATCGATTGGATGGGCCAAAGTCTTTTGGGCAGCCATCGTCATACCGGCAGGAGCAGACAAAGTCTTTTGCGTCATGTGAGTCACTCTACCTTCGCGAAAACGGCTGCTCAGACAATCGCTCGTGATGTCCAAGCGGCCAGGCTCATCGTTGCATTGACGATCGGCGTCGTCAGTCAGGCAGACCTGTAACATCGCAAGCAGGCGATGCACCGGTGGCGCGAGTCCCAAAGCTGCCGCAAAATATCGCGGCGTCATTTCCAAAGTCACATTATACGCGATCTGAACCGTTACGGCGAGTACATTCCCCGACATTTCGATCAAGCAATCTTAACTTCGCATTTTCAATGGTTCTTTCATTGCATTTTGAAAAATAAATGCGGGATATGTCGCCGATCCAAAGCCCTCTTCCAACACAAACCAATGGTTTGATGTAAGTGTGACCACGGCTCAAGAAATCACGTTGCGCACGGCTACCGATCACGCTCGAAACGAAATTCGCGGCGATTGACGTTCTGACAAAATGCGGGGAGAACCAAAGCACATGGAACTGACAGACGATCAACTTGTTGCAGAGGCCGGGCGGGGCTCCGAGCAAGCGATGATCGCCATCTACAACAAGTATCGCCGCGTTTTGATCAGCTTTGTATTGCGGATGACCGGGGACGCCGATCTGGCCGAAGAAGTCTTTTGCGCCACGTTTGCCGCGTTTTTCCAAACGATCGAGCGCTATGAATCTCGTGGACGTCTGGTGAACTACTTGCTGCGGATTGCCCATAGCAAGTTGATAAACGAGCAGAAATCCAGAAGACGTCTGGGCGGTGGCGAGGTGCCGGCAGAAAACGAGCGCTTGCTTTCGAATGATCCCACGCCCGAAGATTTAACCCTCAAAGCGGAAACTGAGGCTCGCGTAGCCGAGTCACTAAAAAAGCTTCCGGCGCACCTGCGAGAAGTGGTTATTTTGCGGCTGTACGAAGACCTCGACTACGCCATGATCGGTGAAATCGTAGGTGCCGGTGAAGCGACCGTACGAAGCCGTATGCGATATGCCCTGCAGTCTTTGAAGCAAACCCTCGCCGAACCCAATTCGCATCTAAGATCTTGGCCGACAGAGTTCGACTCTCAAAAAAAATAGTTTTTTTACAGCACGTTTAGCCAAACAACGGGTTTACTGTGCGACAGATGTTGGATTTCAATATGTGTGACCTGTACTCGCAAGATACTCTCGTTGATTACCGTCGTGGCGTTTTGCCATCCTCGGCGACGGCATCCATTGAATCGCATGTCGGCGATTGTGTCGCTTGTCAGGCCGCGTTACTAGATGTTGATCTAATCCTTCCGCACTTTTCCGCACCGCAAATCGTTCAGGAGCCGAGCGAACGGGCGAACATCCGTGTGCTGGCGACCATTCGCGCCGAAGCAGTGCGGCTTCAGGCAGCCGGGGATGACTCGCGTTTCAAATTGCCGCAGCGGTCGATGTCGATCCTCCGCGGGTCTGCTGTCGCGGCAGTATTGCTGATCGCGGCGGGGGTCGTGTGGATCTCGTCACGACCCTCCGTAGTGGCCCGGCTTCTCACCGTTTCCGATCATGTCTTGATTCGCCGAAACGGTATCAACCAGCGTGCGATGTCGGGTTCGGATCTTCGCGCCGATGATTCATTAATCACACCCGCGGATGGAAGCGCCACCGTCATCCTCACCGATTCGACCCGGATTGAACTTGGGCCGGGTACGCTGCTTTCACTAGCCGGTGAGTCAACCAATGCCAACTCGGGTGACATGCGGCTGGATGCAGGGTTTCTATCGATCGAGGCAGCTCATCGCTCGCCGGATCATCCGATGCGAATCAGCACCCCAGACGCCCGCGCTGATGTCCTTGGAACCAAGTTCACGTTGGCGGCCACCCATACGCGCACGAATATTCGAGTGGCGGAAGGCCGCGTAAAATTGACGCGCAATTGCGATGGTAACTCGGTCGAAGTCCCGGGAGGTTTTCGATCCACGGTCGGCGACGATCGACCGCTTGTTCCCGCCGCAAGCCGATCCGGTTCGGTGCTGGTTATCGTTTCCCGTGAGAAAGCCAACCCCAATTGGGATCAATTCAATAAATCAATGGGAACGCGGCTTGTCAGCGAACGACTGCGCCAGCTGAGTCTCAGTGTGGATATTATGGATCATCACGATGTCCAAACAACCGACCTCGCAAACCGCGCCCTGGTAATCGTGGCTCACTCCGAAGCGGGCGTGGGACTTGAAGAGAGTCTACAGCGAATCGGGTTGCCGAAGGCCGCCGTGCCGGTGATCTGCCTTGAGGCGATTGCGCTACCCGTATTGGGTTTGAGCGGGCCCCATGAAGGGTCTGACTATCGGTTCGACCAGAGTAGGCTGCCGCTGGAACTGCTCAATAGTTCCCATCCGCTGGCGGACGGGCTCAACATCACGCGGATCGGAAAGTTGCCCTGCTACGGATGGGCCGTGCCGATGCCTTCGGCAACAGTCATTGCACGCTTGCGTGACGAACATGGCAAGTCCACGTTCTTCGCGTACGAAGCTGGCAAGGTATTGTTTTCCAGGGAAATTGCACCAGCACGGCGCGTTGGTTTGCTTCTCGATCCTGATCGGGTCAACGCGGATGAAGATGCCGGATGGAATGCATTTGACGCGGCCGTCAACTGGTGCGCCGACAATGCTCCCACATCTGGATCAACTGAGGCCCCTGTTTCCAAGCGCCTGATCGGTCCGGCGCCCGCATCCCTCCAAACCGTGAGTAGCATGATTCCAATTCGAAATGACGCATTTTCGCCGCTGTTTCATGCCAATGAGGATCTGACTTGCAACTGAAAACCACCACGATCATCGTAGCGTTGTCATTACTGACCGCGCCGTTCGCTCTGGCGATACGGCCAGTGGATCGTTTTTTTGACGAAGTGCAACCGCTCCTTCGATCCAAATGCTGGTCGTGTCATGGCGCGGAAAAACAAAAAGGGGATCTCCGCCTCGACTCCCTCCAAGCAATTCGCACCGGCGGTGAAAACGGTCCGGCACTTTTCGTAGGCGATCCCGCGCGCAGCTTAATGATTCAGGCCGTCCGGCATATCCACGACGATCTGGAAATGCCACCCAAGGAACCGTTGACCGAATCGCAAATCCGAACCCTGGAAGAATGGGTTCTGGAAGGTGCCGCATGGCCGGCACCCGTGCGCGTACTGTTTGAAGACGAACCCGAAGTCGTCAGCCTGCTTGACGAAGATCGCGGCACGGGCACTCTGGAGACGAAGGATGTATTTCAAGGTCGCGCCGCGCTTCGCACAGGCAAACAATTGCTGTCCCGCAACATCCCCGGCTGGCGGTTTTCCATCCGTGAAAATCCCGCCGCCGGAGAATACCGGTACATCCGATTCGCCTGGAAAAAGCGAGGGCCGGGTGGACTGATTTTCGAAATACCAAACGACGGTCAATGGCGGTTGCAGAACCAAACCAACGGCGCTTGGGTGGCCGGCAAGAATACATCCGAATGGGGCGCGATACAGATTTCCGAAACGGCACCGACGGAATGGACCGTCGTCACCCGCGATCTTTGGAAAGATGGTGGTGATTGGAAGGGTTTCACACTGACCGGCATGAGCATTTCCACGCTCGACGGCGGCGAAGCGCTGATCGATTCCGTGACCCTCGGTCCCACCGTTGAAAGCCTGGATGCGTACCATCCCGGTCGTGGTGAATCAGCCTTGACTTTGTCGATGGCGTCACGCGGCATCGCGCATCGAATCGGAGATGCCTGGACCGATCCAGAGAATCCCGTCACTAAAAAATGGGCGGGAAAACGGCTCGATCTCTGGTCTCTGCAAAAACCGTTGCCGATTACGCCTCCGACCGTGAAGAATGAATCCTGGGTTCGCACGCCGGTGGATCGATTTATTCTCTCGAACCTCGTTGCGAAGGGGATTGCCCCTTCGCCGGAGGCCGACCACCGCACGTTGATTCGCCGACTCTACTTCGATTTGCTCGGCCTTCCTCCCACCCCGGCAGAGGTAAAAGCATTCGTCGAAGAAAAATCGCCGAAGGCTTACGAAGAATGCGTCGAAAAACTTCTGGCGGATAAGCGGTATGGGCAACGCTGGGGTCGGTACTGGCTGGACGTCGTGCGATATGCCGACACGATGGGATTCGAGCGCGATGAGTTCCGTCCGGAAACATACCGGTATCGTGACTATGTCATACGCGCGTTCAACGCCGACAAACCCTATGACGTGTTCATCAAGGAGCAACTCGCCGGTGATGAAATGGTGGATTCCACCGATCCACATACACCGGCCGACGCAGATCGCCTGATCGCCACGGGCTATATGCGGCTCGGTCAATACGACAGCACAGCAGCCCTCTTCGGCGAAGACGGACGAGGTCGAGACCAGCTTCAACAGGATCTGGCCAATACCACCGGCTCGGCATTCTTAGGATTGACCGTCGCCTGCGCGAATTGCCACGACCATAAATATGACCCGATTCTGCAAGCCGACCACTTCCGGCTGCGCGCCTACTTTGCAAGTGTAAAATTTCGCGACGACATCGTGATCGATACGCCTGAGACGCTGAAACAGATCGACCAACACAACACGGCAGTCAAGAAACAGATTGAGAACATTCGGCGCGACACTGGGACTATGCTGACAGCCGCGCGAGAGAATGTTTTTGAACGTCACTCCAAAGAAATCCCTACCGAGCTTCGCCAAAAATTTGAACAAGTGGCTTCGCTATTTCCAAAGGATTTGAAGCGGCAGCTTACACCGGGCGTTGCGGCACGGCTTCATGTCAGGGAACAAGATGCCATTAAATCAATGGCTGAATCAGAAAGAGCAAAATATACCGAACTCACAAATCGCCTCGAAGAATTGAAAAACAGCCCGCGAAAACCTGCTAGCGCGCTGGCGATGACCGATTCAGGTGCGAAGGCGCCGGTCACTCGCATTTTCTACCAGGGTGATTACCTGCAGCCTAAAGAAGCTGTGGAACCCGGTGTGCCTTCGGCGCTCGACCCGAATCCAGCATCAGTGACCCCTCCGAAATCCGGCACGTCAACCGGTCGACGAACCGCGCTCGCCACTTGGATCGCCTCGCCGGAAAACCCGCTGACCGCCCGCGTAATGGTCAATCGGATCTGGCAGCACCATTTCGGTCAGGGCATCGTGGCCACGCCAAATGATTTTGGTTATAGCGGCGATCGACCCTCGAACCAGCCGCTACTCGATTGGCTCGCCGGTGAATTCGTGCGCGGCGGATGGTCGATGAAACAGATGCACCGCGTAATCCTGCTGTCTTCGACCTACCGTCAAGCCTCGCGGCAAGAAGGTCCGGGGATGGCGATCGATTCCGACAACACTCTATTCTGGCGTCAGAATCTGAGGCGTCACGATGCCGAGACGCTTCGCGACTCGATGCTCGCGGTGTCTGGCTTGCTCTTGCCGGTCGACAGTGGCTCACCTTTGTGGCCACCGGTGGCCCAGGACCTTCTCGATGCGCAGCCGAGCATTCTCGAAACACACAGCGACGAAGCCGCACGTAAACGACTGGAAGGTTGGTACGCGGACCCGGTTGAAAAGACCAATGTTCGGACAGTGTTCCTGATTCAAAAGCGTTGCCTGCCGGTTCCATTTTTGCAGCCGTTTGATCTCCAGGATATGGCCATTTCCTGCGCGGCGAGAACCACCACCACCGTCGCCCCGCAAGCCCTCACGCTTCTGAACAGCGACCTGTCGGCACGAGCGAGCCGCGCGTTTGCCAATCGTGTCGCCGCCGAGGCCGGTGCGAATCCGGAAGCTCGCATTCGACTCTCGGCATGGCTGGCACTCGGGCGTGCTCCCGATGCCGAAGAGTTGTCGACAGGCCTGGCACTTCTAAATCGCAATGCCGAGTTGTATCGCAAAACGCCAGGCGGAAAAGATAGCCGTGATCCGCATGAGCGGGCACTGGTTGACTGGTGCCGTGCGCTGTTGAACGTGAACGAATTCGCCTATGTCGACTGATGACAGGAGTTGCTCCGATGTTTGGTCTCCCTTCAAAATTCAACCCTGCTGCGAACCCGAGCCGTCGAGATTTTCTCCTGCGAACCGGTGCTGGTTTCGGCGGCGTCGCCTTAACCGCACTGTTGGCAGCGGAGGCCCGCGCGGATCAGCGTAAACCAGCAGTCACATTCGATTCGGCAGGTCCGTTGGCACCACGACTTCCTCACCTGCCGGCCAAGGCCAAGAACGTGATTTTTCTGTTCATGTACGGCGGCCCCGGGTCCATGGATCTATTCGATTACAAACCCAAACTTCAGGAACTCCACGGCAAACCAGTACCCGAGAGCTTCAAAAAATCGTTCGGCCTCGCCGGTTCGCTCAACATGAACAAGGATGAGTTGATGGGCGGTCCGTGGAAATGGGCCCGGCACGGAAAAAGCGGTCTTTGGGTTTCCGATATGATGCCACACACCGCCCGTCATGCGGATGATCTATGCGTCATTCGTTCGATGGTCTCCGACAGCTCGAACCATGCCCCGGCAACGTTCCAAATGAATACCGGAGCGATTATCAGCGGCAAGCCAAGCATGGGATCGTGGATCACCTACGGATTGGGCAGCCAGAATCAGAATCTGCCCGGCTATGTCCTTCTTTACAAAGTCGCCGGTCTCGGTGGCAGCGGGAACTGGAGCAATGGTTTCCTGCCCGCCGCGTTTCAGGGAACGCAGTTTCGCCACGAGGGCGCACCGGTATTAGACTTGAATCCACCGGACGAATTTGCGAGTGTGCAGCGTTCCACGATTGATGCGGTTCAAGCGTTCAATCGAAAACACCTTCAGTCGCGACCAGGTCAACTGGATCTCGAGGGGCGAATCTCATCGTATGAGTTGGCTTACCGCATGCAGAGCGAAGCGCTCACCGTAGGGGACGTCGCCAGCGAGTCTGTCGCGACGCGCGAGATGTACGGGCTGGAAGAAAAAAACAAAGATACTGCCATGTTTGGCCGAATGTGCCTACTTTCCCGCCGTCTCGTGGAGAAGGGCGTGAGGTTTGTACAGCTCTACAGCGCCGTGGATAAAAACGGTTGGGACGCGCACGATAAGAACGAGGACTACGTTCGACGCAATTCCGCTCAAGTCGACAAACCGGTCGCGGCACTGCTCGCAGACCTCAAGCAACGAGGGATGCTGGACGAAACCCTGGTCGTCTGGGCCGGTGAATTCGGCCGCACACCAATGGTGCAGGGCAGCAGCGGACGCAATCACAACCCGCTTGGGTTCACCGTCTGGATGGCCGGTGGCGGCATACAAGGTGGCCGGGTGATTGGTGAAACCGATGAAATTGGCCTGCGCGCCGTCGTCGATCCGCATCCGGTCAAAAATCTTCACGCTACGATTCTTCATGCCCTGGGCTTGCGACACGATGATCTGTACTTCGAGCATAGCGGCCGCCCGGAGCGGCTCACCGGTGTCGCGGGCACCGCCAAAATCATCTCAGGGGCCATTGCAACCTGAGTTCACGTCTTACAGTCAATAGTGGAAGGAAGAGCCATGCGCTTGCTGGCGATAGCCATTGTCACGTGCCTGATAGCCTCGACGGCAGATTCGGGTCCGGCAACGAACCCATCGACGAGATATGAATTTAAAGTCGTCCCCGCCTCCAACGACGGAGAACTGGCGATCAAGAAATTCCAAGTCGCGCCCGGCGTGAAAGTTTCACTCTTCGCCGCCGAGCCGATGCTCGCCAACCCCGTCGCCATCTTTTGGAATATTTGACGGATTGGCGAAAGGCCGAATAGCGCCTGAGAAAGCACGCCTATCGCCCCACGGCCCAGTGACCGATATCGCGCCGGTAATGCATTCCATCAAACTGAATCAGTTTCACTGCTTCGTAAGCACGATTTTGCGCCTCGGCAATTGTGTTTCCCAGAGCCGTCACACTGAGCACGCGTCCACCATCGGTCAGCACGGTTTTTCCATCGGCATCGAATTTCGTACCACTATGGAAAACCTTCACATCCGGCAGCGAATCGGCATTTGTGATCCCGCTGATCGGTAATCCTGTTGAATATTTTCCGGGGTAACCCTTGCTCGTGGCGACAACGCTGAGCGCGGGTCGCGGATCCCATTTCAACTCCACTTCATCCAACCGCCCGTCGGCCACCGCGAGCATCACTTCCATCAGGTCGCTCTTCAATCGCATCATCAAAGGCTGCGTTTCCGGATCGCCGAAACGGCAATTGAATTCCAGCACGCGCGGGCCGTTGCTCGTGAGCATCAACCCGGCATACAGAATACCGCGATACTCAATTCCTTCTCGCAGCAGACCATCGACTGTTGGCACGAGAATCTCGCGCTCAATCAAACTGAGAATTTCATCCGTCACCACCGGCGTCGGTGAATAGGCACCCATGCCGCCGGTCATCGGGCCGGTATCACCATCATCGATTGGCTTGTGATCCTGCGCGCTTTCCATCACGTAAATATTTCGACGATCGACGAACGCCAGGATCGAGCATTCGGGGCCGTGCAGAATTTCTTCTATGATGATGCGCGTTCCGGCACCGCCAAATTCTTTTTTGCGCATGATCCGGTCGATGGTGTCCAGCGCATCGCTGGAACGGGCGCAAACAGTGACACCTTTGCCCTTTGCCAGGCCGGCGGCCTTGATCACGCAGGGTTCATCGCGAACCCGCACGTATTCGTCGGCGGCATTGGGTTCGGTAAAACTGCGGGCATCGGCTGTCGGGATCGACTGTTGCCGCATGATCTCTTTGGCGAACCATTTGTCCGCCTCCATCTGCGCCGCTTCCTTCGTCGGGCCGAATACCTTCACACCCGCGGCCTGAAGTCGATCGGTCAGGCCGCCCGCAAGCGGATCTTCCGGGCCGATGACGACAAATTGAATGCCCGCCTTTCGGACGAACTTTTCGATGCCGTCAAAATCCATGACTCCGAGTGCGACATTCTCGGCGAACTGGGCGGTTCCCGGATTTCCCGGCGCGACAAACAGCTCTGTCACCAGGGGTGACGCTGCCAGTTTCCAGGCCAATGCATGTTCCCGACCACCGCCGCCGATAAGTAACACTTTCATGAGATTCATTGACTCCGAGGACCAAGGGACTGTTCGCGGAGTGTAGTTGCGGCTGGAATGGAGAACAAGCGGGCGAGAGCTTCTTCCAATATTTCGAATCACCACCGCGCTTTCAAAAGTGACGATTCGAAATCGATTAAATGACCTTGCGCGATTCCTGTAGGTTCCGCTGTGCGGAACAGGAATC
>JBBRMF010000058.1:0-23007 GCA_038230975.1 Tepidisphaerales bacterium
ACTTTGATGCTCTCCAACGGCACTTTGCCGGTTTCGTGTTCGACGATGTACCACTCCGTGCCACCGACGTTTTCGTAAGCTTCGATAAGCGGCTTCCAGTCAATCGTGCCTTCCCCAATCGCCGCGCCGGCCGGGCCGCCATGTTCTTTGACGTGAGTGGTTTTCGTGCGACCCGGGTATTTCTTGATCAACGCCACAGGATCGCCCCCGCCGTCGAGCGTGTTGCCAATATCGATTTGATGCACGACATCCGCATCAGTGTTGTCGAAGAAGATTTCCCAGGAGGTCTTGCCATCAAACTTCTTGTAGTCGCCGGCGTGCGAGTGGTAGCCAACCAACATCCCAAATTCTTTGGCGCGGGCGGCGATGTCGTTGAACTTCCCGGCCAGAAACTTCCAACCGGCCGCATCCTTGGCTCCAAGACTCGGACAGATCAGAAATTTGTTGCCGAGCGTGTGGTGAAGCTCGACCGTTTTCTTGAGGTTATCCCCTTCCAGGGTGACCAACGGCGTGTGCGTGCCGCAGCACTTCAGGCCGTTGTCGTCCAGCAGCTTTCTCAGCTCCGCCGGCTTCTTATCCCACAGATGATATCCGGCGAACTCAACCCCTTCGTATCCCATCTTCCCGATCGCCTCGATCACCCCGGTGAAATTTTTCGGCAGTTCGTTGCGCACCGAATACAACTCTAATCCGATGGGGATTTTCTTTTTCGGTTCCGCCGCCGAAAGGAACGGAGAGAGTGCCACGGAAGTGGCAGCAACGCCGGTCAATCGAAGTGCGTCACGCCGGGAGAGGGATGGGTTCATAGTGGATTCCTTTACAGGAGGTACTGTGAGGAATGGGTGCCGTTGCAGAGGTCTCTCTCACCCCCTTCTTCTGGCACTCGATTCCTCAATTTATTTAGCCGGGCCGCTTGCGACTTGTGTTGAGCGACTCTCCGAGGCGCACGGAAACGGGTCGCAAGCGACCCGGCTAAATAAATCGACCGCCCTTACACTGGAGAGGGAACCCGCAAAACAGAAAACCCCCGGAAGATTTCCCGGGGGTTTTCCATATCTTTCAAAGCTATCGCCGTGGCGCGGCAAATTACTTGGCCATGTCTTTGAGGCTCTTGAGCGGGCGAACCTTGACGACCTTGCGGGCGGGTTTGGCCTTGAACATTTGCTCGAGCTTGGTGAAGGGATTGATTCCCTTGCGCGCCTTGACGGCGGGCTTGGTGATCACCATCAACTTCATCAGTCCGGGGATCACGAAAACGCCAGCGCCCTTTTTGCTGAGCGACGTTTTGATCTCGTTGGACAAAGCGTCAAACACTGCCGCGACCTGCTTGCGGGAGAGTTGCGTAGCCTCGGAGATGCTGACGAGGATCTCACTTTTCGTTGGAGCCTTGGGGGTTGCTGTTGC
Source organism: Tepidisphaerales bacterium (assembly GCA_038230975.1). Classification (GTDB taxonomy): domain Bacteria; phylum Planctomycetota; class Phycisphaerae; order Tepidisphaerales; family Tepidisphaeraceae; genus JANXVV01. The sequence goes on from JBBRMF010000058.1 coordinate 1,405, forward strand.
CATCGATACGGTCCTTTGCAGAGGAGGGGCTCGTGGAAGGCATTCCGTCGTACACTCCGTGTGTCCGGCGAAGGGAGCCTGCGAGTCCCCTGGTTATGAGTTACGAAATGATCTTCATTCAGGAACAGAACGCATCGCCAATCGACGCTTAGCCCAATCATGCCCAGTTATTTTCCGTTCCCGGTCGACCTTCTTCTCCTTAATGAGGTCATCGATGGGTTGGCTTCCGAAACTCCAAAAAGCTCGGATTTTGCCCGTATTTCTTGGCATTCACCACAACCATCTGCGACGATAATAGGGGAATTGCAAATGGAATGATAGAGAAGTGGCACATTTCCCGTGGTTTTTTGCAATTTTTCAATCGATCCGTTTCAAAGTGCAACCGGCAGAGCAGCGGAAGGGCCGGAGACGCAGCGGAAACTTCACGAGGAAAGTGTGGGTTCGGTACCGAGAACGATGTCTTGGTTTCTTCCCCCACTGCTCGGTCTCCGCCATTTCCAGGTCTCCGGGTTGCATTCTGAGCGGGCCCGGAACTTTGGGAACACCCAACGCGATCAAGAAAGAGATGACCGTTCCTTTTCCACCGTCAGCAGCCTAACATACTTGACGCTCATTAACCGCGCCGCCAAGGTGTCTGGCCCTGCTTTTTCGGTTGAAGAATAAAGGGATGAGACGCACTTCAATGCGACTTGAGGCAGGCTTTGAAATCGGAGCATCGACTGACAGGCGGACGCAAACTATTTGCATGAATTTTTGATAACGGCAACTGCCTCAGTTTTTGGTCATCAAGTCGGCCCCCTGAAATGCACGATAACGATAGGAGAGCGAGTATTTTGCAGAAGAATCGGAGGCACTTATCCGGACCTGCGATAGAGGGTGCCGACGGGTTGATTCGCGGGTAGGATGTGCATTGGGTTCGTGCGGATACGTTCCGTGCGAGCAAAAGCCGTGAAATAATTGAAACGGCCAGAGTCGTTAGCAGATTCAAAGGAAGGCGAGCAATGCCTGGTTCCAATCGCACTGGTGGCGGTAACGGCGGCGGAAATCCGCCGGGCGGCACCGGTGGTTCCAATTCCGGCTCCCATGGGTCCAACAGTTCCCAGGGCGGTAATCGAGGTAGACGCGTGACCACTTGCAGCTTTTGCGGTAAATCTTCTCGTGACGTCGGCCCCATGGTCGAAGGCCCGAGCGACGTGTATATCTGCGCCAATTGCGTGGATCTGGCCCACAACATCATCCGTCAGGAAAAACGGAAGATGTCCGCCACGGCCACCCCGGCGCTGTCGGCCATTCCTTCCCCACGACAGATCAAGGAATTTCTCGATCAGTACGTGATCGGACAGAACTTCGCCAAGAAGGGCTTGTCCGTCGCCGTTCACAACCATTACAAGCGACTAAACCTCGGTGGTGATCCCAGCAAGGCAGAAGGCTCCTCGAAGGAAAAACCCGTCGTCGATCGAGATGCTGATGTCGAAATCGACAAGAGCAACGTGCTGCTCATCGGCCCGACCGGCAGCGGCAAGACCTTGCTCGCCAAAACGCTGGCCCGCATTCTCAACGTCCCGTTCGCCATCGGCGACGCCACGACCCTGACCGAAGCCGGTTACGTCGGTGAAGACGTTGAAAACATCCTGCTCAAGTTGCTGCAGAACGCGGACTACGATCTGGAAGCCGCCCAGCGCGGAATTATCTATATCGACGAGATCGACAAGATCGGCAAGACCAGCGGCAACGTCTCGATCACCCGCGATGTCAGCGGTGAAGGTGTGCAGCAGGCCTTGCTGAAGATGCTCGAAGGCACCGTCGCCAACATTCCACCGCAAGGTGGCCGCAAGCATCCGGAACAGCAATATATCCAGATGGATACCTCGCAGATCCTCTTCATCTGCGGCGGCACTTTCGTCGGTCTGGAAGACATCATCCGCAAACGTCTCGGCAAACGACAAATCGGTTTCAACGCCGAAAATTCACCCAGCGAATCCGCCCGCGATCGCGCCGGTGTGCTCGCTCAGGTGCAGCCGGAAGATCTGGTTGAATTCGGCATGATCCCCGAATTCGTCGGTCGCCTGCCGCTCTGTGCCACGCTGGAACCGTTGGATGTAAAAACGCTTATCAGCATCCTTACCGAACCGAAGAACGCGCTGGTCAAGCAATACCAGAAATTCTTCCGCCTCGAAGGCAGCGAACTGGAATTCACCAAGGGTGCCCTTGAGAAAATCGCCGAGCGCGCCCTGAAGCGTGACACCGGTGCCCGCGCCCTGCGAGCCGTCTGCGAAGAGATGATGCTCGACCTGATGTACAACCTCCCCGACCACGGCCAAGGCGGCAAGTTCATCATCGATGAAGCCATCGTCGACGGCAAAAAAAGCTTGTTCGAGCTCAAGCCGGATACCAAACCGGAACGACGGCGCGAGTCGGCATAAAAGGATTATTCTGAACCCAAACGCGACGCCCGAAGGTATAATCGTTCGGGCGTTTTGCGTTAGGTCGCCCGATTGACGTCAATCGTCGGAGGTCACCATGGGAAAAACACGTTCCATTCCAAAACCAAAGGCCATCGCGCCGCCCGCTTCAAAAGCACGGCCCGCGAAGTCTCCAAAATTATCGAAAGAGCAACAGGCTAGGCTGGATGCATTTGACGCGTTTGTAAAAGAAGGCCGAGCGGAAGGGGAGGCGATGACGCCTCGGGAACGCGCGGGCGAGGATGCAAAATGGAACAAGGTCAAGGCGACCATCAACGCCGATCGGGCGGGCTATCGTCAGGTGTTTGTAGATGATTAAGCGTATTATGCTCGACTCGGGCCCGCTTGGAAAACTGGCACACCGGCGAGCCACGCAGGAAATCGTCGATTGGCACTATGCGCTTCTCAACGCCCAATATATTTTGATCGTGCCTGAGATTTCCGACTACGAAATTCACCGCAGCCTTCTTTTGGATCAATTGCACCGCTCACTGGTGAGACTTGATGAATTAAAAACGTTCTTCGTTTACCAACCCATCACCACCTCCTCCATGCTCCGCGCCGCCGATCTATGGGCTTACGCCCGTCGTCAAGGCAAATCCACCGCCGACCCCAAAGAACTCGACGGCGACGTATTCTCGCCGCGATGGCTTTGGAATCTCGCGCAATCGTCGCGACGGAAAATGTCGGTCATCTCTCCCGTTACGTGACCGCCATGCACTGGCGTCAGATCAAAGCATGAAAACTTGAGACACTACACAAATCTCAATTCCCGCCGAACCCGATTCATGAAATCTTTAAAACCGTTGGTAACGTTTCCAAATAGACGACGCCATTAACGTGTAAGATACGATCGAACCGGTAAACGAAAGTGTATCTCAGAGGATTGCCAGAAAGGCAGAAGGGCTCGGCCCGAGGAGTGGAATTGATCGCCGAACGCCCGGATCTGGTAGCGCAGTTCGTGGCCGCGCGCAGGCATCTGCGGGCATTCCTGCTCACTATGACGCGCCGCATGGACATTGCGGACGAAATTCTGCAGGAGCTATCAGTCCAGATCCTTCGCGAGGCCAGGCGGGGGACGGTTCCGGAAAATCCATACGCCTGGATGCTCGGGATGGCTCGTCATCGTGTGGCTGACTACTACCGTTCGCAGGCCCGGCAGCAGCACAATCTGCAACGGTTATTGGAGCTGGCCGAAACGATGGAGGCTGCCTTTATCGAGAACCCTCCGCCACCGAGTGAGGCTTGTGAAGAAGATGATCCCCGTCTGCAACATCTTCGATCGTGCATGGAGCAATTGACCGAAAAGACCCGTTCCATGCTGGAGGATCGATATCGGCAATCCAAACCGATTGAAGCCATCGCAAACAAGATGAACTGGACGATGGGTTCCGTCAAAGTAGCCCTGTCCAAGGCACGCAAAGTCCTGGCAGAGTGCGTTCGCCGGAAACTGGCCGAAAAGGCAGGTGTGCCCCATGAGTGAGGCCACCCTTTCCGATGCTTTTGATGCGTGGGCCGATGGCTCTGTCGACGATGCTGCGGCCGCCACGCAGATCGTAGACTTGTTACGAACCGGCGTTTCCACCCGACGCGATCTGGTGGAATGCGCACTACTCGAAGTGGCTTTGTATCGTATACACCCAGTCCCTCGGCCACCCTGGTGGCGGCGGCCAGTTCGCCTGGGAGGTTGGCGCGGCGCGAGTCTACTAGCTGTAATCTTGATCGGTGGACTATGTCTACAGACTAGCCTCAACTGGCAACCCGTATTCGGCCGCGTCTCTTCAGGCCATCTTCGAGCCGACGGCTGCAAAACGACCAACTTGCGTGCATTGACCGAAGTCGAAGTATCCGACGAATCGTCAGCATCGGTGCAGTTAAAGGATGGCTCAACATTTACCGCCGAACCCGGATCGCGGTTTCGGATCAAACCACTGAACGACGATGGCCGGGCCTATGAGTTTTTCCTTCACTCGGGTCGTTCTGAATTTCATCTGATACCCGGCTGTCGATCGTTCACAGTATTGACTCCCTACGGCGATGTGCAGGCGGTAGGCCCTCATTTTTCCGTGGAAATAGACACCGCAAACAAAACTCTCAAACTATCTGGAGCGACCCGTCTACTGGGCAAAGGCCAATCATGAAATATCTACTCTCAACCTTCGCGGTACTTATCGGCATGACGATCGTGGCCCATGCCCACGCCGGCGTCGTCATTTACGCATCAGATTTTAGCGGGGGCCGCCTCGTCCGAACCGATGGAATCACAAAAACCACGCTCGTCGGTGGCCTGAATCAGCCGATGAGCGCAGCGTTCGGTCCCGATGGCAATTTATATATTGCCCAGCAATCCGGTACTCACATCGGCCGATTTACCGCCGCTGGCAAGCCCGCCGGAGCTTCATTTGGTACCGGCCGATTCTATACCGGCCTGGCCTTCGGCCCGGATGGAGAACTCTATGCCAATGCAACCGATAACTCTTTCGCCAGCGGAGTCACCGAGCGATTTATCCCGGGTACCGGCGCGGCACACGGTAACGGCCTGGCCACCGGTGATGCAGCCGGGGTAATTCCAAAATTTGCCACCAGTTATTTTGAAGGACTGACGTTCGGACCTGATGGCAATCTCTACCTCGCTGCCCACTACTCCAGCAGTGTGCGAGTCTACCAGGGACCGGGCGGCGCAAACCCAGGTGCGCTCATCAAGACGCTCACTGGCGTCAACAAACCGGTGGGGCTCGCATTCGGGCCGGATGGCGATCTCTATGTCACCGAACAGGATCTCAACCGTGTCTCACGCTGGGATGGCACGGCATTCTCCGTCTTTTCCTCCGGCGCACATCTAAATACTCCCATCGGCCTTGGATTCAGCCCCGACGGTGATCTCTACGTTGCCAACTACAGCGGTGCCAACATCGCGCATTTCGCGGGTCCGGGCGCTGCCAACCCAGGCGCATTCCTCAGTACTTTCAGTACCGGCGTTGGGAATCCTGGTTATATTCTTGTCGTTCCCGAGCCTACGCTCGGTGCGATAGTGGTGATAAGCAGCCTACTACTGTGCCGTCCTCGGAGAATGCATCAGTGACACTCTTCAATATTTCACGGTCGACAGCCGCCTACGTCGCATTGCCCAAAAAATGGCCATTAACAACGCCGCCAATTGCCCCGTCGGTTCCGGGACGCCGGTACTCGAATCAAACGATCGTTGAGCCCCGGTCGAAGTAAATCTCCCGCGATCCGCGCGGGCCAAGGCTGATTGAACCGAGTTTCCAATGGTGGCACCCGACAATACCCTCGCCGCCAACCCAAAACTTTCCATCGACAGTCCACTTCCCGGCAGCCGGTTGACGAGCAATGTGTAGTTTCCATTTTTTGGAACATCCAGGGAGAGATAATCCAGGTTGTCCCAACTGCTGTCGCTCGTCTCGAACTTCTTGCCATTGAGCAGTAACGTCAGGCTAAAATTTGCAAGCGATGCCGATTGAGTGAATCGATCCGATCCATCCAATCCACTCGGGCCGGCATCTTTACGCGTCACGTGTCGGAACCAGGTTAATGCCGAATCAATATGCTGGCCGGCTTTCAGGTTCCCGAGTTTCATCGAGAAGTTGCCGTTTTCCCGCAGGCCGGAGAGTGTCCAATTCGTCATGCGCGTCGTCTGGTCGGTTTTGCGCGCGTAGATGTTGTACGCACCGACGCCATCCACGCGCCCGGCCCCTTGCTCCTCATCCAACGGCTGATCGATCACGACGCCCGTTCCCGTTGACGCCTCATGCCGATCGACCCACGTCCCCCCTGCATTTTTATAAACGTGCGTGGAACCGGCCATCAGAATCGCCTTAATCGCCAATGGACTCACAGATAAATGATGGGCTTTGCCATACCCCATCATTTGCGCCACGATCCCTCCCACCATCGGAGCCGCGAAGCTGGTTCCCTTGCCCTGATCCGTGTAGAGATCCCCAGCTTCCCAATTCGCCGTCGCCAACGTTACACCCTGGCCCGGTGCCACCAGATCCGGCTTGGTCCGCAAATCCGTAGTCGCCGAATAGTTGCTGAAGTCCGTCACGCGATCGAAGTTCGCCCCGAACGTAGCCCCGACGGTAAATCCATTGTATTGACCATTGGGTGCCCCTTGCACCGCCGACGCGTTTTCATTCCCCGCCGCCACCACCGCCACCGTCCCATACTTCTCGGCTACATAATCGAGCATCAAATTCAGCTTATTCAAATCCGGTTTCGCATCCGGCTCTCCCAACGAAAGATTCATCACCTTCGCCCCTTTGCCAACCACCCAACCAATTCCGTTGCCGATCAAAGTATCATTCGTGTAGTCGACTTTATTCACGACGCGCGCGTTGACGAATTTCGCACCCGGTGCCAAACCGGTAAATCCATTCACCGCATCATGGCCAAGGTAAATTCCCATGATGCCCGTGCCATGTCCGACATCGGTTCGGTCATCGTCTGTCGTGCCCGATTTTGAAAAATCCTTCGCTGCGGACATTGAGCCTTGAATGGCCGGATGCGTCGCATCAACACCCCCGTCCAGAATCCCCACCATGACTCCGGTACCGTCTCCAAATAGCGCTCGACTCTGATCTCCTCGAATCGACGCCATATCCGGTTGCGCAACTCCACCCCGGCTGATCGGCGCAAAAACCGCGATCCCGATCATCAGTAAACAACATCCGATGGCCTGATCTAATCTTCTCATCATTGCCGCTTTCCACCGCATGCACGGTCTGCCATAAAAAATGCCGGACTATCCTTTTTAGTTCCTTCCAGCTTCGCGTATTATCGGAAATCACAGCGATAACTCCGCAATCAAAAAGCGGACGAACGGTTCCCCCCAACTCCTGTATTCACGTAGCATGGCCATCTTGGCCATGTTCGCGGTACTCCGCGATTTAGGTCTGTACCCAGATCGAATCGACAAGGGCGCAGCGATCTTCTTTCGGACACGCTTGAATTTCGGTACGATCACCGCAACTCGAACTTACGAAATAGGAACCCCCATGATCAACGTTGGTGTTATCGGTTTAGGCATGATGGGTCTCACCCATCTGGACGTGTACGCAAGCTCAAAAACCGCCAAGGTCGTCGCCATCGCCGATGCCGACCCCGGCCGCCGCACCGGCACCGTCAAAGCGCGCGGCAATGTCGAAGGCCAGGCGGAAGGCCGATTCGACGTCGCCAGCGTTCCCGGTTACGCTGATGGCCTTGAGCTCATTCGTGACCCCAATGTCCATCTGGTCGACATCTGTCTGCCAACCCCATTACATAAAATGTTCGCCATCGCCGCGTTGGAAGCAGGCAAACATGTGCTGATCGAAAAACCCCTCGGCCGAACCTCCGCCGACGCCTTCGCCATTGCTGATGCCGCCGACAAGGCTTATGCAAAATCCGGTGCCCTGGCCATGCCCGCCATGTGCATCCGCTTCTGGCCCGGCTGGACCTGGTTGAAAGAGGCTGTCACGAATCAAACCTATGGCAAAACCCTGTCTGCCAAGTTCACGCGTTTGGCAAGCCATCCCGGCGGCGCGTTCTACCAAAGCGCCGATGCCTGCGGTGCCGCCGCACTCGATCTGCACATCCACGACACCGACTTCATCCGCTACTGCTTCGGCCAACCCAAAGCCGTCCGCAGCATCGGTTACTCCAAAGTCACCACCGGCGTCGATCACCTCTTCACCCACTATCTCTACGACCACATCCCCCTCGTCACCGCCGAAGGCGGCTGGTGCATGTCCAACGGCTTCCCCTTCCAAATGCGCTACCACGTCAACTTCGAACACGCCACCGCCGTCTTCGACGCCTCCACCGAACCCCATCTCATGCTCTATCACGATGGAAAATCCGAAGCCGTCGAAATCGGCAAACAAATTGGCTATAGCGAAGAAATCGAATATTTCCTGGAATGTATCCGCACCCAAACCCGCCCCAGCATCCTCACCCTGCGCGATGGGGCCGAAGCGGTGAAACTGGTGGAGGCGGAAGTGGAGAGTGTGCGAACCGGGCAGGCTGTTCAATTGACGTAGAATGACTTTGGAAGAAAGAGCTCAACATGTTCGGCAAGAAAAAGCTGGCGGGAACTTTCCAGAGTTATGCCGATGCGAAGCTTGTACAGCAAGTGCTGAACTCAAAGCCGCAAGAGTCTTCCAATCCTCTGAGTACACCTTCGGAGATTCCCTACGCATTGATTCAACTGCGCAGTGATTCACTTGAAACACTCCGCGATCAAATGCATCTCGTTCTGTCGCTTTCTGAATCACCACCCGACGTCGTTCGCGAAATGCTCTTGAGTTCAATCGTACTGCTCTGTTTTCCGCGCGGCGACGAGATTTCAGCAAACATCCAAAAACGAGATCAAATCGTTCAAAGGGTTAGTGCAACGCTGGGCGATCAATGCAGAATTCTTTCAGGTAGCGTACTTGGTCATTATGGACTGATTTCATCTGTCGACGGATGGTTTGGCCTGCTATGTCCGAACATTGAACGATTGTTTGCGACTCTGTTCTCGATAGAATATGGCCATCGGGCTATTTTTGATCTCGTCGACATCGAACCTAACAACAAAAAAGACACGTGACTTAGAGCGTTTTTCAACTTGGTCGGGTGCCACAGGTCGCGGTACTCCCAGACCAGTGCGTGTCATTCACTGAAAAAAGCACAGGTCTGCGAGTACGCCGACCCGTGGCACCCCGACACCTAAGCGACCTACCAAGCTGAAAAGTGCTCTAGTTGGTGATCAGAGTATCGACGTCGCCAAATACCACGCGCTGCCAGACGAATACCATGTCCGACTCAGCCACCATCATTCATGACGGCAACGACACACATCGCTTGCAAATCACCCATCGCGATTGGATGCCGTCGGAGCGCCAATCGTCGCAGTCTTCAGAGGCCTGCGGGTCTTTCTCCTGGAGCGAAGGTGTTTTAGCGCTTTGATAAGCCCATATCTCCGGTAATCTCCCTCCAATGTACGCATTGCACAGGCAATTTTCGACGAAATAAACATTTTAAATTGGCAATGCACAATCCGTTTTGATAGCCTCCGCGTTCTTAACAGGAGAGGAAGAGAATGATTCACACATTGCGAAAGTTCCCCCGCGCGATCGGGTCTGCGTTATTTCTGGGCATTCTGGCCGTTGCGTCGCCAGCCAAGGCCGACTTTAAATACGACTACAACGTCTCATTCCCCACCGGTAGCCCGAACTACACGATCGGCAACTGGTAGGTCTTGGAAACCTCACTGACCGGCGCGCCGGATGACTTCAGCATCGGCGGTCGCTATCCGTATGCGGATAGTTTGCTGTCATCTCCCAACGGTGGCACGCTCCATGGCGTCTACTCGGTCCCTAAAAAGGCAACCGCCTCGCTGATCATCGCGCTCACGCACGACCTACCCGGTGATGCGCCCGGCCAGCAACATATCGTCCTGGGAATGGACCCGCACGCCGCCAGCCTTGCCGAGAACATCGCCTGGGGCACCTTGTTCCGCAACACGCTGGAAGACACGTTGATCGCCGCGATGCAGAACTACATCAACCCGGACCCAACCATCGTTCAGGATGCGCTGAACAAAATCGTCAACTACGCCTTCACCGACGCCACCACCGGCATCCTCGACGGCCTCGCCCAGCCGAACACCGCCTTCTTCGACCCCAACGCCGGCGTCTTCACCATCGAATCCTGGTCCGATGGAACCATCCTCGGTACCGGCACAGTCACCGCGATTGCTGTTCCAGAACCGGTGGGTTTGGGTGTGCTGAGTTTGGGATGCGTTGCGTTATTGCGACGGCGGAGAACGGTTTGAGCTCATTTCCTATCACAGGAAACTCAGATGGATTGAGACGAGGTTTGTTACGGGTCGTTCTTTACAAATTGCGACACGAGGCCAGCGCACTCTGACTGGCGAGTGGTCGGCGATCAAACTATAATCCATCCCATGAGCACCGTACAAATCCGCCGTCAGATCAAAGCGAAGATCGACGCCCTCCCCGCTGATCGTCTGCTCGTCGCCGCTGATTTTCTCTCCTATCTAAGTGAGCGCGGCGAGAATGAGGCAACTCGCGAACTGCTTGCAATCCCCGGTTTCGCCGACGGGTTCAAGCTGGGTTTAAAGGAGATTCGGGCCGGTCGAGTGACGTCTGTGGATAAATTGAGGCGGAAAGCGTGAAGCCGCCCGGGTCGTTCACCGTCGTCCTGAGCCATAGAGCCATCCGATTCTTTGAGCGGGCCGACGCCCCATTACAGCGCCGTCTGGACCGTTGCTTTGATCAGTTGAAATTGAATCCTCGTCGTCATTCCAATATCAAAGTGCTAAGCGGTGATTATGCAGGCTTCTTTCGCTATCGCGTCGGCGACTACCGGGTGGTGTACGCCGTAAACGACCCTGCCCAAACGGTGGAGATCATTTTGATCGCGCATCGACGCGAGGTTTACGAATAGGCGACAAGCCCATCAAACCACTCGATGTCGTGAGGATCGGCTTCCTTCGTGATCTGGGCCTGACAGACGACGCGCTTTTGCCAAAGCTAAACGAGGTCCATCGTATCTTCCGTCAGCACATCCAGATATGCCCTATACGCATAGACACGATCCCGCCGTAAGCCGGTGATCTCATGTAGGATTCCTAGATTCCGTAGTACCTCGATCGTCTTGACGGCGGTGGGTTTACTGACCTTCAGCATCGTTTTCACGCGCGGTGTCGTGACGATCGGGTGCTCGGGCAGTTGATCGAGTAACCGGATCGCCGCCACCGTTGCGGAATACGATTCGGATAGAGTGGTGCGATCTTTTGAAAGGACCGCAAAAAGACGTGATGCGGCCGAGACCCCATCGTCGGCAGACTCTCGAACGCATCGCAAATAAAATTCCGTCCAGCTTTCCCAATCTCCCTTCGTTCTAACCTCCGAGAGATGCTGATAGTATTCCGCGCGATGCCTCTTGAACGAAAGACTGAGGTAGAGCAGTGGTGACTCAAGCAGTTTCCAATGTTCCAGGAGCAGCGTTATCAGCAGTCGACCCACACGACCATTTCCGTCCAGAAAAGGATGAATGGTTTCAAACTGCACATGCGCTAGCCCGGCCCGCACAAGGGGTGGCAGCGCATCGGGCGCGTGAATCCATTTTTCGAGTGCGGACATGGCCTCGGGTACGAGTTCGGGTGGAGGGGGTACAAAGCGCGCATTCCCCGGGCGGGTTCCACCAATCCAGTTTTGCGAGGTTCGAATCTCACCGGGTGATTTATCCACGCCTTTCACGCCGCCCATGAGTCGCCGATGCGCTTCGCACAATAAACGCGTGCACAGAGGTAATCCCCTGGGTCGCGCAATCTCTTCACGCGCGTAGGTCAGAGCGTTGACATAGTTACAAACGTCTTCAACATCTGAAGATGCTCGCGTCTTGTGAGTCGCCTCAAATTGAAGAATGTCTTCGAGCGTCGCCTGCGTGCCTTCGATCTGCGAGGAAATGACCGCTTCTTTCCGTACGAAACCGTACAGAAACCAATGACTGCTGGGTACCATCAAACCCGCGACTGCCAACCTCGCAACCGCCGCCAACGCCTCGCTGTGGAGTTCGGCGAGCCGATCCATCAGAACCAACGGCGGATTTTGCGGGGGAAGCATCGCAGGCAAAAACGCGCGCACTTGCTCTCCTTCAAAATTTGTAATCCGATAGTTTCCAGTTGATCGAGCCATCCCGTTTGCCTTTCACTCAAAGCGTGAACTAGTAAACGATTCTTATCTAGCGTATCCTACTAGTCAAGTTAGCCTAACTAGTGATCATCGACAGGGTGCGGCTTGACAATTTCAGGAAACTATCCAACAATACATCCGGATGGAAGGATGGATTGGCCCACCAATCCTCACCTTCCCCCCCAAACTGACCGATGCTGATCCGGATGCGGGTCGAAAAGTGTCGCATTCTGTTGCATTTTGTTGCATTTTTCGATGTCGACCATCCGCGTCTCGGTTGTTGAATTCTGAAGGAGCCCCGTGTCCATTCGCAGACCATTTCTTGACCTTGTTCGCCAGCGTGTCGTCGTGCTTGACGGGGCGATGGGTTCCAATCTGCAGACGCGCCATTTTGATTTGAAGCGCGATTGGATGGATCAGGAGAACATCTCTGAGGTTCTCAATATCACCCGGCCGGAGGTGATTCAGGAGATCCATGAGGCGTTTCTGAACGCCGGTTGCGATGCGGTCGAGACGAACACGTTCGGGGCCAACAAGATCGTGCTGGCCGAGGCGGAGATGCCGGAGCGGACGCACGAAGTGAACGTGCTGGCCGCCCAGATTGCGCGGCGGGCGTGCGACAAGTTTGAGACGCCGGATCGACCGCGCTATGTCGTCGGCTCTATCGGCGGCGGGACCAAACTGCTCACGCTCGGGATGACCACCTGGGATGTGATGGAAGACAGCTACTACACGCAAGTCAGCGGGTTGCTGGCGGGCGGGGTGGATGTGCTACTGCTCGAAACACAGCAGGATCTGCTGGTCATTAAGAATATTATTGTGGCCGCCAATCGCGCGATGAAGGATGCCGGGCGGCGCGTGCCGATCATGCTACAGGCATCGTTCGATCAGGATGCCGGGCAGCAGATGCTCACCGGTTCTGATCCATCGGCGTTTGTCGCTTCGATGATTCCGTACGATGAAGTGGATGTGCTGGGTTTGAACTGCGCGTTTGGTCCATCGGAGCTGGCGGAGACGACGAAATACATCGCCGCGAATTGGCCGCGGTTTGTCAGCGCGCTGCCGAACGCCGGCATGCCGATCATGGTGGAGGGCAAGTCTGTTTTTCCGATGAACCCGATGGATTTCACCAAAGGGGTGATGCGGTTCGTCGATGAGTTTGGTGTGAATGTCGTCGGGGGGTGCTGCGGCACGATGCCCGAACACATGAAGGCGCTTTGCGAAGCGGTGGGTGAAGGAAGGCGGAACTACAAGCCGCGCACGATCGTCACCAGGCCGCAGATTTCCAGCCTGATGAGCGCGGAAGATATTCGGCAGGATTTGAGCTATCTCATCGTCGCCGAGCGAACCAATACGAATGGCTCGCGGCAATTCAAGCGACTGCTGCAGGAAGACAATTGGGATGGCCTGGTCTCGATGGCCCGCGATGAAATGCGCGATGGTTCGCACATGCTGGATGTGTGCGTGGATTTCGTCGGCAGGGATGGTGTGCGTGACATGCAGGAAGTCGTGCGGCGATACGTCAACGCGCTGGCCGCGCCGTTGATGCTTGACAGCACGAACCCCGCCGTGCTCGAAGCGGGCCTCAAGCTCGCTGGTGGCCGCTGCGTGCTGAACTCGATGAATCTTGAAGACGGTGAAGAAAAGCTGGCGCACATTTGCGAGCTGGCCAAGAAGTACGGCGCTGCGGTTGTCGCTGGCACGATCGATGAAGACAAGCTGGCCGCCATGGCTCGGACGGCCGAGCGGAAGATCTCCATCGCCACACGCATTCGCGACCTTGCGGTGAAGTATGGGTTGAAGGATGAAGACATTCTGTTTGATCCGCTTGTGCTGCCGATCAGTACGGGGATTGAGGAGGATCGTCGCAATGCGTTGGAAACAATCGAAGGCACGCGGCTCATTTCCCAGCGATTGCCGAAGTGCCATACCGTGGTTGGCTTGTCGAATGTTTCGTTTGGTTTAAAGCCCGCTGCGCGGGTGGTGCTGAACAGCGCGTTTCTGCATGAACTTCGCGAGGCGGGATTGACGAGTGCGATCGTTCACGCGTCGAAGATCTTGCCACAGAACCGGATTCCGGCCGAGCAGTGGGCCGCGGCGATGGATCTGATTTATGATCGACGGCGAGAAGGGTTCGATCCGCTCACGCATTTTATCGGCTTGTTCCCCGACGACGCCGGCGGGGTTGCTTCAGCGATCCTGTCCAAGAGCCAGTACGATGATCTCTCGATCGAAGAGAAGCTCAAGCGCCACATCATCGACGGCGAAAAACGCGATCTCGTTCTTCATCTGGAAGAGGCGCGAAAAACCTATACCCCCTTGGCGATCATCAATGACATTCTGCTGGAAGGCATGAAAGTCGTCGGCGATTTGTTCGGCAGCGGGCAGATGCAGTTGCCGTTCGTGCTGCAAAGCGCCGAGACCATGAAAGCCTCCGTCAAGCACCTCGAACAATACATGGAGAAAATCGACGGCCAAACAAAGGGCAAGATCGTTCTGGCGACCGTCAAAGGTGACGTCCACGACATCGGCAAAAACCTGGTCGATATCATTCTCACGAACAACGGCTACACGGTTTACAACCTTGGCATCAAGCAGCCGGTGAACGATATCGTGCGAGCTGCGCGCGAGCACAAGGCCGATGCGATTGGCATGAGCGGCCTGCTCGTGAAGAGCGTCGGTGTGATGAAAGAAAATATCGAAGAGATGAACGTGCAAGGCGTGACCGTACCAGTATTGCTCGGTGGAGCCGCGCTCACGCGCAGCTACGCCGTCAAAGATCTCGGCAACATCTACGGTGGACATCTCTTCTACTGCAAGGATGCGTTCGATGGTCTGGGCGCGATGGATCGAATCATCGCCGGTCAGGCCGGTGAGTTGCGGGCCGAGCAACAGCAACGCGAGCAGGAACGCGATGCCAAAGCCGCCACCGCGGTTAAGCCGAAGGTGCAGGAAAATCTGCCGGACAAGAGCGATGTATTGACCAATAACCCCGTGCCGTTGCCACCATTCTGGGGCCGGCGGGAAGTGACGGGTATCCCGATCGAGCAGGTGTTTCCGTACATCAATCCCAACGCCTTGTTCCTCGGCCAATGGGGCTTCAAGAAAAAGGCGTTGAGCGAAGAAGAGCATGATGCCTCGATCGATGACATCGCAAAGCCAGTGTTTGAAGAGCTTCAAAAGCGGGCATTGAAAGAGAAATTCCTGGACCCCAAAGTCGTATACGGCTACTTCCCGGTTCAATCGTCGGGCGATGAATTGATTGTGTATCACGTCGAAGAATTTCAAGGATGCACCTGCCATGCCGGGCCTTGCGGATTGAAACCATCCGGCAAGCCGCGCGAGAGAATGCGATTCAAGTTCCCGCGCCAGGAAACGCGCCGGCGGCTTTGCGTGGCTGATTTTTTCCGGTCGGTCGAAAGCGGTGAATACGATGTGCTGGGCATGAGCCTCGTCACCGTCGGTGATAAATCCAGCGAGATGGCGCAGGAACTGTTCAAGCAAAACAAATATCAGGACTATCTCTATCTGCATGGCTTCGGCGTTGAATGCGCCGAGGCTCTGGCCGAAATGTGGCACAAGCGCATGCGGCAAGAACTGGGCTTCGGCAGCGAGGATTCACCGAAGATCAAAGAGCTCTTTCAACAGGGCTATCGTGGCAGCCGATTCAGCTTCGGCTACGGTGCCTGCCCGAGCCTGGAAGATCGCACGAAGATCGTCGAGCTACTCAACCCGGCGAGCATCGGGGTGACGCTCAGCGAGAATTTTATGCTCGTGCCGGAGCAGTCGACGGATGCGATCATCGTGCATCATCCGCAGGCAAAGTATTTTGATGCGTGATGGGTGGGACCGTGCTATACTCGGTTGATGAACGATTGAGCCGGCTACGGAGAACAGAACGATGGCGATCGAAACTTTGGAAATCCGAGTCAAGTCCCCGAGACAGATTAGGGAATTAATGCGCGCAGCGGATCGGGAGCATTTATCGACGGAGAGATACGTTAAACAGGTCATCGCAGAGCACCTTGAACGCATCAAGCGGATTGAGAAGTCGAGCTTCTTCGAATTAGCGGCCCCGCTGCGGGAAGCATTGAAGGGAAAGACTGAAGAAGAACTCGACGCTTTGGTAAAAGAGGCGCGCGCCAGGAGAAAATCAAGGCACCGGCGACACTCCTCCTGAAAGCCTTGAGTGTCAAATGATCGTCTCATCCTCGTCCTCGATACCAATACGTTACTTCGCGGGTTCAACTATGAATTTGGCGCGTCGGGCAAATTGTTGCAGGCATGCAAGGCTCGACGCGTAGTCACGCTTCTCAGCAAATCCGTTCTAACCGAATATCGAGAGATTTTAAGTGATCCCGAACTCGCGGGCTCTGTGGCGCGGGGTCCAGGCGCCGTTGAGGACCTTTTGGGCGCGCTGCGATTTATCGGAGAATATTTTGCGGAAGTAAATATCCGCTTTGAATTTCCCCGCGATCCTGACGACGCCACATTCATCGAGCTCGCCATCGCCGGTCGCGCCACGCACATCATTACCCACGACAAGGATTTGCTCTCGCTTCCCACATCCCGCTCGGATGCCGGCAAGCGGTTTCGACAGCGGTTGCCGGGCGTACAGGTGGTGGATGCCGCGACGTTTGTGCGGAAGCATCCGCGACTTTTCGGTCAGTGAATCTCAACTTACTTGGAAACCGGCAACGGCCCGGCCTCCCACTCATGCAGTAGACCATCGACGCCGCCCGAGACGAGTGTTTCATCGTTCGGTGAGAAGGCAACGGCGTAGACCCAGGACTTGTGGCCAAGCACGCTCTTCGAATCCATCCCCGCCTTGATCAGCTTGACCGCGACTTTCCGACGAATGGGGCGAGCCTGCTCCGCGACCCACACCGTTCCCATTCCTCCTTCGCCAATCTCTTCAAGAAGCTTATATCGATTTGCGATGATCGAGCCGAGGCGTTCACCGGTGGGCACCGCCATTGTTCGTGTGACATCGCCGGAAACAGCGGGCTCGGGGCCGCGGTCAACGGCGTCGCGCAAGCGAATCATCGCTTCGACACGCTCCCTCAATTCCGGTTCATTCTCGCACGCGGCAACAAGGTAGACAGCGCGGTGTTCGGGGGACTCGATCCCGTCCAGTGTGGCAATTATTTGTTCGGCACGACCTGGCGTCATTCGCGGCACTCCTTATCCGCGCAATTGTAACTCGCTGACGTGTAGTACCGCCAACCCTTTGAACGATGTCGCAGTAAATCTGAGTATGAGTTCAGCGTTTTGCGACCAAATGAACATTCCTCCGGCATCGGAATGCACCTCTTGGAGAGCTGCTTGACGAACCTGGTGATCAACTTCGCGTCGGCGTCATGTCCCGAGGCGAAGCCGCTGGGCTCCCGATGGATCGAGCCATCACGACAACCCATCCCAGCGTTCGGTTTCTTCAAATCGTTCGATGTCGAGCAGCAATCGATCCAATCCTGTCTCCAATCGCGATTGAATCGATCGCTCGGGTTCGAGGAACACGCGCGCCGGCCGGGAGTGAACCATGGGGGCGAAAGTCTGTTCTGCGTACAGTTCGAGAGTGGGGGCAAATCCAGTCATGTCGATCTCCAAAAAAGTAGAACTTCAAGCGGTTCCGTAATTGTGTCGTTTGGTTTTCGTACGGTACCAACGCCAGTTGTATCGGATGCGACCGAACAATTACCTAAAAGAATTTTTCGCGTGAATTTAGGGGCTTTGTTCCGTTTGTACACGTCCAGAAACGGGTGTGCCGATAAAGAATTGTATCTCAATGCTAGTGCGATCCGGGCAGTCGTTATCGGCGGCGCAATCCGCACAAATCCTCGGGTTAGTCCACGAGGATTTTTTGAATTCCGGTCGATGGGACAAAGGTTGAGACCGAGTGATGTGCCCACAGGATGTCAGGGCCAACAGTTGCGGAGCAACTGGTCACGTCCGACACGTTCAATGCACGTGTCTGTCCCTCGGCGGAAGTGTGTCCCGATGTTGACCTGGATTGTTCCCGCGGTGTCGTCAATCATGCAACTTGGAATTTTCTTCGCGGCGGCTGCCGCACTTGTCGCCGGTATGCTTGGGGTTCGATAAACTTGCCATTCCTGCACGGCATTTGTGCATGGCAATTGGCTCTTAAAGTGCGAGTTTACACGTTGCACAAAATGATGTTTTTTAAAACAGAAACAATTACTTCAATTAAGCTTCTGCGAGTACCATACGCCGCAAGATGAGATCTCAAGCGGCGGAGATATCACCCTCTCTGAGGATTCCCCCGATTCAGTCCAGCGCAGCATGGCAAACCGCCTGGTTGCTGGCTGTGGCGGCGACGGCGCTGGGTTCGGCCGTACAGTTGCGCGACGGACTCTACACACCGCGCGGATTCATCGGGCTCTCGATCGCGGTTGTCGCGAGCTTTCTCGTCTACCTCTTGCCGCATCTACCTTCGATTGAGCGTTTTCGTGAACGGCCCGCCGCCTGGATCTTTGGCACGGGAATCGCCCTCAATTTCTTACAGCTTTTCGCGTACGATCATCCCGGTTCCTGGCACGCTTACGATGATGGCCTGTTGCGGGCAACGCCTTTCTATTACGCCGTGCTCGCGGCTGCAGCTGTGATCGCCGCGGGGATCATCTTTGTGCCAGATTCCAGTCGTACCCTGCTTGTGGCGCTTGTTTTCGTCTTTTGTGGACTGGGTGCCTGGGTGATTCACAGTGTGCCACTGCCCCATATGGATGTGTGGGTGCTGCAGATGGAAGGGCTTAAAGCGCTGCGCGGCGGTCACAATCCATTCGCCGCCGTTTTCCCTGATATCTATCACTTTGCTGAACTCTACGCGCCCGGCGCGATGCATGAGGGGTTGGTCCATCAAGGCTTCCCCTATCCACCGACAGTGGTGTGGATGGATCTTCCGGGGTATCTCATCGGCGGCGATTATCGCTGGTCCAATCTCGCGGCGATGGGGTTGACCGCGCTACTGATCGCATTCGCCCGTCCGAATTCGCGCCTGGGTCCTCTCGCGGCGACACTGTTTCTCTTCACGCCGCGCGCCTTTTTCATGCTGGAAAGTGGTTGGACCGAACCCGTCACGATGCTGCTGTTGGCCGCCACCGTTTTTTGTGCTTGTCGAAAATTCTGGGTGATGCCGATTTTTCTCGGCCTGTTCCTTTGCAGCAAGCAATACTTGATCTGGGCTATTCCGCCGGTCATTTTGCTGGCTGGCCGCCCGCTGCAATCGCGTCGGTTGATTCACATTATCGGGATTGCCTTCATCGCCGGCTGCATCGCCAGCCTTCCGTTGATCTTGTGGGATGTACGGGCCTTTCTCACGGCGAATTTCGACATCGCCGACAAAGCCGGTTTCCGGAGCGATGCGCTGAGTTACCTGGCGCTGTATGCAAACACGATGCACCGCTCGCCATCCGGCACAACGGCCACCCTCATCGGCTTCAGCGCCGCCGCCCTCGCCACGCTCCTGGCCACATTGCGAGGCGAACGATCTCCGGCCGGATATGCGGCTGCCGTCGCGTTTGGACATCTGATCTTTTTTGCGTTCTACAAATTTGCGTTCTGTAACTATTACTATTTTCTTATCGCCGCGATTTGTAGTGCGGCGGGGGCGTTGGAGTTGGTGGGTGAAAGTCGAGTAAAAGCCGGAAGATCGGATCGCGGGCCCAAGCCGCGCTGACCCTTCATTCGACAGAATAGTGCATCATATCCATTGCACGGCGGGATATGGTACAATCAGATCCATGACGCAAGTCAACGTCGATCAAGCTAAAGCAGAACTCTCAGCACTTTTAATGCGAGTACGAGAAGGTGAAGAAATTGTGATTGCCGATGAAGGCAATCCCATCGCTCGTCTCGTGGCGGTGCGTGCTCCGCGAAAGCCGGGCAGCGCCAAGGGGAAAATCAAAATTCACGACTCATTTTTTGATCCTTTACCTGACGAAGTGCAACGTGCTTTTGAAGGCGACTCGGAAGAATGAAGTTTCTTCTTGATACACATGTGTTGCTGTGGTGGGCGGAGGATCATCCACGCCTGTCTGATACCGTTCGCGCGGCGTTATCGGAAGCCGAAAACGAACTCTATTTCAGTGCCGCAAGTGGGTGGGAAATTGCAATTAAAGCGGGTCTTGGAAAGCTTGAAATTGAAGGTGACCCGAAGCATTTCCTATTCCGACAGTTGGCAATGAACGACATCAATGAATTGTCCGTGACTATCTCTCACGCTGCGCATGTGTTCAATCTGCCCATGCATCATAAAGATCCGTTTGACCGACTTTTGATCGCTCAAGCGCAGTTGGAAGGCCTGACGATTTTAAGTAACGACGCAAAGCTAAGGCTCTATCAGGTTGCCGTCCGATGGTGAATTGCAATCTACAAATTACACGTGATCCAGCGCCTCACGATATTCGCGCTCGGTCCGCAATCCCCGAAACTCATGACTAATTTGCCCGTCCCTGAATACCAATACCGTCGGTAAATGCTGCACTCGATACTTGATGAGTGTATCGCGATTTTCATCCGCATCGATTTTGCCAACCTTCGCTTTTCCAACGTATTCATTCGCGAGCTTTTCGAGGGTTGGGGCGATGGCACGGCAAGGAGGGCACCACGGCGCGGTGAAGTCCACTAAAACCGGATTAGCAGATTGAAGCACTTCCTGCTCAAAATTTGCGTCAGTAAACTCTAACATATTCGCGTTTGCCATTGATGTTTCCTTTTCTGATTCAAATCGTAGCGCTTCACTGAACCACCTTCAAATCCTTCACCTCCAACTCCACATTCTTTCGCCCATTAAACTCATTGATCGTCGGCTCCACCGCCAACTCAATTTTTACACCCGGGCCGAGTTGATCGAACATGGCACCGTAGTTAAACGCGATACATTTCATGCTGCCTGTTTTATCCCGTACTTGAAGCTGTAGATGATCGCCGGTTTTTCCGACGCGCCGGGGGATCGCCGCGATTTCCAATCCACGGCAGGCCAACAGCGGTTTGCGATTGGCGTGCCCGAACGGCCCGAGCCGGTGCAGATCGGTCACGAGCGCGGTCGTAAATTGATCGAGTGTCGCAAGCCCTTCCAGCGGTAATTGCGCGACGAGCGATTCCGGCGAAAGTGCGGTTTTGGCATGCTCACCGAAGGCCTCTCGGAAGGCTTCGAAGTTGGCGGATTTGAGCTTTAAGCCAGCCGCCATCTCATGGCCACCGAAAGTTTCCAGATGTTCACGGCAGGCTTCCAGCGCCTTGGTCAAATGAAAACCGGCGATCGAGCGGCCGCTTCCCTGGCCGTGGCCGTTGGTCATCGCGATCATCACCGTTGGGCGGTGGAATCGATCGACGATGCGCGATGCGACGATGCCGATCACGCCGGGGTGCCAGCCTTCCGCGCCCAGCACGATGCCATGACAACTATCCTGATCGAACGCCTG
>JBBRMF010000059.1:0-22657 GCA_038230975.1 Tepidisphaerales bacterium
AGATTGATGCCAAACTCCGCACGTTACGAATCAATCCTTCAGAAGTTTGCGATGATGGAATGTTTCTCCGTCGGGCTTATCTAGATCTGCTGGGCATTCTCCCAACGCCTGACGAAGCCAAAGCATTTGTCACGGACAGTTCTCCGGACAAGCGCTCGCGATTGATCGATCAACTGCTCGAACGACCGGAATATGTCGACTTCTGGGCTCTCAAATGGTCCGATCTGCTCCGCAACGAAGAACGCACGATCGACCGCAAAGGGGTCCAGCAATTTCACGGGTGGATTCGCCGCAGCATCGCTGAAAATAAACCGCTCGATCGATTCGTGCGTGAGCTGCTCAGCGCACGCGGCAGCACCTACTCCAACCCGCCGGCCAACTATTACCGGGCCAATCGCGATCCCGTCACGCGCGGTGAAGCAACCGCCCAATTGTTCCTTGGGGTTCGTCTTCAGTGCGCTCAATGCCACAACCATCCATTCGATCGATGGACGCAGGATGATTACTATGGCTGGGCCGATGTCTTTGCCCGCGTCGACTACAAAATCATCGAAAATCGCCGAACCGACTCAAACGACAAACACGAATTTATCGGCGAGCAGATTGTCTTTGAATCCACCAAGGGCGACGTCAAAGACCCGCGCGGCGATCGAACGGTCAAACCTCTGCTGTTGAGCACCGCCGCTCCGCTTGCCGAAGATAAAAGTCGGCTGGATACGCTGGCGGATTGGGTTACCACTCCAAAGAATCCATTTTTTGCAGCCGCCCAGGTGAATCGCATCTGGTTTCATCTGATGGGTCGTGGCCTGGTCGATCCGATCGATGATTTCCGCCCGACCAACCCGGCAAGCCATCCAAAGTTATTGGAGCTGCTCGCAAACGACTTTGTCGAGCACGGCTACGACGTTCGCCACATGATCCGCCGCATCATGTCCACGCGGGCCTATGCACTTTCATCCGTGCCGAATGAAACCAATGCCGAGGATGAGATGAACTACTCGCATGTCATTCCGAGGCGTTTGACGGCCGAGCAATTGATGGATGCCCAACATGAAGTGGCGGCCGTGCCGGCAGAGTTCGCCGGGTATCCCAAAGGCATTCGAGCCGCGCAAATTCCCGGTGTGAAAGTCTCCCACAGACACCAGGCAATCTCACAGGCAGATCAACTGCTGATCACCTTCGGCAAGCCCGCCCGCCAACTGGTCTGCGAATGTGAACGCTCCAGCGAAACGACACTCGGACAGGCGTTCCAATTCATCAGCGGCCCGGAAATCACCCGAATCCTGGCCGATCCCGATAACCGCCTCACGCAACTATTGGCCGACAACAAAACCAACGACCAGATTGTCGACGAGCTCTATTGGGCGACCCTGACCCGCGCTCCTTCGGAAACAGAACGCACCGCCATGGTCACCCACGTGCGAAAAACGAAAGACCGCCGACAGGGCTTGGAAGATGTGGTCTGGGCGCTGTTCAACGCCAAGGAATTTGTCCTGCGACGTTAGGAAAACGGAGCATGGGCAACCAGCCCATGGTTTTGTAATAAAGACATGGGCTGGTAGCCCATGCTACGCACGACATTTTGCTCGCTTCGAGAATCACCATGCGATCCCCTAAACCAACTTCCGCGTGTCAAAGCTTCCATCAGGCGGCACTCTCCCGCCGCAGTCTACTTCGCGTCGGTGGTTTGGGTTTGCTCGGCTTAACAATGCCGAAGATCCTGCACGCCGCCGACCCAAAGAACTGGACTGCTGACACCGTCAAAAAAATCGCCCCGCGTGCCAAGTCCGTCATATTCCTCTATCAATTCGGTGGCCCAAGTCATATCGATATGTTCGATATGAAGCCCGATGCGCCTGAAGCCTATCGGGGGCCACATAAACCGATATCATCGAATGTACCAGGCATTCAGATCTCGGAAAAGCTGCCGCGCGTCGCGAAGATCATGGATAAAGTCACGCTGATTCGCAGCATGACGCATACCATGAAGAATCATAATTCCGCGGCGTATTATGCTTTGACCGGTCACGCACCGCCGGTAGATGATATTCGACTCAAAGATACTCTGGATCTGTTTCCGGCGTATGGTTCGGTGGTCGATGCGCTGTCTCCTTCCAGTGGTGAAGTGCCCACGAGCGTTGCGTATCCCTATCTGATTCGTGACGGAGCTGTCACCCCTGGGCAGCACGCAAGTTTCCTGGGTAAGGCTCACGATCCGTTCTTTTTCTCGCAGGATCCGAACAGTTCCGGATTTGCGTTGCCGGAACTCAGCCTACCTGCCGACATGCCCGCTGGCCGACTGGAGCAACGGCGTGAATTGCAAAAGATGATTGATCGGCAATCTCATCTGCTCGATCAATCCGCCGCGGCACGTGGGTTGGATGAATACTATGTCAAAGCGTTGTCGATGCTGAATTCGACGAAGCTTCGAGATGCCTTCAATCTGTCCGCGGAAAAAGATACGCTGAGAGATGCCTACGGCCGCCATACGTACGGCCAAAGCCTTTTGCTTTCACGGCGTCTGGTCGAAGCGGGCGCAAAATTCATCACCGTCTATTTCTCCGACACGATCGGCGGGCAAAGCCCCACGGGGGGTGGCTGGGATACACACGGGTTCGGCAACACCCACATGTTCCCGATCGTCGAAAAATTCCATCTTCCGATCACGGATCAAACCTTGCCAACACTGCTGATCGATCTCGATGAGCGTGGTTTGCTCGATACCACGCTGGTCGTTTGGATGGGTGAGTTCGGCCGCACACCCAAGATCAATACGCAAACCAGCCGCGACCATTGGCCGGAATGTTACACCACGCTGCTGGCCGGCGGTGGGGTGAAGCGCGGGTATGTCTATGGCGCTTCCGACAAGCACGGTGAGCATCCAGCCAACAATCCCGTGCGGCCCGATGATCTGGCGGCCACGATGTTCTACCTTCTCGGCATCGACCCATCCACCGAAATGCGCGGCCTTGGCAATCGACCGGTTGCCATCTCCGAAGGTAAACCCGTGATGGATTTATTGGCATAATTCTATGGTCCCCTCCCCCCATGGACTGGACTGGTCGTTTTATTTAGAGCACTTTTCAAGATGGTGCCCCGCGCCGGGTGCCACTGGTCGCGGTACTCCGAGACCTGTGCTGCCTGATCGCCGCAAGAACACAGGTCTGCGAGTACGCCGACCTGTGGCACCCGGCCATCTTGCACGATTCATCATCATGAAAAACGCTCTAGCCGGACCGCTTGCGAACCGTGCTTAGCGGCGGTCCGAAGCCCTCGGACACGGGCCGCAAGCGGTCCGGCTAAATAAAGCGACAGCCCCTTCGCATGGGGGGAGAGAACCGGAAAAATACTATGAATCGATGGACGATTTTCTGCATCGCGATCCTCGCATGCTCCACAGCCTTTGCCGAACCACACGGACCGGTGCGGGTCGAATTGAGCGGTGAACCGGGTCATTGGCAGCTCCTGCGCGCGGGAAAGCCTTATTTCATTCAAGGGGGTGGAGGCAAAGGATCGCAGAAAGCGCTCGCCGCCGCCGGTGGCAATTCAATCCGCACCTGGGCTCCGGACAATATGGATGCCCAGCTCGATGAAGCCCAATCGCTCGGCCTCACCGTCACGATCGGAATCTGGCTCGGGCATCCTCGTCATGGCTTCAACTATACCAACGCCAAACAGGTGGAAGATCAACTCGATATGGCGCGGTCGGCCATTCTCAAATATAAGGATCATCCGGCGGTGCTCATGTGGGGGCTGGGCAACGAAATGGAGAGTGTCGGCAGCGAGGACAATGCCGCCCTCTGGTCGGCGATCAACAACGTGGCGTCGATGGCTCACAAGCTTGATCCCAACCACCCGACGATGACTGTTGTAGCGGGGATCGGTGGCAAGAAAGTCTCACACATCCACAAGCTTTGTCCCGATATCGACATCATTGGCATCAACCAGTACGGCGGCATCGAATCGCTTCCGAAACAATACAAGGAAACCGGAGGAACCAAGCCTTACATCGTGACCGAGTTCGGCCCACCGGGAGCCTGGGAAACGGGCAAAAATTCTTTCGGTGCCGTTCCGGAGTTGACCAGTACCCAAAAGGCCAAGTGCTATGCGAATGCCTGGCGAACTGCGATCGCACCGCAAAAAGGGATCTGCCTGGGGGGTTACGCTTTCGTATGGGGCCAGAAGCAGGAGGCCACCGCCACCTGGTTCGGAACTTTCCTGCTCGACGGCGCGCGGCTTGGGGCGGTCGATGCGCTGACGGAAATCTGGACCGGTAAACCTCCGGTGAATCGATGCCCGGTCATCGCACGTTTAAAGCTGGAAGGAGATGACGATGTGGACGCCGCGGCCGTGGTGCAGGCGAGCTTGCAAGCTTCTGATCCGGAAGGCGATCCCCTCACTTTTCGATGGGTACTTCAGGCAGAGACATCAAAAATGAATTTCGTGGGTGATGTCGAAATGGCTCCGAAAATCTTTGAAGGAGCCATCGTGAAATTCGACGGGAACCACGTTGAAGTCAAGATGCCGAAAGATGCGGGTTCTTATCGTCTGTTCGTTTACGTCTACGACGATCATGGCGGGGCGGCGGTCGCGAACGTTCCCATCCATGTGAAAGGTGCCGTATCATTGCCGAAACGTTAGTAACCGAAGGTTGTTCATTCCACGCAAGCACTCAGGAGATTTGATGGTAGAAGCTTTAGAAAGCCGGCTGTTGTTTTCCGGGCCGCCCATCGATACTTCTACCGTTAAACTTTACGCGCCCGAGGGTACCGCCGCCGGAATTAACCGCACGCAGGGAGACGTCTGGTTTGTGATTCACGGCCTGTACTCCTCCAAGAATGATCCCGGTATCCAGCAATTGGCTGCCTCGGTCAACACGACCTTGCCGGGGAAACAGGTGAGACTCATCGATTGGGGTGACCTCGCGCGGGCACCGATTGATAATCCTACAGCCGTGCGACATGCCTTGGCCGCCGCCGATGCGGTGGCGGCGCAAGTCCGCGCCGCCCATATCCAAGGCAAACATATCAACATCATCGGGTTCAGCATGGGTGGGTTAGTCGAGGATCGATTGGCTGCGGATCTGCACGGCGTGAACCGATTGATCGTAGTCGATGTGGCTGCCCCTCCCATCGGGACCGACAAGCGTGGTCATCCGATTTACGCAAAAACGAACTTTGCCGGCAATTCCAAGTACTCTATTGCGTTCTATGGAGCATCATATATTCCGGGGAATCTGACCACAGACGATACGGTCCAACTGACGGGTCTTACGGGGACACAATTGGACCAGCACATTGAGAGTTTTGATGTGTTCAATACGATGATGCTCCGGAATGCTGGTTTGGAATCATCGGCCGGGGACCGGATCAGCGGACTGTTCTCTACTCAAAATATCCTCGACGGCAATCTCCCCGCTTGGCGAAAAAACACTTATTCACCCGGGTTTGAATCCACTTTATCGTGCGTGCAGACACCTGGTTCATCGTCTGAATTTGAACCCTCGGTGTTGACGTATGTCGATCGGCGTGGGGTGACCGTGCAGATTACATAGAGCAGTCTTCAGTTTGATGTGTCGCGGAAGCGACTATTCGCACGCTATAGGGTTGGGTGTACTCGCCCACTGATTTGCCGAGTGGCACGAACGGTCGGCGGATACACCCAACCCACATCTAAATTCGCGAAGAATCGAATCAGGCAATGGTGTAGCGGCTGCCGCGACCCTGTTTGTTAGGTTCACGCTTGATCTTCTTATCTTTGAATAGCTTCGAAAGGGAATTGTCGGCCGATGCCCCTCGACCTTCTCCGGTCCAATGCGCCTGCACTTCGGCGGTGGTGGGATTGCCGCGTTTGCGGATAAACCCTAGAACCGATTCATCGCCGGTGACGGCGAATCGATTCTGAGTCCCTTTGGATGCCGTCGCGGGTTTTGCCGGCTTGGAAGCGGGCGACTTCGCTGGCTTTTGGGCGGGAGCCTTCGCGACGACAGCGGCCTTGGGGGCGGCGGCCGGGCGCTGGCCACCAATCAACGAACCCAGCAGGCTGCCAATGTGCGAGAGTGTTTCGGCGAGGGCGGCCGCGTTTTCCGCATGCGCACGCTGCTGGGATTCCAGCTTTTGAATCAATTCGACCAGGTTTGACGATGATGTGACTGCAGGCATGAAGTCTCCTTCAAAAAAAAGTAGTCTGGTTCGGGCAACAAGTAAGATGTGGCCTCGCGCCGCATCATAGTCGAATAGGGTTCAGATTGGTATCTTCATGCACCATGGCTGACCTTACCAATCCTCGGTTGATCTACCTCAAGGGATTTCTCTTCTTCCTGTGCGGCCTGATCTCGGCCCTACTATTGATCCTCGAAAGCCCAACCGCGAAAACTATTTTTCTGGTGACAATGACCGGTTGGTGTTTCGCGAGGTTCTACTATTTCGCGTTCTATGTCATCCAGCATTATGTAGATCCTTCCTACCGATTTGCCGGGCTGTGGTCTTTCATCGTCTACTTTTTTGAAAGCAGACGGACAAAGTTGCCGCGCGAAAAATGAAACAAAACAGAACAAAATGGAACAGATATGTGCGGGGCGTTTGTTCACTTCATTCGAAGTTTCAAGCCAATATCGGGGAAATGTCCCAGGGTTCCACGGAGAAGGCAAGGCCTATTTTTTAGGGGTCGGTTATTCCACATGGACGTGCCGCGTCACAGGGCTTTTATCTTCTCCGTTTCCCCCAAGCGTTGAACAGAGAGTACGGGCGGGATATCCGGGTCGCGGATTCATTTAAGGACTGATTCTCGGACCTGAAAATCCGCAAGGATTTGGAGGCCGTTCGCAAAAACGGTGCTATAGTTGAGGCGAGACTCGGCGTTCACCAGGCCGGGTCGTCAATCCGATATGTGTTTAAGGATTGCCCACTGATGTAGTCATTCCCGGAGGGATGAACGTTGATTCCAAATAACCTTGCATCTTCGTTTTCCAAAGATCTGCCGCGCCGGCAGGTGGATGCCGAGACAGAGCAATCCCTGACGATGGCGGGAGACAACTGCACTGCTCGATACGAGTACGACCGTGCCCGTGTGCATTATGCCGAGGCGCTTCGGATCAGCCCGGAGAACGATCGCGTGTTATGCGCGATGGCCGCGTGTGATTTTGCATTAGGCGATCGCGACAGTGCCATTAGCCACTTGGAGGCGGCGGTGCAGGCCAATCCCTTGTCTGCAGTGGCTCATGAAAGCTTAGGGCAGATGTACCTGTCGGATGGGATTATCGAACGAGCGTTACAGTCGAGTGCCAGGTCGGTGGAGCTGGCACCGGACCAGATGGGGCATCTGGCATCTCGAGCCTGGGTGCTTGAGGCGGCGGGGCAGTTGGATGAAGCGTGGGAGGTTGTCCAACGCGTGGTCAATGAGGGTCGATATCTCAATCATGTCGTGCGACTTTATGCGCGGTTGGCTCGAAGGCGCGGCCTGCACCAACGAGCGCTCGAACTGGTTTTCAAGGTCATGTCCAGTGGGGGAAAGCCTCCCACGGAGCAAAGCAGTCTTCATCTGGCCGTTGCGGAATTGCTTGAAGATGCCGGGAGATACGATGAGGCTTTTTCCCATGCGGTTCGCGGCAATGCACTGCGTATGCAGCAATATGATCCGGATGCCCATGAAAGAATGGTCGATCGTGTCATTGCCTACTTCACGCGAGATCGCATGCGATTTCTGGTAAGGGCCACAACGCGTAGCGATCGACCTGTTTTTGTCGTTGGAATGCCGCGCTCGGGCACTTCTCTCATCGAGCAGATTCTAGCCTCACATCCGGAAGTCCATGGCGCAGGCGAGCTGGATTGGATGTGCCGAATTTACGCTGGCGCGCTCGGAATGCTATCCGCAACCGAAGATGACTATCCGAGCTGTCTGGATCGCCTGACGGTGGACCAAGCGGATGGTTTGGCGCAAACCTATCTTCCGCCGATGGACGGATTGAGCCCGTCTGCGATGCGGATTACCGATAAATTTCCTTTGAATTTTCTGCATCTTGGTTTGATTGCCGTTTTGTTACCCGAGGCGAGAATCATTCATTGTCGCCGTGATGCAATGGATACTTGTGTTTCTTGCTTCATGACCCATTTTTCATTTGGCAATGACTACAAATACAATCTGACGCATCTCGGTCGTTTTTATCGTGACTACCAGCGATTGATGGCTCATTGGAAAAGCGTATTGGATCTGCGGATTCTCGAGGTCGACTATGAGTCGGTGGTGGAGAATATCGAACGAGAATCCCGGCGAATGGTGGAGTTCCTCAATCTGCCCTGGAACGATAAGTGCCTGCGCTTCCATGAGACAAAACGAACCGTTGCCACCGCAAGCGTCCAGCAGGTGCGCCGACCGATTTACCATTCCTCCGTTCACCGCTGCCGTCGCTATGAAAGGTATCTTGGGCCGTTGAAGCAGGCGCTTGGTGTGTGAGGGCTTCGGAAAACCAAACACGGTTCACAACCGAACCGGCTAAATAAAACCACAAGCCCAGCAGGCCCGGGGGAGGGGACAAGATGCTATACTTCCGCCATGGCTATCAGCGCTCGAAATCAATTCAGTGGCAAAGTGGTTGTGTTGAAAATGGGTGCGGTCATGGCGGAAGTTGTGATTGACATCGGTGGGGGACATCAGATCGTGTCGCTCATCAGCGCAAGTTCGGCGAAGCGGTTGAAGCTCAAAAAAGGTTCACCGGCAACAGCCGTGATCAAAGCGACGGAAGTGATCATCTCCACCGATCAGGAATCGTGACCGTGCGGCGGCCTCCTCGATCCATTTCCGTACCGATATTGCGCGCCAAAGTCTGGATCGAACGGGATGGGAAGGCGGCACTCACCGATAGCGGGGCGGATTTATTGGAACAGATCGAAGCAAGTGGTTCGCTCTCGGAGGCGGCTCGACGGCTGCGGTATAGCTACCGCCGCGCGTGGATATTGCTCGACACGATGAACAGACGATGGCCGGAACCATTGGTTACCACGGCGGTCGGTGGGAAGCGCGGCGGTGGGGCGAAGCTGACGGAACTGGGCAGCCGGGTTCTGCGGAGCTTTCGGGATCTCCAAATTCATATCGAGGCGGCGATTGATCTGGAGGTGGATGGTTTTCAACGGGGGACGCAGGCACGTTAAAGCTGGGGTCCACTACGGCGAATCGCTTTCTGATTTGCCTGAAGAAGATCGCTCTGCGATCGCGGGTTCGATCTGAGTACCGATCGAAATTGCGGAGTACCGCAAACATGGGCAGGATGCCCAAGTTACTTTGGAATGTGAAAAACTCGTTATATACTTGGGTGTATAACGAAAGTATACTTTATTCGTCTTTTCGGTGAGGACGAAATGAAGCGATCAATTGCGATGATTTTGGCGGCACTGCTTTCGTCTGCGATGTATGCGGAATCCATCACCGTTGCGGCGGCCATTAGCTTGAAGGATGCCTTGACCAGGGCTTCGGCGCAGTACAAAACAGAGACCGGCGAAAGCGTTGAGTTGAACTGGGGTTCATCCGGGCAGCTTGCCAATCAGATCCTGAACGGGGCACCGGTCGACCTTTTCATTTCGGCCGCAGAGAAGCAGATCAAGGATTTGTCAAAGGCCGGTATATTGGTGGAGACGACGCGGAGCATTGTCGCGACCAATTCACTCGTGTTGATCGTGCCGTCGGAAAGTAAAGCTTCACCCGATTCGGTCAAGGCTCTGGCGGATGGGCGGGTTACGAGGATTGCGATTGGCGAGCCTGAATCGGTTCCAGCAGGACGATATGCCGAGCAAGCGTTCGATCATGCCGGGATCGCCGATGCGGTTCGGGATAAATTGATTCTTGGAACAAATGTGCGGCAAGTGCTGGACTACGTCGAGCGAGGCGAGGTTTCGGCCGGGCTGGTGTATGCCACGGATGCGAAATCAGCGGGTGACAAAGTTCGCGTGACGTGTACCGTGGATGCGGGCGTTCATGAAGCGATCGTTTACCCGGCCGTCGTTGTGAAGACATCGGCAAAGCAGGAAGCGGCGGCGCGATTTCTAAAGTATCTTCTGTCTAAAAAGGGGCAGGCTTGTTTGCGGGAATTCGGTTTTGCACCACCGCCGGAACCTACGACTAAAGCGATCAAATGAATTCTGGGTTATGGCTGACGCTCTGGTTGTCACTCCGAATCTCCGTGTCGGCAACGCTCTTGGCGTTGGTTGTGGCGTTGCCGTTGGCGTACATCAACGCGCGGTCGCGGTATTGGGGAAAGAGCCTGCTCGAAGGACTGATCATCGTGCCGATGGTGCTTCCACCGACGGTGGTGGGTTATCTCATCATCGCCAGCCTGGGGGTCAAAGGCTGGCTGGGCCAGTATCTGCACCAGTGGTTTTCGTACAGTATTTTATTTCGAATCGAGGGCGCGATTCTGGCGGCGGCGATTGTGGCGATGCCGTTGCTGTATCTGCCGACGCGCGCCGCGTTCGCGGCCATCGAGCGCGACATGGAAGATGTCGCCCGCGTCATGGGGGCGAACCGGTTTCAACTGTTCTGGCATGTCAGTTTACCGATGGCGACGCGCGGACTGCTCAGCGGTGTGATGCTGGCATTTGCCCGGGCCCTTGGCGAGTTCGGGGCTACCGTCATGGTGTTTGGGATACGAATGAATCAGACCACGCTGCCGGTCTCGATCTATCTCGATTACGAACAGGGCGAGATGCAAAAGGCACTGGCGGCAGTAAGCCTGTTGTGCTTTGTGTCGCTGGCGATCACGCTGCTGTACAACCGGTCGGCGTTATCGCGACAGGGATAGGGATCGGTAGTAGAAAGAACGGGCGCTTTTCGCGTAACCGCTAAGATTCAGGCCCAAGCCGAGGCCTGCCGTGGCGCAGCAATCGGGTCGGGAATTGGCACGGCGGCCGGCACGGGGCGGGTTAGCCCATGATGCATGATCTCCAACCGACGGGCGATTTCACCAATATCGCCGGGGCGCTTCGCCACGACCGTACGGCAACAATCCATCACCAGGTTCGACAGAGGTTCCGGCACGCGCGGGTTGAGTTCACGCGGGGAGCGGATTTCGGAATCGACCAGGAAGCTGTTCTCCGCGCGCTTGATCGTAAACAGCGTGGGGATCTTCTGGCCGGTGAGGCCCCAGTACATGGTCGCGCCAAAGTTGAAGATGTCGGTCCGCTGAGTGACGGGTTCGCATTTCACCTGCTCGGGGGAGATGTAATCCGGCGTGCCTTGAATGCGTTCCTTGACCGTGCCGACTTTGCAGGCTTGCCCGAAGTCAATCACTTTCACCATGCCGTCAGAGTCCACGAGAATGTTGTTGGGCTTCAAGTCGCAATGCACATAGCCAAGCTGATGCAGGGCGGCTAATGCCTGGGCCGTGCCGATGAAGACGGAGACCATGTCGGCCATGCGTTCGGGACGGCGGGAATCCAGCGGTGTGCCGTCAACCAGTTCCATTACCAGGGCGGCTTCGGTCACTTTGCGCAGGAGGGTTTTGTTGACCTTCAGGTCCAGGGCTCGCCGTAGACCGGGATGACGAAATTGACGGCTGACTTCAAACTCGGCTTCGAGCTGCTCGACAAATCGAATATCTTTTTCATCCTTGCGAATCACATGCTTGAGGGCGAACAGTTTGTTGCTGATCGGTTCGGTCACCACGTAGATACGGCTGCCGGCCCCTTCACCCAGGAATTCAACGACGTTGTACCCAAACAGATGCCGGGGCATCGTCGAGGTATTAAAGGCTGATTTTGAAAATGACGTTGCACTCATAAATATATCCAACGATATCTACACTCCATAACGGCACGAGTGCAAAATTGTTTGCATTTTGCAGGGATGAATCTCAGGTAAATTCAAAGGTTCTGGGACCTACGGCATGTTTTTATCGTTCTAACCGATAATCTCCCCCCAATTGATCGGCCAATAAGTGTCACACCAAAAGAAAAGCAGCCCGGAAGTTTTGGCTTCCGGGCTGCTCATTTGGCTCGATTGCAGAGTCAAATCATTCGACTACTTCTTCCAGGCCTTAGCTTGGAAATCCACCAGAGCCTGCTTCAATCGGGCTTCGATATCCGCAGTAAGCTCCTTTTTATCAGCCAGATCCACGCGGAGGGCGGCAGCCGTCGTGTCAACATAGGCAAGGAAGGCGGTCTGGAATTCCTGCACCCGGCTCACGGGAATCTCATCCAAGTAGCCCTTCGTGCCGGCGTAAACGACCATGACTTCCTGCTCGGTCGACATCGGCTTGTATTGGGGCTGCTTGAGCAACTCCACCAGACGCGCACCGCGATCGAGCTGCTTCTGAGTGGCTTTGTCCAATTCCGTGCCGAGCTGAGCAAAGGCTTCCAGTTCGCGATAGGCGGCCAAGTCAAGCTTGAGTGAGCCGGCGATCTTCTTCATGGCCTTAGTCTGGGCATTACCACCGACGCGGCTGACTGAGATACCGACGTTGATAGCCGGGCGAACACCGGCGAAGAACAGGTCAGGTTCAAGGTAGATCTGGCCGTCGGTGATACTGATCACGTTCGTGGGGATGTATGCCGAAACTTCGCCTTCCTGCGTTTCAATGATAGGCAGGGCGGTGAGGGAACCGCCACCTTTTTCATCGCTGAGCTTGACGGCCCGTTCGAGCAGTCGGCTGTGTAGATAGAACACGTCGCCCGGATACGCTTCACGACCTGGGGGACGGCGGAGCAACAACGAAAGCTGGCGATAGGCGACGGCCTGCTTGGAAAGATCATCATACACCACCAGCGTGGCTTCGCCTTTCCACATGAAGTACTCGGCCATCGTGCAGCCGGCGTAGGGGGCGATGTATTGCAGCGGGGCGGGGTCGGCAGCGGAAGCGACAACCACCGTCGTGTACTCCATCGCACCGGCGGCTTTCAGCACTTCAACGATGCCGGCGACGGTCGATTCTTTCGAGCCGATCGCGACATAGAAGCATTTTACGTTCTTGCCTTTTTGGTTGATGATCGTGTCGATCGCGATGGCGGTCTTGCCGGTTTTGCGGTCGCCGATGATCAGTTCTCGCTGGCCGCGACCGATCGGGATCATGCTGTCGACGGCCTTGATGCCGGTTTGCAGCGGTTCGGTCACCGGTTTACGCTCGGCGATACCGGGGGCGATGATGTCCATCTTGCGCGATTCGGTCGAGGCGATCGGGCCCAAACCATCCAGCGGTTGACCGAGCGGATTCACCACACGGCCAATGACGGCTTCACCCACCGGCACTTCCAGCAAACGACCGGTCGACTTAACGGTGTCGCCTTCCTTGATCTCCAGGTAGTTGCCGAAGATGACGGCACCGATCGAGTCTTCTTCAAGGTTGAAGACCTGACCCATCGTACCGTTCTGGAATTCCAGCAGTTCACCGGCCATGGCGTTGCGCAGGCCATAGACGCGCGCGATGCCGTCACCGACTTCGATCACCGTGCCGACTTCCGTGACATTGATCCGGTTCTCGAAACCCGAGATTTCCTGCTTCAAAACGCTGGTGATTTCCGCGACATTAATGGCCATTTCTGTTCTCCGAAAATTCAAAATTGTCAGTAGTCAGTAGCGAATCCATCGTCGTAACCACTTCTGGCAACTGACAACGGACCATCTTCACTTCGGCATTTTCGCCAACAACTGTTCTTTCATCGCTTGTAACTGGTATCGCACGCTGGCGTCCAGGAGCTTGTCTTTCACGCGGACGATCATACCGCCGATGATGGATTCATCGACATGGGAGTGGACGATTGCATCTTTGCCGAGTGCCGTGCTGATTTGCTGCTGAGCGCTGATGAGTTGCTCTTCGGTCAGTGGTTGGGCGACGGTGACTTCCACCTCCACCTTGCCGAGCTTTTCATCTAGGCGCGCGTGATAGGCGTCGGCGATATCGGCCAATCGGCCGAGTCGATTCTTGGCGTTCAACACGCCAAGGAAATTCCAGACGAGCTGCGAGACTTTGCCTTTGAACGTGCGCTCAAGCATGCCCGTGCGCTCGACCACGCCGATGCTCGGGTCAGCCAGATATTTCTGGAAGGTTGGATTTTCTTCGACGATCTGACGCAGGTCCGAAAGCTCCTCGCCGATATTCGCCGCATCATCCCCGGCCAACTCAAGCAAGGCCTGGGCGTAAGACAAGTCAACGGGAAGATAGTTTGTGGTAATTGCCATTTTTGTATTTTGTCAGTCTTCCGTGGTCAGTTGTCCGTTTTGAAGAAACTTTTGTATTTTCCCTTGCAACTGACCACGTACAACTGACAACTGACCAATCCGTTAATTTTTCCCAACTTCCTGCAACTGTTCCAAGCTTCGGGAAACCAGATCGCGCTGATCATCGGCATTGAGATTTCGGCGAAGGATCTTCTCGGCGATGCTTGTCGAAAGATTGGCGGCTTCGGTGTAAATCTCCTGGATCGCGTGCTTCTTGGCAGTTTCAATATCCTTCGTGGCCCGCTCCTTGGCGGCTTCGGATTCCTGCTGGGCCTGCATCTTAATCTGTGTGGAAATGCGTTCGCCTTCGGCGGCGGCGTTCTGAATCATCTCGCGAACCTTTTGCTCGGCGGTTGCAAGCTGGGCGTTATATTCCTTCAGCGCGGTTTCTGACTTGGCGCGGGCGGCCTCGGCATCGGAAATATACTTGCGGATGCCGTCTTCCCGAGTTTTCAGGCTGACTAGCACCGTCTTCCATGCGGTTTTGTAGAGAATCACCAACAGCACGCTGAAGATGATGACAATCCAGATCGCCTCAGCAGGCTGGAAGTCCAGCAGCGGGCGTTCGTGCTCGGCAGCAGCTTCACCGGCTTTGCCTTTTTGCGCGGTTGTTTCTTGAGTCGGGGTCTCCACCTTTTCGGCAGCGTACACCGTCGCAGGGACGGCAAGGCCGAGAAGCAGCGTCATGGCCAAAGCGGATCGTTTTAAAAGTTCTCGCATGTCGGTTCGACCTCGTGTCAGTGGCATGGGCGTCTCGCCCGTGCTTTTTGTAAGGCAGATGCACGGGCGAGACGCCCATGCCACCTCAGAAAATCCATGGGCTGGTAGCCCATGCTACGGAAAGACACTTTGCGGGTTATTCACCCGCAGAGCGCCGAATGTTCTTCTATCAGAACTTGTTGAATACGCTGACAAGCTGGAAGCAGATGACCAGTGCGAAGAAGGTGAAACCTTCGATCAGCGCGGCGGCGATGATCATGTTCGTGCCGATCTTACCGCCAGCCTCGGGTTGACGGGCGATACCTTCCATGGCGCTACCGGCGATGTGACCAATGCCGCGGGCTGCGCCCATGACGATCAATCCAGTACCGACGGCTAAACCAAGAATGCCAAGGCCGCTGTTACCGATCAACGGTGCGGTCTGTGCGAGAAGAGTGGACAACATGCGAAACTCCCTCCGGGTTGTTACCCGGAACTATGCGATGCGATCGGCGGATAAGAAAGTGCCGAAACACGTCGCGGATTTATGTAGTGCCGAACTTAAAAAAAGTGCCCCGGCGTCGGCTGCTCATGGGCGAAGTTTTTGAATAGCCCGGCGTTTACGCCAGGCTCTGTGGATCAATGTTCCGGTGCCACGGCACTAGCGATAAACAAGGTCGCCAGAAACGTGAAGATATATGCCTGCAGGAACGAAACGAACAGTTCGAGCATGCGAATCATCAGGCTGAGCGCGGCAATGGGAAAGGCAACCCCGATCTGCCCGAGGATCGTCGGCATGGCGACGATCAATCCCGCCAGCACGGCCAGCACAATATGCCCGGCGATCATGTTGGCAAACAGACGAATCGACAACGAGAACGGTTTAATCAGCGCGCCAACCAGTTCCAGAATCAGCAGCAAAAACCAGACGGGAAGATCCGCCAGCCATCCAATTTGCGAACCACCCGGTGCCGGTTTGAACGGATGAGGGGCGAAGTTCCACAGATAGAGCGGAAGGGCCAGAACAGCCGCTGCACCGGCGGGCTTTCCATTGTGTGCGGCTTCGTGGGCGCCTTCACTATGGCCGTGGTGCTTCAGGTGTTCATCATCATTGTAATGGTGCGTGGGATCGGTCGCGGCGCGGAAATCATTCGGAACATCCGCCGCCAAACCTTCGGCACGCATGTGCGGCAGATCAATCGCCGCCTCGTGGCCTTGGCTGCCGTCCGAAGTGTGTTCTTCGTGATGGGCGTGATGACCGTAGCTGCCGTCGCGAAGGGATTTGTAGACCTGGAAAATCCCGCTGCCATGAATGAAAAAGAAGGTGAAGATGGCCAGCGCCCCAGTGGTGCTCACGGTTCCTGTGGCCGTACCGCCCAGATGTTCAATCTTGCCCCAGGTTAACAGGCTGATGATCTCCCCGATCGGAATAAAGCCCAGTAGATTGCAAAACAGAATGAAGAAAAACAGCGTCCACAGGAACGGAACGAACCGATCGGTGTGTTCCTTCAAAGCCGGGCGAATGACTTCGATCCGCAAAAATTCCAGAATGCTTTCAAAGAAGTTCTTTGCACCGCGCGGGGCAGATGGGTCAACGCTCTTGAAGAGTTTGGGAAAGATCCAGAGCATCAGCACACCGGCAACGGTGGCCATGAACATCTGGTTGGTGAACAGGCTGGGTCCGTGATGATTCGGCACCAAAAGCAATTCGTGAGGAAGCACGTGTTCCAGTGGATTCGGGGCTTCTGCCAGAAGTGTTAGCATCGCGTGTCTCTTTTAGCGTATTTACTGTCAATTGCTGTTCGCAGGGTCTGCTCAAGCGGAACCTACAAAATCTACTTCGTTGCCGCGCTTCGAACCAATCGGGTCATCGCCAGCACGAGCACGATCAGCGAGACCCAGAAAAACGCCAGCAGCATGAACAAAAACATCTGCTTGTTGGCGACCATTTTTCCCATCCACACGACCGCCGCCAGCAACAGCGTCAGAAACATGTGGACAACGGTTCCAGCCAATCCAGCCTGCGAAACCGTCGCCGGGTCGGATTTTCTGAATATCACCGCCGGGGCCAGTGCCATTTCACCTGAAAGCACGCAAATCAAGGCGGCCGCGATTAATTCTCTTCCATGTGGCTGCCAACCGGCGGCCATCGCAACTCCCCAGCAACCTCCCGCGATCAACAGCAGCACAACCGGGATGAGCAACAGGGTTCTCAATTGATTCGTCAGTCTTTATTGATCTTCATTCCATCACGAATCAGCAGATACATTCCGGAGGCCAACCCGATAAGGACTCCCACGAGAACGCCCCAAGGCGTCCAGTGGTATCGATTATCGAGCCATTTGCCGACGACCAGCCCGAGAATCACACCGGCACAGATCTGAAATCCATATCCGAGGAATTGCCCGAGGTTCGCGTCATCATCTTTTTTGGCCACCGAATAGTCCTGTCCACAACTCACAGTTGACTTCGTGACTTTTTGCACGAACTATCGTCAAGATCAACTGCGTTTTGTCAATGCGCAAGCCATCGCTTTTCAGCGAGCGGGGTAGGTTAGTGGGGGAGGGGTTTTTGGTCAAGGAGAAGATGACTTTTCAAAACAGTTTTGCTTGCCCGCAAGCAGCGCGTTCTTGACACGTTCTGGCTGGTCCTTATAGTCCAAGGCCTTTACCCGACCTCGGCTTACTAAGCCGGGGTCGATCGTGTTTACCAATCGAAGTTTGAAGAGGAGCAGTTGTCATGGCCTTGAAAGTTGCAATCAATGGTTTTGGCCGTATCGGTCGGCTGGTGTTCCGGGCCGGGGCGAATAATCCAAATATTGAATTTGTCGGCATCAATGATCTGGTTCCGCCCGACAATCTCGCCTACCTGCTTCGCCATGACTCAACCCACGGCAAGTTCAAGGGCACCGTGGAAGCCAAAGAAGATGGCATCGTGGTGAACGGCAAGTTCATCAAGTGCGTCTCCGAGCGCGATCCGGAAAAGCTGCCGTGGGGCTCTCTGGGTGCTTCGTTCGTCGTGGAATCGACCGGTTTGTTCACCGACTTTGAAGGCGCCACCAAGCATCTCAAGGCCGGTGCCAAGCGCGTGGTTATTTCGGCTCCGACCAAAGCCAAGGATGAAGAAGTGCCCACGCTCGTCATGGGCGTGAACCACAACAAGTATGATCCATCGAAGCACACGGTTGTGTCGAACGCTTCGTGCACGACCAACTGCCTGGCTCCAATCGCCAAGGTGTTGAATGATAGCTTCGGGATCGCCGAAGGTTTGATGACGACCGTCCACGCGACGACCGCCACGCAGCCGACGGTCGATGGCCCAAGCAAAAAGGATTGGCGCGGCGGTCGCGGTGCCGGTCAGAACATCATCCCCGCCGCCACCGGTGCCGCCAAGGCCGTCGCATTGGCAATGCCGGAACTCAAGGGCAAGCTGACCGGCATGGCGTTCCGCATCCCGACGCCGGATGTGTCCGTGGTCGATCTGACGTTCAAGACCGTCAAAGCCACTTCCTACGATGAAATTAAGGCCGCCATGAAAGCCGCCAGCGAACACGGCGACTTGAAAGGTTTCCTCGGTTACACCGATGAAGAAGTGGTCTCCACCGATTTCCTCGGCGACCCGCGCAGCTCCATCTTCGACGCCGGTGCAGGCATCGCACTGAACTCGAATTTCTTCAAAGTCGTCAGTTGGTACGACAACGAATGGGGCTACTCGAATCGCGTGATCGATTTGATGATCCACATGGCTAAGAAGGAAGGCTTGCTGAAGTAAGCAGATCTCTGATTTTAAACATGAGCAGCCGCGCTGGATTACCAGCGCGGCTGTTTTTGTAGGTGGCGTGGGCGTCTCGCCCGCGATATTTGAGAGTACACCCACCCTCCATGGCCGTGATGAATGGCTGAGCAAGTCTGGCTGACGGTGGCCTTCGAAGACGCGGGCGGGTTCGGCGTCTCGATTGAACGGATCGCAGATGCGTGCGCCTGCGAAGGTGGCGAATCATTAAGGTCTGGCGAATTCGAGAAACATCCGAAAATCCCCGGTTGACGG
The DNA here is from genome assembly GCA_038230975.1 of Tepidisphaerales bacterium. Taxonomy (GTDB): domain Bacteria; phylum Planctomycetota; class Phycisphaerae; order Tepidisphaerales; family Tepidisphaeraceae; genus JANXVV01. The sequence goes on from JBBRMF010000059.1 coordinate 18,946, forward strand.
AAATGCGGGGAAGGGGTTTAATCTGCCCGAAATGATTCGGTCGAACCTCTCCGCTTAGCCGGAGTGGATCGTAGGTGGTGAAGGGGGCGGTTTACGTGAAATGCGGGTGAACTATGAATGAGTTGAAACAATCAAGGTGGTTGAAACCTGCTCTTGTTCCGATCTTGGCGATTGCAGGGCTGCTTTCCGTAGGCGTTGCCCAAGCACGAGGCGCAGTGATCTCGTTGGAGGCGGTCTTGGACGGACTGCATGCCAGGCCGTCAACCTTGGTGCCGAATGATGGCATGGCGACAGCGACGGTCGATTCGATTACAGGCGCATTTGTCATCTCGGGGACTTCAGCGACGGGATCGCCGGTCTCGGACGTGGAGATTCGCGGGCCGATTAGTCTTCCAGCCGAGCCTCTCGGCGCAGTGATTTTGCCGCTTTCTTTCGCTGAAACGACATCTCCTAATTCCGTGTTTAGTGGAAGCGGGACGTTAACACCGTCTCAATTAACTGAACTGCTGGCGGGCGATTTTTTTGTAGCCGTCAATACAGCCAATTTTCAAGGGCCGCAAGCCTCCCTCGGTGGGTCTCTTATTGTGGTTCCCGAGCTATCGGGATGGGCGGGGATGTGCCTGAGTGCGTTCTCGCTGCTATGCATGCGATTGCGCCGTAAAAAATTTTGCGTGATATGAGCAATCCTCCTCTGACGGCTCCCCACAATTGTGTTTGAGGGTCGCATTCTGCGCGCACGGAAATATCCACAGCCTTGAAAGGTACAAAATATGTCAAGCCACACAAAATTGAGATCACATCCTGCAAGCTACCCAAAAACAACGCGAAAGAATCGAAGGATAGAGGTGCTTGTTTCGATCGAGCAACTTGAGCAAAGATTGCAGTTTTCGTCCACCCTCGCAATTAATGGCGCGCAGTCTTTGATTGCAAACCCTGCTCATGACTTAAGTAGTACTCCGGGTGGTCCGCATGAAGCAGAGATGCTGGTGGCAGTTAATCCTACGAATCCGCGAAATATTGTAGGACTCACCGATTCAGGATCATCGTTCCGGTTGTTTGAACATTGGAGCATGAATGGTGGATTAACTTGGAATAAACACGAGTTTGATGCTGCGCAGGATGACGATTCTGGTTTCCACCGTTATGATCCATCTCTTGCATTTGATGCCAACGGCGCACTGTACATCGCCTATGTCGATGGCAACACAGGAATGAGGCTTGTAACAAGTCTTGATGGAGGCGCTACGCTGCAAAAGCGTCCACAAATCCCCTTCGTTACAAATGCGGACAAACCGATGATTGGCGTTGGAACGGAAACAACGGGTGGAACGAAGTCAGTTTCGGTATACATCACGTATTCGAGTTCGATTCGCGATGTTGTTCGGGTTGTCGGCGCATACGGTGCTGATGTGCTGAACTGGGTCGAAGGTGGGACTGATGCTTTTACTACTCCCACCGCGATTTCAAACTCTGCTGGCTATTCGTTTTCGCAGCCTGTCGTTGGGGCCAATGGCCAACTGTACGTGTCCCGGACACTTCCCGGGTCAAGTGTCATTCAAATGAACAGCGATGCGAATGGACTTGCGAGCGGAATTACATTCGGGGCGACAACTCTTGTGTACCAAGACTCAGGCTCCGGCCTCTATGGTACACAAATTCACGCTGACACAAACCGAGGAGTCTTCACAGGCCCCGTTATAGACGTCGACCGCCGAACCGGGGATCTGTTCCTCGCATTCTTAGGACTGAAGAATCCATCCCTTCCACTGAGCGACAGCAATCCAACAACGGTTTACGTGACGCGCTGCACCAACCCGGACGCCGCGTCGCCTGTCTGGGACACGGCAACTGCGGTAGACACCAGCGCGGGCTACCAATTCCTTCCGTGGCTGGCGGTCGACCAGACGACAGGAAGCGTGAACATCATCTATTACACGACGAACGGCAATGCGGCCGGCGATCAAGTTAGCGCTCGCCCTCGCGTAAGCACGAGCTTCAACGCCGCAGGAACTTGGGCGTCAGCTTCATTCACCCATCAAAACCTGACCAACGATGTATCCGTGCCCGTGGCACCGGACGACTACCTAGAGTACATTGGCATCGCTGCGTTCGACAATACTTTGTCCGCCATGTGGGCGTCGTCATTTAAGCCTGATGGCACGACCAACGACATGGACGCCTTCTTCGCGTCTGCGGCGCTGATAAGTTCCACGTCCGCGAACGTCCTCACGGTGACCGGCGACGACGGCCTAGTTGTCACCGACGACAACATCGTCATTCGCCGCGATCCCCTCAACCCAAACTACGTTGACGCGATCGTGAATGGGAAGATTCAGTTCGCGAGCCTGTTCTCCACCGTGAACCAGATTTCGGTCGATGGAAAAGCGGGCAACAATACGATCACGGTCGATTTCTCCAGCGGCAACCCGCTCCCCGGCGGGCTAATCAGCTTAGTCGGCGGACAGGGCGCGAACACTTTTAAAGTAATCGGAGCCGCAACGGGCAATACTTTCTCGACATCCGGCACAACTTCGATCATCGTAAATGGCACCGCCATCCACTACATACAATTCCATGCCCTCATCGTAGATGGCGGTGCAGGAAACGACACGCTGAACGACGCCGGGGTGCCATCCGCCATCACCTTCGAGGGCGGCGCAGGCAACGACACGCTTAACTTGACCGGTGGGACGCTTGCGTTCAATGCGGACGCTTTGCTCACGACGGCGAACCTGACACTAAACGTGAGCAGCGGCGCGACCGCGTTTTTCAACTCCGCTCAACATCTGGCGGCCCTCGCGATTAATGGGAACGGGACGGCGGTGATGCCATCGAATGTGATTGGGACAGAGGTCTATGTGAACACACTGGCGATCGGTCTCACCGGCCTGTTAGACCTGGGTAGGAGCTTTCTGTACGTGGACAACACCGCCACGCCTTTTTCACTCATTCATCAGTACATTAATGCGGGGTACCATATTAATTCCTCAACTGGTGTCGGCGATTACATGGGACGAGGTGGCATCACGAGCTCCGACGTCAAGGCAAACATCGATTACAAGGGAGTGGGTTATTATGACGGCTCTCTCCAGACTGCCGGCAATGCGAATAACATCGGCCAGATCCTCGGTCCGAGTTCAAACTCCGGCGCTGGAACGGGCATAGCCCTGACGAAGATCCTCATTCGACCGACGCTAACCGGTGACGTGAACGGGGATGGAGTCGTCAACCAATATGACGTGAACATCTTTAATACCTTTGGTCTGTTCAACATGTCGACGCCGTTGGGTTACCAGGTGGGTGATTTTAACGGGGATGGCGTCGTAGATTCGAAGGATGTGAACATCTTCAACTCCGCGGGGAACTACAACAACGGCGTTTACATGTGATCCTCCGCAATATCGAGCGATGGATCATCGGGTCGGGTTGTGGGTTTTGGAGACGTCTGGCACGGTGACTTCATTGAAGCACGATTGCCCACAATCCGCATCGCCAACCTGGGGAGCCTCTTGCAAAACCCCCCGAAGATTGGCGGAACGCCCGCCCTCACGTCTTCAGAGAGCCTGCCTGAGATTGATTGAAAGTGTACCGCGCTTTGCTCAATCTGTCCAGTGATTTACCCCCCCCCCCCCCCCCCAGGGCTTCCGCAAGTAGATTATCACATTCCTGCGCTTGCGCGATCAGCCCCGTACCGGTAGGGTTGTCTGTGGTC
>JBBRMF010000060.1:0-22332 GCA_038230975.1 Tepidisphaerales bacterium
CCAGGTGCCAAAAGGCCGGAAAGCCAACTGCGGGCAACGGCGCGCGTCATCTCCCGCCGGCGGAACCTGAAAACTTCAGATCGACTGGAAAGTGCCGGCCGAATCGTGATATTCTGCGGCGGGAGATAAATCGACGGACCCTTCACCGGGGATCTGCCCGAACCAGGTCGGATGCTCGAAACGCAGTGCTTCTCGATGAAACGGAACCAGATTGACCGGCGTCTGGATTTGCGGAATTTCCGAACGCATTCCCTGTCGTCCTGCATCGGCCACGACTGGCAATTTCAGGCTTACCAGATATTCAATCAGATCCGTAAACTCCTGCGCTGTCAGGCCCGCTTCCAGCCCTTCGGGCATGATCGATTCCAGCGTCGTGCGACGGCTCAGCACATCCGCCAACAGAATGTGCTGCATCTTTCCATCGGCCCCCATCAAACCAAGATGCCGATCGGTCACTTCCTTCAAAACACCGACGACTGCGTCGCGATCCCGGGTCGTGACAATCGTCGTGTTGTACCCAACCGCGATGGTGGCCGACGGAGTCAAAATCGCATCCATCAAATCATATCTCGGAAATTTATCGCCGACCGTAGATAGATCCGCCCCGACGCGGTCGCGTTTTCCATCGGTACAATGGCAGCGACTGCAGGCGAGACGTTGCTCATCCAGAAACAGCTTGCGACCATTGATCGGGTCACCCACATGAGAAGCGCCAAACCCACGGTAGTTATTTCTGCGCTGTTGAATTGCCGCATCAGAATAAGCATTCACCGGAACCTGCGCGAGCCCCACGTCAATCCCCTGGCCACCGTTGGTTTGATGACAATGCACTGCGATGACAAACGTCGCTCCTGGTTTGAGAAATTTGCGGGCCGTCGGCAGGATGTCCAATGGCTGATACTCGGTAACAAATCCCGCCTCTTGCGCCGCACGAACGCCATCGAAATAAACTTCAATGTCATCATCGTGAAACGCGAAGAGTTGTACCGTTGAAAAATCAATCTTCTGATCAGGAATGGTGATCACCCTGCGCAGCCAGATATCCCCGGTGTTCCAAGTGGTCTTAACTTTAATACCATGCGTCATTTCGGTACCGAACGCGCCGCTGCCAAGTTTCCATGCACGGTCGTCGAATGTCGCGCGGGTCCATCCATCGGCTGGTTTTTCAATCGTGTATCGCCATTCAGCGGGCTGTAGCCGTGAGGTTGGAACAATTTCGACGAGGCCGGGAAAGTTTGGAAATGCCGACCCATTTTCCTTGGCGGGCTGGGCCGACGATTGACCGACAACCATCGCGGCTAACAGACAGATTGTGAGCGTCTTAGATATCATTTTGAAATCCTAACCTACGACTTGATGCATCTTTTCATCGCCGCAATGATCACGACATACGCACTGACCAGCATTCCTAACGTCAGCCCTCCGCTGATGAGGCTATTGGAAATAAGCTTCCAATCCGGTGTGGGCAATTGCTTTTGCGTGGTGATGGTTGTCCAGTAACTACCGATGTTCTGGAACGCTGCGGTGCTGGTAGTAGTGGTGACGACCGCCAACGGAATTAAAGTCACCCACAGATACCGACCCCGCCCTTCGTTTACCAGATACGCCGACACGATCGAAAGCGCTATCGCCGCCAGCATCTGGTTGGCGACCCCGAACATTTTCCAGATGGCATCAAAGTTATTCGCATCAATGAAGTAGACCCATCCCATCACGACGAGCAGTGTGCTGACGATCGCACCCGGCCACCAACCCTGGTCGCCCAGCTTAGGATGGATCGCCTTCCCCGCCGCCTCCTGCAAAAGAAACCGGCCTATACGCGTGCCGGCGTCGATCGTCGTCAGAATAAAGAGCGCCTCAAACATGATGGCAAAGTGATACCAGTATTTCCACAGGGCGTTCATGGTTTCCTCGCCGCCGTGCCAGACCTTTTTCGCGACCTGATCAAAGATATGCGCCATGCCCACCGCCAGCGTCACCGCGCCGCCGGTTCGCCCGCGCAGGGAGGGTTCTTTCGTCAACTGCTCATATTGGCCGATATGTTCAACACCGCTGCCACCGCCTACTTGCAAGATGCGCTCATGAAATTGTGGAACCTTGGCGAGTTCCGTATTCATCGCATAATAATCCTGCGTAGGTAGCGCTGCGGCCGCGATCATCGCCACCACACCCACGAGCCCTTCGATCAGCATTGCGCCATAACCGATCACGCGCGCACTTCCTTCACGCGAAATCATTTTGGACGTGGTGCCGCTGCTGACCAGCGCATGAAATCCGCTGATCGCGCCGCACATGATCGTGATGAACAGGAACGGGAAAATCTTGCCCCCCACGGTGGGCCCACCATTGAGAAACACGTGATTGATCGCCGGCGCTTCAAGCTTCGGATTGGCAACCAGCGTGCCGATCACCAGCAAACCGATCGTTCCAATCTTCAGAAAGCTACTGAGATAATCGCGCGGCGTGAGCAGCACCCACACGGGTAACACCGCAGCCACGAAACCATAAATCGCGATCGACCAGGTCACCTGCACGGCCGACAAATTAAAGAAATGCCCGATGGATGAATCCGCCACCTGCGAACCATAGTAAGTGGCCGCAAGCGTCAGAATCGCGCCGATGATCGAGGCCTCAATCACCTTCCCCGGTCGCAGCTTGTACATGTAAAAGCCAACGAATAACGCGATCGGAATCGTCGCCGCGATTGTAAATGTGCCCCAAGGGCTTCCCGGTGTGGACCGAAACGCATCCAACGGAATCGCCAGAGAATTTTTCGCATCCGGCTCAAACGGGTCGCCCGCGAGAATCTGCTCGTTCAGGGCCGCCTCAGTGGTCAGCAGTTTAAAACCTTCCTGCAGCAGCATCGGCGGTTGCTGCACGGCATACTCCAACTGCCATCCTGCGGGAATGTCGTAGACGTAGTACTCTTTGCCTTTTACTTTCTGACGCTGCTGAGCGGCGAACTTATATTTGTCCGGCATCTGTTCCGATGAAATCAAAAAGCGACTTCCTGGCGGATACCGCACCGGTTCACCGCCAAGCGCCTTTACCACGACTTTCCCCAAGCCCGCAAGCGCAATCACAATAATAAATAGAATCGCGACGGTTGCCGCCGTGCCCGCCGCTTTACCCACGTCGCTGAATGCGATCTGGGCCAGACTTTTCCCACCCCGCCGCAGACTTGCCGCCAGCACCAGAAAATCCTGAACTGCTCCACCGAGGCAAACCCCGATCACGATCCAAAGCAACCCCGGCAGATATCCAAACTGCGCCGCCAGCACCGGTCCGATCAATGGCCCCGCGCCGCTGATGGCCGCGAAATGGTGCCCAAACAACACCCATTTGCTGGTCGGGTGAAAATTCTGCCCATCATTGAATTCCACCGCCGGCGTAACCCGAGAGTCATCCAACACCGCCACCTTTGCCGCGAGAAACGCACTGTAGTAGCGGTAAGCGATCGCCATAAGGCAAAGGATCGCAAGAAGGATAGGCATTGCATGCATTGAACAATCTCCAACATCAACTTCACCCACAACAACAAATACAAGCCGGAGGCGGAAGGCGTAGCCGACGCACCGGGTTCCCCGCACCGCATCTCACGAACGCGGTTCGCCGCGCCATCATACTTTTCACCCGACCGGAAAACGAGTATCTCTATTCCGATGGCGCAAAAACTCTTCACGATCTGGACCAACTACCAGTTCCCCCCCACCGTCGATTCGCTATTTCGAGCTGCGGTGAGCGCGCATCGACTGATTCAATCGTCACAGATGCAGGCGTCCAATTTGATCGCCAGCGCCCCCGATCCCGCGATGGCAGAGGCCGACATCGTGTTTGGACAGCCCGATCCTGCCGCCCTGATCGCTTGCCCCAATGTCAAGTGGGTACATCTCACCAGCGCCGGTTATGACCGCTATGATCGCACAGATCTGCGAGAGGATTTCAAATCAAGAAACGCCATCATGACCAACAGCGGCGGCGTCTACGAAGAGCCTTGCGCCGAGCACGTCTTTGCCATGATGCTTGCCTTCGCCCGTCAACTTCCACAGTCCGTGGAAACGCAGCGCACCGCTCGTTCCTGGCCCACCCCCGAACGGCGGATTCAATCCTTCCTGCTCACCGGCCAGACCGTCGTCATCCTTACCTACGGCACGATCGCCAAACGGCTGATTGAACTGCTCGCCCCGTTCAATATGAAAATCTACGCCGTCCGCCGTGAAGTGCGTGGGGATGAAACCGTCGAGATCGTCACCGAAAAAGAAGTTGAAAAAGTGCTCCCCCTGGCGGACCACGTCATTAACATCCTGCCCGGTGGCACGGCGACAAAACTTTTCATGAACGCCTCGCGCTTCGCGGCCATGAAACCCAACGCCATTTTCTACAACATCGGGCGCGGCAGCACCGTTGATCAAACAGCTCTATTAGCCGCGCTCGAAAGCGGGCAAGTTCGATGCACTTATCTTGACGTCACCGATCCGGAACCTCTGCCATCATCACATGCTCTTTGGAGCCATCGCAATTGTTACATCACCCCGCACACGGCTGGCGGATCATTCGATGAATTCGAACGGCTGGCACAACATTTCATTGATAATTTACGAAGATTTGAAGCAGATCAGACGTTAGTCAATCGCGTGGTTTAAAGGTGATCGAGCGTCTCGGCATCCTTCGCGATCAGGGTTCAACGTCTTCCCTCTCGGCGTAATAATTGATCAGCCCACGCTTCGTCGTCTCCGGTAAGTGGAGGAACGGTTTGTTCAGAGTAATTGATGTCATCATGGCGCCCCTCGTCGTAAGCCGAATTTACCAGTGACTGAAGGTCAAGAACGGCGTCGGGGTCAGTCGGCCGTAATGGGATTCGGATCCCAGGAAGTTTCTCTCGAAGAGCAAGGGGATATATTTCAAAATGATGTGTCTCAAATCCTCGGTAGACGCACGCCATATAGGTCGTTTGCGCCGCTGTAGGAAGTTCCGCGTATGGGAACGCCAAATCACGTCTTCCGGTTCGAGTGAGATCAACTTCAACCAGGTTGATTCGTGCATTGATGCAGTCCTGCTGCTTTCGAAGGTATTTTTCCCGTCCGTCACCCGCGAGTTTGTTTGTGGGAGATAAGAATTCGATCACCGTAACAACTTTACCGCCTCGCGTCGGGTCGATGATTTCGATATATCGCTCAACTGCCTGTTCATCAGGTGCGGAAATAACCAATGGCTCCGCAACGGCAATCCCCGAGGCCGCCACGACGGGTCGGCCGGGAAGTCCATGCTCAATTACACGGACGTCCGGATGAATCCAGTAGGATTTCTCCCATGGATGCTCGATGATTAACCGCTCATCAATTCGCGCACGAAGATCGGGTCCGAACTGTTGATTCAGCAACGCACGCGCGTGTACGATCATTGTGCCATGCACATCGCGCCAATGCCGTTCAAGATAAGGATCCATGCCGGGAAACGGGCTCTTCATACGGACTCTCCGTTACGTGTCCCGGCATGGATCATAGCATCTTATCGATCAAACTGCCCATCAAACGCAATCGCCGATCGCTTGAAATCCATCTTCCTTACCATCGCCGCCGCTTCGGCAGCACCGTGCTCGCGGTCCATGCGGCTGTCTTCCCATTCAACGCTGAGTGGGCCCTGATAACCGACATCGTTCAATGCCACGATGATACGTTCAAAGTCGACATCGCCGTGTCCGGGCGAGCGGAAATCCCAATAGCGGCGGTGATCGGCAAAGGTCGTATGACCGCCAAAGACACCGACCGTACCGTCACCCTTGCCCCACCAGGCATCCTTCACATGGCAATGGAAGATGCGCTTGCCGAACGAGTAAATAAATTTCACGTAGTCGACGTGCTGATAGCCGAGGTGCGACGGATCATAGTTAAATCCAAATCGCTTGTGGCCTTTCACCGCTTCGATCGCTCGCTCTGCAGAAGCGATATCAAATGCGATTTCCGTCGGATGTACTTCCAATGCAAAGTTGACGTCGACCTTATCGAATGCATCAAGGATCGGCGTCCAACGGTCGGCGAAGTCTTTGAATCCTTTGTCCCAGTAGGCCTGGTCCGTAGGAGGGAAAGCATAAATGCTGTGCCAGATGCTCGAGCCGGTGAAGCCGTTGACGACTGCGGGGAACGTGCTCTTTTCCGGAGCGGCATCGAAGAACAATCTCGCAGCTTTGGCGGTGTCGATCATTTTGGCTGCAGCGCGTTTGCGAACGCCTTCGGGTTGGCCGTCGCCCCAGACATCGGCGGGGAGAATCAACTTGTGCCGCTCGTCGATCAAATCACAAACGGCTTGACCGACAAGGTGATTGGAAATCGCATACGCCTTAAGGCCATTCTTTGTAAGAATGTCCCAACGCGATTTCACATAGCCCTTGTCGGAGAGCGCTTTGTCCACATCGAAGTGATCGCCCCAGCAGGGGAGCTCGACCCCGTCATAACCAAATTTCCTGGCTTTTTCGCAAAGCGTTTCGAACGGCAGATCGGCCCACTGGCCGCTGAATAACGTGACGGGACGCGCCATGATTCCTCCTTCAAAGGGATATTCTTAACTCCGCGAACGGATCGCGATGAGTGAATGAAAATGGGTTTTGAGGTGAATGTCAAATACCGCATGTAACAATGTGTCTACATCCATGCATTGTTGCACCGCGTACTCGCCGACATCTGCCGTGACGTCGCCCTCGCGCCGCTTCAAAATCGATCTTCCGAAACGATGTGTTGCAACGGCTCCCAGCATTCGATGGCGAGTAACAGGTGAATATGCAGTCAACCGATAAGGCGCTCCTCACGCTTGCAGCCTTTTGCAGCACAGAGTGGTTTGCGTTCAGCCTCTGCGTCGCGTGGGGTTGCCTGGGCGTGTTTGTAACACACGCTCCCGCTCTCTTTCTTGAGTGCATAGTTGCTGCCGGAGCCGTTGCGAACGCGATGTTCTGATCAAGTCGTGCCGGGTTGGATAATGTGGGGACCGCTTGCAGGGATTTCGAAACTGTTGTGAAGAGAGTGGGTTATTGTCTTTGCAAAACTTAGTCGCCAGCACGTCAGCGACGTAGTTCGCGATCGACGTTACGCGCCCAATGCAAGATGCGCACCACTTCAATCCCGCCGGGGATGGGCAGGTAGAACACGAGGTAACTCTCGAACCCGCTCAATGGCCAGGATCGCAGGCCCTTGAGCCGGCCTCGCGTGCGCCTAATCGCACCTGCTCGCGGATGTTCTGACAGCAGTGCGATGGCGCGCAGTATCTCATCGCGAAAGAGATTCGCGGCTTGAACGGACTGTGCGTCAAAGTATCGGACGATCTGTTCCAGATCATCGGTGGCGAGTGGACGGATACGGGCGGGAAAGGAGTCGCCGGGCATGAAGAATCATCCGGTTTGGCTGCGTGCCTTACTAAGGATGGAGTCAATCAGTTCGGGTGTGAAGGGGATTGACGGGCCGCTGTCGACGCCCGCGAGAAGCTGTCGTTCCAACTCACCGTCCACCGGCGTCAGTTCATCGGCCTGAATCAATCCGGCGATGTACTCATCCACCGACTCGCAACCGGCAGCGCGAGCTTGGGCGAGCGCCGCCGCCTTCAGCGCGTCAGGCAAATTGAGTTGCAGGGTGGCCATGAACAAAACTCCTAAGTGAGATGGGCGAAACCCTAACGCGCCGGCCCTTGCCACGCAAGAGCGGGACAGCCGCGGAAACGGGATGAACGGTAAAGCTTAGAACTCAAGGGGTTGCCGAGGGGATCGTTCCGCATTCCGGACATCGGCTGGGAGTGACTCGCATGTCGTACCCACACGACAGGCATGCGCCTTTTCGAAGCCGATCCAACCTCTCTGCTTCGTTCATGCCTTCGCGGATCGATACGATGAAACGAATGGCCATGATCACAAACATCGCCGCGCTGACAATAAGCCCTGCCACCAACCAGAATAAAAAAGGAAGGGCCGTGTGAAGGTATTTACTGCCGGTCATCCATCCTAATGCCAAAAGTCCAGCGATCCAGCCTGCTAAAATCAAAAAACGTATTGCGATCGTCAATTTTAAATTCTACCAGTGCTCAAAAAGCCTACGCAACTCCCGCGACGAGATTTTCTTGGTTCGCGGGCAGGCCCTTTTCAAAATTAAACGCGTGCTTGCTCGCGTCGACGCGAACGTGAATTGTGTCGCCTTCCGCGAAAACGCCGGACAGGATTCGACCGGCGAGCGGGTTTTCCAGCCGCTGCTGGATAACACGCTTCAGTGGCCGCGCGCCGTATTCCGGATCGTAACCCTCTTCTGCCAACAATTTCTGCGCTTCGGGTTCCAGCACCAGTTTTAACCCGCGCGCCGCCAATCGTGAGCGGAGGTGCCGAAGCTGTACTTCGACGATGCCGGTGATTTGATCCCGATTCAGCGAATGGAACAGAATCGTCTCGTCGATACGGTTCAAGAATTCCGGGCGGAAATGTTCTTTGAGCAACGCCTTGACCCGAGCCTCCACTTCCCAGGGCTCCGCTTGAGCGGACGTCAGCTTTTGAATTTCAGCCGAACCCAGATTGCTCGTCATCACGATCACGGTGTTCTTGAAATTGACGGTGCGGCCTTGCCCATCCGTCAGGCGGCCATCGTCCAACACCTGCAACAACACGTTGAATACATCGCGATGCGCCTTTTCGATCTCATCAAATAGAATCACACTATAAGGCTTACGGCGAACCGCTTCAGTCAATCGACCACCTTCTTCATAACCTACATATCCCGGCGGCGCACCAATCAGCCGGGCCACGGAATGCTGCTCCATGAACTCGCTCATGTCGATGCGAACCATCGCATTTTCATTGTCGAAAAGGAACTCCGCCAAAGCCTTGGTTAATTCGGTCTTGCCAACGCCGGTGGGGCCAAGGAACAAGAAGCTCCCGATCGGTCGATTCGGATCACCCAGTCCGGCGCGATTTCGACGCACCGCATCCGAAACCGCCCGCACCGCTTCATTCTGCCCGATGACTCGCTGCTCAAGTCGATCTTCCATCTTCATTAACTTTTCGCGTTCCCCTTCAAGCATCCGCGTCACCGGCACGCCGGACCAGCGAGACACTACGCTGGCGATTTCATCCGGTGTCACCGCGTCTTTCACCAGCGAATCCCCCTTGGATTGCATCTCCCGCAAATTGGCTTCCGCGGCGTCCAGTCTTGTCTTGAGATCGCGCTGCTCCCCGTACTGAATGCGCGCTGCGACCTCCCAATTTCCCTGTCGCTGGGCTTGTTCAAGTTCAACCTGCTTGCGATCGATTTCCTCCTGCACATGCTTCATCGCATCCATCGTGCCTTTTTCATTTTCCCATCGGGCGGTGATGGCCGTATCGCGCTCTTTCAGATCCGAAAGTTCCCGTTCGGCCTTCTGCAACTGCTTTTTGGATGCGGGATCTTTTTCCTTTCGGAGCGCTTCCAGCTCGATCTGCAACTGCATCGAACGACGGCGGATTTCATCCAATTCCGCCGGCATCGTGTCGTTTTCGATGCGCAGTTTGCTGGCAGCTTCATCGATTAGATCGATCGCTTTATCCGGTAGGAAACGGTCTTGAATGTAGCGGTCGCTCAACACCGCAGCCGAGACGATGGCAGCATCGGTGATGCGCACACCGTGGTGAGTTTCGTATCGCTGCTTCAAGCCACGCAAGATGGCGATCGTGTCTTCAACAGTCGGTTCCCCCACCGCAATGGGTTGAAATCGTCGTTCAAGGGCCGCATCTTTTTCAATGTGCTTTTTGTATTCATCGAGGGTGGTCGCTCCGATGGTTCGCAATTCACCCCTGGCCAATGCAGGCTTCAAAAGATTGCCCGCATCCATCGATCCTTCGGCTTTACCGGCCCCAACCACGGTGTGCAGTTCGTCGATAAACAGAATGATCTGACCGTTGCTCTGCGTCACTTCCTTGATGACAGCCTTCAGTCGATCTTCAAACTCCCCGCGGAATTTCGCACCGGCAATCAAAGCCCCCATATCAAGTGCGATGATTTTTTTGTTCGCCAAAACCGCCGGCACATCCCCGTTGAGCATGCGGATGGCAAGTCCTTCCACGATGGCGGTTTTGCCCACGCCGGGTTCACCGATCAGCACCGGGTTATTCTTTGTACGGCGACTGAGCACCTGCATCGTGCGGCGGATTTCTTCATCGCGCCCGATGACCGGATCGATCTTCCCTTGCCGCGCCATCTCGACGAGATCGCGACCGTATTTTTGCAGCGATTGATATTTGGCTTCCGGATCCTGATCTGTCACGCGCTGCCCACCTCGAACATCTTTTAACGCTTCAAGCAGTGCGACGTGGGTGACGCCGTTGACGCTGAGAATATCGCGGGTTTCACTCTTGACCTCAGCCAGCGACAACAGCAGATGCTCGGTGGAAACGTACTCATCCTTTAAACGGTCGGCCTCTTTTTGAGCGCGGGTAAATACATCCTGCGTCGAACGGCCCAGTCCAAGTTGCGTTCCTGTCGCTTTGGGGAGCCGTTCCAATTCAGAGGTGACAATCTGTTGAATTCGCCCGGCGTTGGCCCCCAGCTTCTGGAGGATGGGCTGTACGACGCCACCTTCTTCGGCCAATAGCGATGCCAGCAGATGCAACGGCAACACTTCGCTGTGATCTTTTTGCTGAGCCAATTCCTGTGCGCGGACAACGGCTTCCTGAGCTTTGATCGTGAATTTATCCAATCGCATATGATCCTCCGACAAGTGTGGGTGCGCACGGTCTTTTGCAAATAGAATGCCGGAGTTTAGTTTGATGGGGGAATTACGACGGATGCAACCGTAGGTTACGCAGATAGTTAAGCGTAAGAATACAAGGAACGGGGGGAGGCTAAGCCGCAAGTGGGCCGTGGAAGGATGCCAAGGTGGCAAGGTTTTGCCCGACGTGCGCTTTTTGGCAGGAAGGAATGGTTACTTTTTGACTGCGGGTTTGGCAGCGGTGCCTGGCATTTGCTGGAAGATTAGTCCGCAAAGCGTCGGGATAAAGATCGCGATCGGCAAAATGAACGATTTCGCCGACAGATATTGCGTCAGTTTAGGGGCGATGTCCTGATATTTCATGATGAGCGAAAGGATCCCGAAGACCGCCATCGAAGCACCCTGTAGGCTGGTATACATCATTACGCAACCGCGAAAAAGCAGGAAAGACAACAGCCCGAATGTCACCCCACCCACCAGACCGCCCGCCCAGAAAAGCTCTGGATTTAATGAAAAGACGCGCCACAAACTCGCCCCCACCACCGCGCCGATCGCCACTCCCATAATCGCAACCGCATGCTTCATCAACGGCCACGAGATGACCGCCGCCGTGAATCCCACGAGGACCACGCCAACCATTTCATTGCCAGCCCGTTCACCCAAAAATGAACCGATCGCCGCGCCGACAATCGCGGCATTGATCATCACAACCGCTTTGAAAACGTTGATCCCAAACAGCAGAATAATAACGCCGAGCATGAGAAACACCGCTGCTTCGGCGGGCCCCATCTTGAAGCAGAAGCTCAGCACGTCTCCCTGTTCCGGGAAATGGTGCGGCATCTGGATCTGATCCAGAATCCTGGCCGCCTGAAATTGCGACATCGAAGTTGGAAGGGACGTTGGAAAAGGCATCTTTCGTGTTCAGTCTCACGGGAATGGAGCCCGTGTCATTTCAATCGTGAACGATCAAAGGCATACGAGGTTTGGAAGATGGCACGCTTTTGACCGGGCCGAGTTGCCATTGAAGCAACACGCCAAAAGCGACCATCCCCATCAAGGTCAATAATTGCGACGAGGTTTTCGCTGGCAATTCATCGACCCACTGGGGTCGAGCCATGTTCATCGCACTGAGCCCAAGGCCAACCAACATCGAAACCCCGGCCATGCTGTACAGCAAGACTGATCCGATGCGAGGCCAGAGCAATGCCGTCAGAAGCCCGCTCAACAACCCGGTGCCGGCCGCGATCGGCAAGAACTTCTGAACATCCACCGGGAGGCTCATCCAAAAATCTTTCGCATACGCCAAAGCCGAAAATCCCGGTTCAAATTTGGGAATCGTCCAAACACCGACGCCTTTACACACGATCCACACTGCCACGGCGGCCCAGCCCGCCATCACAAATCCAAGGCCGACTCCGACCCAGAACCGATGGAGGACAAAACCCGATCCGCCCAATATCAGGGCCGACGCAATCGCCGTCGCCCAACCCTGAATATTCCAGCCGAACCAGTGCGGGAGGAACAATCCGATCCACCCGCCCATCGAAACAAGCAACAGCGTGATCAGAGATCTGCTGTAGCGGGCACCGATGAGCCATAGCCCGGCGCCCATCAACGTGCCGACCATTGCCAGCACTAATGCAAGCGTCCCTACTTCCTTCGGCAAAAGTGGCAAGAGTTCCTGAAACATAAGTCCTCTTTCTCTTGCCTGATTATCGGTCCAATGGCTGGAATTACTTGCGTCGAACTGGCGAACTGGGTTGAATTCTCTGGTCGCCTCCCCCCATGAGTCGATGGGCGAAGGCGACCGATCCAATTCCCCTTCGCATTTCATCGAGAACCCGCATGTTTCCGAGGGTATCCTGGCGGGTTAGCATCGGAGGCTTTCCGTCCAAGACCGTGCCGGCAAAATCGTCCGCCTCCAGGCCGTACAATTCCATATTGGCATCGACCGTGAAGGTTTGACGTGGACCGGAGTTCGGCGCGGTGATCGTCGCTGCCAATCCGGCTTGATCCATTCGCGGCGGTGTGGCTCGCACGACCGCAAACTTGGCGTCTTTCACCGGGGGTTTCCAGGGAATCGGGATTTCAATGTAGCCTTCACTGCCGCAAAGATAGGCGGTGTTGTCCGCCTGCAGGCTCATTCCACAGGTGAAGCTCGCCAAAATTCCGCGCGGAAACACCAGGCTTCCGATGGCCATTTGATCGACGCCACTTGCATGTCGAAGTGCGACCGCCGAAACGCCGGTCGGCTCCTCCCCGGCGAAGTAACGCGAAAAATTGATGCAGTAACAACCGATATCCATCAACCCCCCGCCCGCCAGGTTTGGGTCGAATCGGATGTTTCCTTCGATTCTCTTCGTGGCATAACAAAAGCTCGTGCGGATCAACTGCAATTCACCGATATCCCCCCGCCGATAGCAATCCATCACCGCGTGAGTCAGAGGATGCGCGCGGTACATAAACGCCTCGATCAATACAACGCCCTGTCGCGCGGCAGCATCGAACATTTCCTCACTTTCTTCAGCATTTGCCGCGAACGGTTTCTCGCATAGCACGTGCTTGCCGGCGCGCACTGCTTTAAGGGTCCACTCATGGTGCATCGTGTTGGGCAGAGAGATGTAGATGGCTTCCACCGCCGGATCGGCCAGCAATGCGTCGTAGGTTGGATGCGCGGTTGGAATATGATGCGTCGCGGCAAACGCGGCGGCGCTTTGAGCGGTTCGTGACCCAACTGCGGCAAGCTTACTTCGGTGAGACGCGTTGACCCCTACGCAAAATTGCCGCGCGATATTGCCCGTGCCGATGATTCCCCAGGAAAGCGTTTTTTGCATGGAAAGGAAGAATAGCGAAATGCCTTCACCCGCTAAAGAGCCTGCGAAGAAAAGGTGGCATGGGCGTCTCGCCCGTGCTCTTTCTTTTCTTTGAAGAAAACGCGGGCGAGACGCCCACGCCACCTGGAAATCGCCGCGATCCAAAACAAACCCTACAAAAGCAAAGCGAAATTTGTTACGCTCGTCCCGGTTGTCGCACTTGAAAGGATTCCACCACTGATGCCTACGACCCAGGAAATACTCGAGCGGGGAAAGAATGTACTTATCGGCAACTATGCGCGCGTTCCCATCGACATGGTGCGCGGCGAAGGTTCGACTCTCTGGGATTCAGAGGGCAAGCAGTATCTGGACCTGTTCGCCGGTTTCGGGGGATCGATCTTAGGTCATTGCCATCCGGCATTGGTGGCCGCTGCAACGGAGCAATCGAAGAAACTGTGGCATGTGGGCAACACATTTTATACCGAGCCACAGATTGAGTTTGCCGAACATCTTAATCGCCATGCGTTTCGCGGCCAGGCTTTTTTTTGCCATAGCGGTGCCGAAGCCAACGAAGCCGCCTGCAAACTGGCCCGCTTGCGCGGTTCGCAAAATAGCGGTAAAAAATGGAAAATTATTTCACTGGTGAAGAGCTTCCACGGCCGCACGCTGGCCATGATCGCCGCGACCGGAAACCCCACGTATCGCGAGGGTTTTGGGCCGGTGGTTCCGGGTTTTATCAATGTTCCCCCGGGGGATTTCGATGGGCTGGCGCAAGCCGTCGATGACGAGACGGCCGGCATTCTGATGGAGCCGATCCAGGGGGAAGGCGGCGTCAATCTCTACCCGGCTGACTATGCCCAGCGCGTTCGAGAACTGTGCGATCAGCGGGGTTTGACGCTCATCTTCGACGAAGTATGGACCGGCGGTGGACGCACTGGAAAATGGTTCGCGCACCAGCACTTTTGCGCCAAATCCGGAAAATCGACGGCGATATCTGAAACCGGCCAAAGCGGTAAATGTGACGTTGAACCCGATATCATGACGCTCGGTAAAGCAGTCGGTGGAGGTTTGCCCGTCGGTGTGATGTACGCCAAACCCGAAATCGCCAAGCTCCTGGTTCCCGGCACGCATGGCTGCACGCTGGGTGGCAATCCCATTTGCATGGCTGTCGCGAAAACAATCTTCGACGTCATCGAACGAGAGAAGCTCGTCGAACATGCCGCCGAACTGGGTGAACTTGCGTTCGCCCGGCTGCGTAATGAACCAGGAATTGCCGACAAAATTGTCGAAGTACGCGGCCGGGGTTTGATGCTGGGCATCGAGTTGAAAAATCAACCCGAAAAATTTCTCGACAAGGCTTTCAGCTTCGGCCTACTTGCCAACCTGACCGCCAAAAAGGTGATCCGACTGGCTCCTCCGATCAATATTTGTCGCGAAGATTGGATGATGGGTCTGGATCGCGTGGTGGAATTGATTGTGTCGCTGTAGTTGAGAAAGTTCCTGATGACTAAATATCTACCGCTGCTACTGCTTCCCATACTGGCGGGCTGCCCGGAGAATCCGCCGAAAGCAAAGATAGATCCGTCGGTCGGGTTTTTGTCAAACTTCCCATCCGCACCGACTACGGCGCGCGATGCAAATCCGGATCCACCGATGTTCGTTCAACTGAGTGTTTATCGTCTGGCGGTGCCGGCCAAGGTGGTGAGCCATAACGAAGAATTCTGGAAACATGTCACGGAAAATAATATCGTCGACGTCGGAGCGCACGATCTGCTATTTGCCAACGGTGTTCGCGTCGGAATCGCGCCGCGCGACGATTGGGACTACTTCAAAAAGATTCTCGAAGCCAATTCAGTCATCACCCAGAAAACCGGCTCCAGCGGTGTGGTCGCCACCACCATTGAAATGCCGCTCAAGCAAAAAGTTCCGCAGCAGTTCATTACGTTTTTTCATCCCGTCAACGGTCTGGTTGGGCAAGTGTACGACCGTTGCGAAAATTCGATGATGATTCGCTTCGAACCCGTCCCTCGCCAGCCCGGCGATGTACGACTGACGATCACGCCAATGCTTCGAGCCGAGCGCACGGAATTGATGTACACCGTGCGGAACGAATCCCGGGAATTAAACTTCGTTCAACCGGAGTATCTGTTTGATATGAAACTTTCAGTCGACGTGCCGCTCGACCATTTTCTCATTGTCGCACCCTCGACCGATTCCGATATTTCAACGAGTCTTGGCCGGAGATTTCTGTATCTGGACGGCAACGGTCAGGAATTTGAACAGGTCTTGCTGATCTCACCGCAACCGTTCCAGTTCAATGAAAAAGCGACGACCAAGCCCACCACGCTTCCGGCAAATCTGCATTGAAACTTTATAGCCATTCGAATCAATGCAACCTGATTTCAGTTCCACCGTGTCAGACTACGCCCGTTATCGTCGCCCGTTCCCGCAGGCGCTATTTGAAAGATTGCGAGCCGTGGGCATCGGATCTCAGGATCAATATTTGTTGGATCTTGGAGCGGGCACGGGATTGCTCGGCAGTGAATTCCAAGTAAATGGCTGCCGGGTCTGGGCGATGGATTCAAGCTTGGCGCTTCTGGCTGCGTCACCACATGCCGAACTAATACGTGTGGTTGCCAAGGCCGAAGCGATTCCATTTCCCCGGGATTTTTTTGACACGGTGATCGCCGGACAATGCTGGCATTGGTTTGATCGCCATCAATCGCCGCTCGAAATTTTTCGTGTCTTAAAACCGGGCGGTTTGGTGGCGGCCGTCTATCAGATGTACGCCCCGCTGATCGGAAGTGTCGCCGAGGCAACTGAAAAACTCATCCTTCGCTATCAACCCCGCTGGCGACATGCCAACAGCGCGGGCATCAACGGACAGGTGCTTCGCGATCTGCAATCGAATGGGTTTATCGATATCGAAAGCTTTTCATTCGATGTCATCCACCGTTTTTCCCACGAGCAATGGCGTGGTTTTATTCGCACGACCAGTGCCGTGGGTGCCTCGCTCACACCCGACCGGCTCAAATCATTTGACCTGGACCACACCGCACTTTTGAACCCATGGCCCGAGTCGTTGGAAATTCCTCACCGCATCTTCGCCGCCATCGCACGCAAGCCCGGATCTCGGCTATAATGCGTCGCTTTCATTCGACGAACGATTTTTACGGAGCATAATTGCAATGGCTGATATCAACTCTCGCATTGAACAGTTTAAAAAAATGGCGGATGCGGATCCGGAAAACGAGCTGGGGCATTTCTCATTGGGCCGCGCGTATTTCGATGCCGAGCAGATGCCCGAAGCAGTCACTGCGTTTGAACGTGTGCTGCAACTTAATCCAAAACTGAGCAAAGTGTACCAACTGCTGGCCAGCGCCCTGCTGAAGCTCAACCTGCGCGATCAGGCAATCGAACGCCTCACTGCCGGTGTTAAAATGGCCGACGAGCGCGGCGACCTGATGCCCAAAAACGAAATGATCAAGATGCTCAAGGATCTCGGCGCTCCGGTCCCTGAAGTTAAAAGCGCTGCAGCCGAACGCGCACTGACCGAAGGCGAAGTACTCTGCCATCGCTGCAGCAAGGTCAAGCCGAAGATGGCTCATCCGCCGTTCAGCAATGCCCAGGGGAAAAGCATTCAGGAAAAGATCTGCGCGGACTGCTGGAAAGAATGGATCGGCATGGGAACGAAGGTCATCAACGAGCTGCGTCTTCCTTTGAGCGACCCTCGAGCTCAAAAAGAATTCGATCGGCACATGTATGAATTCTTGAATCTCAAAGAATAGAACCCATTCAACAAACCGGCAGGGTCACCTGAGGTGTCCCTGCCGGTTTAGTGATACAAAATACTTAGCGTACCGGCGCAACCTTATTTCTTATCCGCGTCCGTCTTCAACCACTCCTTGTATTCCTTCCGCACTTTCTGCATGTGGGGCAATGCACAGGCTCGAACATACCCGGCGTTCGGATTATTTGTCACGTAATCCTGATGGTATTCCTCGGCCGGATAGAAAGCGGTTAGCGGTTCCAGAGTCGTCACGACCGGTGAGCCGACTGCTTTAGTGTCGTTCAGCTTTTTGATGTACGCTCCGGCGACTTTCTTCTCGTCGTCATTTGCATAAAAAATCGCGGAACGATATTGATGACCTGCGTCATTTCCCTGCCGATCCAGCGTCGTTGGATCGTGAGCCGCGAAGAAAATCTGCAGTAATTGGGCGTAGGTAATCACCACCGGGTCGTAGGTGATTTTGATCGATTCGGCATGTCCGGTGGTACCCGAGCATACAGTCTTGTAGTCGGCTGTTTCTTTGGTGCCGCCAGCGTAACCACTGACGACATCCTTCACACCGCGAAATTGCCGAATCGCACCCTCGGTACACCAGAAGCATCCACCGGCGAACACAACAGTACGAATTTCACCGGCCTTGGGTGTCGGAAGATCGGAGTCCGGTGCAGGAAGGCGCTCAGAAGCATGAGCCGTCGACGGGCCGCGGCCCAACGCACCGAGCATGGTCAAAATCGAAAACATGATAATGGCTCCGGAAAAAAGGAACGAAGACCGAGTAAACCTCATAAAAATTTCTCCTGTGTTGAAGATCACTGCTTATACAACCAACGGGGTGGCAAAGTTGTTCCCATCTCAGCAAATAAAGGAAATTAATCTTCGGTCAACGAAGGCGGTTCTGCCCGCTTGAAGGAATTCATGGAGCTTCGCTCGTACTTCCATACCACGAAATTTCGTTAACTACGCCGCCCGGATTCCGCAATCCGTTTTTCGATCCAGTCAGCGTCCTCATCCAAGGGTGGATTCAAGGGCTCGGAATAGTCGATGGTGCGATCGTAGCGACCATCTTCGTAGACTGTTTCGAAAATCGCCTGCAAAGAAATAGGGATCGGAGTATCGTGGACACGAAGTGGAACCGGGACATCCGGCATTCGGGAACGGACACTTATGGGGAAAAGATAACCTGTCGGATGGCGTCCAGCGGTTCGGACAATTGCACGATAAACGGAAAGGGCTTCCGGCGGGCAGCGCTCAGGCCGCATGAGAGTGCGCCAGTTGCCGGCGCGGATCAGATCGATTTCGACGACATGTACGCCGCCCGTCAGCACTTCGCTTCTTTTTTCGCGATAAACATCAAGCCCGGGGGAACGCTTGTTGGTGGGGCTGAGGAATTCGATGATGCTGATCAGTTGGCCGGCATCATCAGTGATTCGGATGAATCGTTCGATGATCGGATCGATTTCCCCCACCAGTTTGTAAGGGGATTTGATGGCGATCCCGCCGACGGCATCATGGGGATCAGTGCCACTGGAGCGCAAGACGCTGACGTCGGGGCGGATGCTAGTGGATAGACCATCATCGGATTCGATGGCGATTCTTTCTTCGGCTCGGGCAACCAATCCTTCGGGAAGTGAATGATTCAGAACACGTCGCGCCTCTCCGATGAGGGCGGTATGGATGTCTACCCAGTGAGGTTCGACGTAGGGGTCCATGCCGGGAAAGGGGCTTTTCATGAGGCACTCCGATCAGCGTTGAAGCGCAGGATGATAACAGAAAACCCAGACTGCAAGCAGTTGGGATTTTATTTGATCAACGCGGTAATCCCGCTGCGCCAGCCAATCGATAGGCGTCACTGCGATGGCGAATAGCCGCAATATCCACAACGCACTCGTCGTCCGATATGGAGTAGATCACCCTCCAATCACCGATCCGGATCCACCCGTCATTTCGACTTCCTGTCAGTTTAACGCATCCGGCAGGCCGGGGCGTTAAGGGAAGTTTTTCAATGGCCACCAGAACGCGATGAGCAATGGGCGGATTTAGTCCTTCAAGTTCCCGCCGTGCCGATCGCGCGAATGTGAGCCGGTATTCAGCCACGCGGATGCGCCGAAGCCTTCGCCGTCTTGCGGGTCAACCGCTTGCGGACCTGATCGAGCGACTCGCGCGGTTCATTTCGGCGCGATTCAACAAGCGGGCGATCGTACATGTCTTCCCAAACCCGCCGGTGCTTGCTCAGGTCCAAGACGACCGCAGTCTTCCTGCCAGCATCGTCAATCATCAACTCACACCGGTCATAGTCGGCTCCCGATATGATTCCAGAGGAATCAATCCAGATTCATACTCATCAGGAACTGCCCATTGCTCGGAACCTTTTCCAATCGGCCCTTAAGCAGTTCGACGGCTTCCACCGGGTTCATGTCGCTCAGCACGCGGCGGAGGCGATAAACCAGTTCCAGTTCCTTCGGGTCCAGCAGCAACTCCTCGCGGCGAGTGCCGGAGCCGTTGATGTCGATGGCCGGGTAAACGCGGCGATCCACCAGTCGGCGATCCAGGTGCAACTCGGCATTGCCCGTGCCCTTGAATTCCTCGAAGATAACTTCGTCCATCTTGCTGCCGGTATCGATCAAAGCTGTTGCCAGAATAGTGAGCGATCCACCTTCTTCGATGTTTCGAGCCGCACCGAAGAATCGCTTCGGCTTCTGCAACGCATTCGCGTCCACACCACCGGACAAAATCTTGCCGGAGTGCGGTACTTCCGTGTTGTAGGCGCGGGCCAGACGGGTGATCGAGTCGAGCAGGATGACCACATCCTTGCCGAACTCGACAAACCGCTTGGCCTTTTCGATCACCATCTCAGCCACCTGCACATGGCGGGAACTGGGCTCGTCAAACGTGCTGCTGACGACTTCAGCCTTGGTGTTGCGTTCCATGTCCGTGACTTCTTCAGGCCGCTCGTCGATGAGCAGGATGATGAGAATCACTTCCGGGTGATTGGCACTAATGCTGTTGGCGATCTTCTGCATCAGCACGGTTTTGCCGGTGCGTGGCGGAGCAACGATCAACATGCGCTGGCCCTTGCCGATCGGCGTGACCAGATCGCAAATCCGCATGTTCAGATCCTTCGGATCCGATTCCAGACTCAACCGGCGATTCGGGTGCAACGGCGTGAGATCTTCAAAATTGCTGGTTTCAGTGATGCGTTCCGGATCTTCACCGTTGATCGCCTCGACGCGCAACAGCGCAAAATATCGTTCGGATTCTTTCGGCGGGCGGATCTGCCCTTGAACGACGTGCCCATTCCGCAAACCAAATCGACGAATCTGGCTCGGGCTGATGTAAATATCATCCGGGCACGGCAGATAGTTGTATTCCGGGCTGCGAAGGAAACCAAAACCATCCGGCAGAATTTCCAGCACACCTTCGCCATACATCAGACCATTCTGACGAATGCGGCTTCGCAAAATCTGGAAGATCAGATCCTGCTTCTTCAGCCCGATGTAATCCTGAATCCCTTCGGTCTTGGCAATTTCATGAAGCGCCAACACATCCATCTGCTGCAGGTCTTTGATGTAAAGCTTGCCACCCTTGACCTGCTCATATTTGGCGTTCGTTTCGGCGTCGAAATCAGCCACATCTTCTGAGACGGTCGGCCTGTTGTCCCGACCCCCGCGGTCGGCCGGTCGATCATTGCGATCGCCCCGCGAGTCTTGCTGCCGGGATTCCTGTCTTGGTTCCGGGCGTGAATCCTGCCGTCGTTCGGGGGGACGTTCGGTTTGACGCGATTCGGCGCGAGGTTCCTGTTTGGGCTCGTGCTTGGGTTCATGTCGCGCTTCGGCCTTGGCATGCTCCCTGGCGGGCGCTTCGACAACCCCCACCGGCGCAACAACGGTCGCCACCGCCGGGGCAGCACTCAACTCCGCAACTTCAACATGCGGCTCTGCCACATGGGCGTCGGTATCAGTAGGTTCACTTTTCTTACGACTACGGGATGGGGACTTTGCCATGAATGGCCTCCGAATGAAAATCAAAGCAGGAACACTAGAGTCTTCCACCCGTCGACGGGAGGGATCGCATTTCGCCTGAGTTGGCGAAGCTGCGGATTCCAATCACACGGCTAGGCGAGAGAAGAAACCTTTAACGGCCCTCCAAGGGGACCGCACGTTAACGAAGAAATTTTTAAGGGGGATATCACAAAAAATTTGCTGAACGCTTCGAACCGCACGCCCCGGCTTTGCCATCATCACCCATGCACCAACGAAGCATCGCCACTGAAACAACCTCACAGGCGATGCATATACTAGGCCCGTTAGGGGCGGTCTGGCAAGCCTGCAACAATTCGGGAAAAAATCTCTCGGACTTGGCTGCGGGTTCCACCGGCCTGGTCTGCACTCCTCATTGCAGCTTCGGCAGTGTTATCAATGACAATATCCGATATTCTTCGCTTCTTGTCCAGTGGCAATTGCAAATTTTCTCGTCGATGAAGTTCATCCGCATCCCAGCCCCGCTCCGCAACCACCCTTCGGAGCCGTTCGGATTCCGGGACATCTACAAAAACAACCGCGTCGCAGGCTTCGTTCAAACCCGTCTCAAACAGTAATGGCGTGTCCCAGATAAACGCAAGTGTCTTCGAATCGGCATTCTTCTGCAACACCTCACGCCGCGCACTGACCCACGGATGTAGCAACTGTTCCAGCTTTCGACGCTGCACAGGATCGCTAAATACTTTTCTCGCGATGGCCGCCCGATCAACGCTGCCATCCACGGCAAAAACTTCCCCGTTCCACCATTCACGAAGCGTTCGGACAACGGCAGGATCTAAATAAGCTTCCCGAACCAACGCATCGGCCTCAATCACCAGGCACCCCAGCTCGCCGAATAATCGCGCAACGTAGCTCTTTCCGCTGCCGATTCCTCCTGCGATTCCGATAATGGGTTTACCCGCGAACACGCTTTGCCATTACACCATAAATCCGATGGAACGTCGAATCCCTTTATCATGGGCAACCCACTCATGATCAGAAATAC
>JBBRMF010000061.1:0-22261 GCA_038230975.1 Tepidisphaerales bacterium
AGCGACGTGAGCGTCGCCAGTTCAATATCCGCGTCCATGCGTGATTCCTTCCTTGATCATCCTTGATCAATGGATTTCATTCATACCCCAACTAATGGTAGATTCCAATCTGGAATCAGCGACTTTCGCGGAGAGCCAGAAATCTAATTTGAACTACGGTGAAATAGTTCGATCTTTATCGACTGGTGGTTTTGCCAAGCATCCAGCCACCCGCGAAGAAGACAATCGCGCCGACGACCGCGCCACCGAGGTACAAAATACCCTTGGAGGTTGCTCCTGGCGCTGCGTGCATGAGTTCGTGGACGGCATCCGGATGCACGCCCAACACGGCGTTGGCGACGACAAATCCGCCGAATAGAACGATTAACGCTCCGAACAATGCCAAACCACCAAAAGCCCCGGCCATGGGGTCCGCAGCTTCAACGTACACCGGGGCGGCCAGTCGCGAGCGATTGACGACGCCGGCACCGGACAGTTGATCCATGCCTACGCCGCTGTCCATCTGGGCAGGACGCCGAAGCGTTGCGCCGGCAGCGGTGCCGGCGACGGAACCGCCTGGATTAAACTCGTCGATCAGTTCTGCACCGAGGCTTGTGTCATCGCTTTCGCGGGTCAGATCAAGCAAGCCGGAACCCGAACCAACGCCTTCCAGGTTCACCTGCTCGTGCAAGCCAGAGCCGATGGACGTTTGAGCAAGCGGGTCGGCCTTATGAGCATCATCCACGTCAAAAACCGTGATGCCGCCTGCGCGCGTACCGGCAGCACTGCCGCCGCCTGAACGGCCGGGAGACGGCACACCCCCGAGCGAGCCAGACAGACCCAAGTCTGCGGCAAGCGCGGTGTCTTCCTTCATCATTGCGCCACCGGGGGATCGACCGAAGTCGGTATCTGCCAATGAAATCACACCGCTGCCACTGGCACCGATATCCTGCATGCCGATGGCGGCTCCGCTGTCGGAACCCCCCATGTCAGATCGAGCCCCACCGCTGGCCAGATCATTTTTGAGCTGATCGACCTGATCGGCCTTAAACATCAGACGCGGGCCATCGCGGAATTCGCGTAGACGCCCTTCGCGGGCGAACTGACGAACTTCCTCCTCGGTTTTTCCGAGCGAGGCCTTGGTCTCCTCGAGCGTGTAGAACATTTTGGCCATCATGGTGCGGACTCCTAAGTGGATGCCTGGCGACTTCTTTGATCAAATCAGTTTACTCTGGCTACTTCTGTATCTCCGGATTATTCGCAGGCACGTTTTCCTCGACTTTGCGGAAACCCTGCTTTTCCTTTTCGACCAGTTTACGAATTTCTTCGGTGGGTGGCCATGTGCTCATGTCGTGAAGCTTGCGGTCATATTCGTAAGACCGGGCGGCGACAAACTGAAGCCGACGTTCGCCGGGCATGTACTGATAGGCAACCAGCGTTTTGGCGTCGACATCCAACAAATAACAGCCCCATTGTCTTTCGGCTAACTGCCCGGGCATGACGAAAACACCAGCCCCACCGGCAATCGGGCCTTGATTCTCCCCGAAGGCATTCGGGATGAATGATGGCATGCTTCCGCGCGACAGCATGGCGATCAAAATACCGCCGAGAAGGATTGCATTGGCCCAAAGTGCCAGGGCAATCGGATTTCTGGGGGATGAAGGCTGCATGGGAAAGCTCAATGGTGAGACGACACGCGTGACATTTATTGGCACTTCAGCGATACCGGCGATAAATCAGTTCCGGCGATCAGCCGAATGTGTTGTATATTATACGCCCTGCCCCCGGACTCGCAAGTTTAAAGGGGCTCTGGTAACAGGCTCGGATGCGCGACAGAATCTGCGGCATTGACGTAGCATGGCCAACTTGGCCATGGATTGCGGTACGCCGCAATCTGGGCGGGTACTCTCGCCAATCAAGCAAGAGCGAAGCGCTCTTTTGTCTATTTCGGGAAAAGATCGCTACGCTCTTGCGGATTCGATCCGAGTACGGATCGAAATCGCGGCGTACCGCGAACATGGGCAAGATGCCCATGCCACATTAATCACGCACCCAACAAGTTCCAAATTCATGCGCCGGAAACAGTGGTTCACCATTCCGATTCCTTCCCTGATGGACAAAGTGGACTCATCGGCCAAAGGATTAGAGATTTCTCACGACCGAGCCGGTCCGTGGATTCAGATTGGGATGCCGCGACGATTGGTGTGGAAACGGGCAAGCCTCCCCTTTCAAGAAATGCCGACATCATTGAACGGGTTACGCATTCTACATCTTTCGGACCTGCATTTGGGCAGAAAATGGGGAAAGCCATATGACGTGTTTCTGAATAAGCTTCAGGAAGACCCGCCGGACCTGATCTTTTTCACGGGTGACTTCGTGGAGGATCGATACGACCATCGCGGGGCGTTGCCGACGGTGCGACGTTTTCTTGCGGGCTTGAAGGCCAGGCATGGCATCTATGCAATCTTCGGCAATCATGATCCGGATGTGATGTATGCGTATTTGCGCGATACGGGAATCCGATTCATCACGCATCAGCGGGAAATCATTACGATTGCGGATGCAAGGATAGAGTTGATCGGTTTTCCGGGTCAGGCGCGGCACGATCTGGACCCGGATTTCGTCGCCAGCCTGCCCTTGCGCGAAGCCGGCTTGCCGCGAATTGTGTTAAGCCATTACCCGGATCTGTTGGGTGCCGCGCTTCCGCTCGAGCCGGATCTTTACCTATGCGGCCACACGCACGGCGGGCAGATTTGTCTTCCCAACGGTTGGCCGGGTCTGACCCACGATGGAATGCCCCGGCGATTCAGCAAGGGCATTCACCGCGTCGGGCAAACGTGGTACGCCGTCAGCAATGGATTTGGATTTACCGGCATATCCATTCGACTCTTCTGCCCGGCGGAAGTGGTGGAGTTTGTGCTGCGTGGCGGGCAAGAATGAACTCTTCGGGTTCGCTTTAGCGGACGGAATCGCTCCTGCAGAAAATCCTCCCCACGAAGAGCCACGATCAAACACGAGTTAAGTGGAAGAATTGGGGAGCACTTTCCGCCGAGGAAATTTTTAGTTCGTGAAACGTTCTGCGCGGCTGAGATTCCGTCCGCTAAAGCGGACCCTACGAATTAAAAACGTAGTGCGTGTCGCTGCCACATCATGATTCCAACCAGGGTCAGACCATCCATCAACTCGTTTCTGGCGAGCATTCCTTCAATTTCCGATGGGTCGAACCATCGCACATCATGGATTTCACCGGGGATGCGCTGGGCGGTTTCTGTAGTGCCCGTGGCTAGAAACAAGTGAAAAGTTTGGGTGGTCGTGGCGGGATTCGGATGATAGGAATAGAGCAATTCATATTTCTCGGCGGCGTA
This sequence comes from Tepidisphaerales bacterium, assembly GCA_038230975.1. Classification (GTDB taxonomy): domain Bacteria; phylum Planctomycetota; class Phycisphaerae; order Tepidisphaerales; family Tepidisphaeraceae; genus JANXVV01. The sequence continues at coordinate 3,345 of JBBRMF010000061.1, forward strand.
ACCGGTTTCTTCGCGCAGCTCTCGAATGATGGCCGCCTCGGGGGTTTCGCCTTCTTCCATCCCGCCGGCAGGCAAGGACCAAAGTAGCTTTTGCACCGGGTGCCGCCATTGTTGAACGAGGAGCACACGACCGTTTGTATCCACCGCGACGACCCCGGCCGCATGGCGGGGATGTTCGATGACGTAATAATCCACCTCGTGCCCGTGAGGATGGCGGAGCTTGTCCAGCTTCACGCCATAGTGTGGTGTGCGGAGGACAGATTCGCTTCGCAATTTTCGCCAGATGTAATCCATGAGGATTTTCCGGTTCCCTCCCCCCATGTACTCATGGGGCGGAGGGAACCGATGCTCGCTTCATGCCGCCGCGTATTCTTTTTCCACCTTCTTTTCGGCATCTTTGATTCTACCGGTCGAATCCACTTGATCGAACTTCACCGCCACGCGCTTGCTGACGCCTTGCTCCTGCATGGTCACGCCGTACAGCACGTCGGCAATCTGCATGGTGCGCTTGGAGTGCGTAATGACGATGAACTGCGACTGCTCGAGGAATTCCTGCACGATCAGGTTGAACCGCTCATTGTTGGCTTCATCCAAGGCGGCATCCACTTCGTCCAGGATGCAGAACGGGGAGGGTTTGCTCTTGAAGATGCTCATCAGCAGGGCCACGCAGGTCATGGTTTTTTCACCGCCGCTGAGTTGGCTGATGCTCACCGGTTTTTTGCCGGGTGGGCGGGCAATGATTTCGATGCCGGCATCCAGCACATCGATTTTTTTCATCATGGGCAACATCGTGTGACCATCCGGGCCGAGGTGCTTTTCGGCTTTTTTATCTTCGACTTCGGTTTCCAGGAAAATGTCAGCCGACCCACCCCCGAACAGCTTGCGGAACAGGCCCTGGAAATGCTCGCGAACGGTGTTGAAGGTTTGCTCAAACCGGATGCTGCTCTCAATGTTGATCTCTTCGATCAACTGCTCCAATTGCAGTTTGCTGGACGTAAGATCCGTCACCTGCGTGCTGAGGAAACCGGACCGCTGCTCGAGTTCTTCCAGTTCCGCGATGGCATCGATATTGACGTTACCGAGACGATGTATTTTGTCGCGCAGTTCTTTGATTTCGACGGTGACGGCGTCCCAATCCATCTCCGCGGGTTGATACCCTTCCCCGACGCTGCCATCCTCTTTTGGCGCGGTGAATTCGGCATATTTCGCGGGGAGATCGAGCTGCAATTCCTCTTGCGTGCGCGTGACGAGCGTCTCCAATCGCACGCGCACTTCGCTCAGTTGAATTTGCAGTTGATGCAGGGATTGCTCGACTTCGGCATGCGTCGCCCGAAGCGCTTCGACGCGACTATTCAGGGTCTGGACCCGTTCGCCGAGCTCTTTCACCGCGACGACGAGCGATTCCATCTGCCTGGATAGATTCTGTTGCTGCTCATGCAGGGCACGCTCAGCTTCTTCTGCGGTGGCCAATTCATCGGTGATTTTGTCGCGTCGGGTTGTCAGGGATTCGGCGGAAGACATCACGCGCTGCATCTGCTGGGCCAGTTCCGCCTTTTGCGCGGTCAACCTCTGCACATGCTGCTGGCAAGCCAACTGTTTTTCCTGAACCTGACCCAACTGAACGCGCGATGCGGTTAGCTCTTCGCCCCACTGCTTCAAATTCTCGGCAGTTTCAGCCAGGGCAACCGTCTGCTCTTCGACCTTCTGCTGGCGAGTTGATTGATCCGTTTCAAACGCGGTTCGTTCTTCGCCGAGCTTTTGCTCGCGGGTGGCCAATTTGCTGATTTGATCGAGAAAACCCTGCAATTCACGATCGAGCACGGGTTGTTCACGTCGCAGCGAGCCTTGTTTATCCTGATTCTGGGCGATGCTGCTGGTGAGTTGAACTTTCTCGGTGTTGGCCTGGTAGACGGCGTTGCGGAGCGAATTGATGTTCTCTTCCATCTCGCGCGCCTGGCTGTTGCCGTGACTGACTTCTTCAATCAACCGGGCGATCCGCTGATCGACATCCGCTATTTGAAGCGTCAATGCTTCGAGTTCCGAACGCCGTGAGAGCAGCCCCATTGCGGCACCCAACGGGCCACAGCGAAGTGTGCCATCGGCTTCAAGCACTTCACCGGCCGGGGTCACGAACCGCCAACCGCGCGGGCCAGTAGATTGCAGTTCGCGGGCATCGGCGAGGGAGTCAACGACGATCGTGCGGCCCAGAATATGGCGGGCAACGGCTGAATCTTCGGGCTGGAAACGGACCAGGTCGACTGCGAACCGGATTTTTTGCGGGTGGAGGTTCCAGTCGTAAGTTGCTTGGAAATCGGCACCGGGTTCCTGGTTAAATGTGATTGCCGAGGCGGGGATTCCCATGCCGCCGGTGAGGGTGAGGGGTTCGGGGATGGCTAAGCCGGCGAGCGGCAAAATGGGCGTGCCGGGGAGGCGATCGGCACAGATGATGTTGACGCGGCCTTCGAGGTTCTCAAACGCGGGGCATGTGGCAGCGGCGAGAGAATCGTTCGTAACGAGCCATTGATCGCGACCGTCAAGCGCGGCTTCGATGATGTGTGCATGCTCGACATCCACGCGCAAAACATCTGCCACGAGCCCGCGAATGAAGCTGAATTTTTGCTCGCGATGCCGCAATACACTCTTGACGCCTTCGCTGATTCCTTCGCGTTTGGCTTCCAGATCCTGAAGCAGTCTTTGACGCGAGTTCAATCCGCTGCGATGTTCTTTTGCAGCACCAAGCTGCTCGGCGAGGTTGGCGATTTGCTTGCCGAGATCAGCCGCGTCATTGCGACGATCGTTCAGTTGCTCCTGGCGTTCGGCGATGATCGTTTGGGCAGCTTCCAACTTCTGCTGCAAATCACTCCGCTGCACCTCGAGCTTTTCGATTTCGTCGACGACGATGCGGCGGCGGTCCGAAATGCGTGTTTGTTGCGTGGCGATATTCTTGCGTTCGATATCAATCGAGCTGATGGCGCTGTTGGTTTGCGCCAGCTTTCGCATCAGATCAAGTATCGCGGTTTTGTGCTGCTCGACTTCGCGATTGAGATTGTTGAGCGCCAACTGCCCATCGCGGAATGCGGCCTGGCGTTCTTCAATCAGCTTGCGATGACCGTTCAGTTCTTCGGTCAATCGGGCCAGCGTGCCGGTTTCTTCGTTCAAAGAGGAAGCGGCGGTTTCGGATTTCTCGGAAAGTGCAGCCAGATCGCTCTCGAACTGCTCGACTTGATCGGCGATTTGTTCTAACTGCTGCCGGGCATAGTGCTGCCGTTGCTTGGCGGATTGCAGGGCCGCCTTGGCCTGCACAAGGTCGTATTCAACCTGTTGCCGTTTTTGTGATTGAGCGTTGAACGCTTCACGTTGCTCGGCCAACTCATTTTGCGATTTTGCCAGGTCGCCGGCCGCATCATCCAGGCGGAACTGCGCATCTTCTCGCTCCTGATCCAACTCCGTCAGATGGCTGCTATGCGTATGGTATTCTTTGAGGGCATAGGTCAGACGAAGATCGTTTAATCGCCCGACATACTCCTGATAATTCCGCGCCTTGCCCGCCTGCACTTTGACGCTCCGAAGCCGTTTTTCGACTTCTTCAACGATGTCGTTCACACGCAGCAGGTTCTGGTCGACTTTTTCGAGTTTGCGCTGGGCTTCTTTTTTGCGCTGTTTGAATTTGGAAATGCCGGCGGCTTCTTCGAAGATCAAACGGCGCTCGTCGGGGTTGGCTTCCAGCAATGCCGAAACGCGGCCCTGTTCAATCACGCTGTAGGCGTCAACGCCCACACCGGTATCGAGGAATAATTCACGAATATCCTTCAGGCGGGAACTGGAATTGTTGACCTGATATTCGCTGGCTCCGTCGCGAAACAGACGACGACCGACCGCCACTTCATCCACATCAAGATTCAGCGTGCGCGTGCCATCGGCTTTCTTAGGGTTCTCAAAGACCAGAATGACTTCCGCCATCCCGGCTGGTTTGCGACCCCCGGAGCCGTTGAAGATCACGTCCATCATCGCTTCGCCGCGCAGGCTCTTGGCGGATTGCTCACCGAGAACCCATTTGAATGCGTCGACAACGTTTGACTTGCCGCAACCGTTCGGACCGACAATCCCGGTAATGGGAAAATTGAAGACGAATTCCGTCCGATCGGCGAAACTCTTGAATCCCTGAAGAATGAGCTTTTTGAGGCGCATCGACATCGTGTGGTCCTCCATGACCGGTTCCAAAAGTTTCCGCAAATCAATGTCTTTTTCAGATCTTATGCATCTCGATCGGTCCGCTTTGGAACCCGGGAATTTTGAGGTGGCGTGGGCGTCTCGCCCGCGTTTTCTTCAGAAAGAAGCACGGGCGAGACGCCCATGCCACCATTTTTTCCCAAACAATTTAGCCGTTCCTACGAAAGCACTCGCTCATAAGACACTATATCTGCGGGCAGTTTTGCTCCGGTCTACCATATCTAGTGTTACCGGGAGCATTTTGCACAAACTCCATTAAAATTCCACTATTGCGGTCGGCCCGACAAATCCTTTTTATCGGTCGTTTCAGGTTTCTTCTCTTCGGTTTTTTCGCCATCCTTCTTTGGGATGATGGGCAACGGCAAATCGGGCAGGCTGGCACCGATTTGCGAAGTGTCATTGGCGGCAGCCTGCGGACGACCGGAATCAGGCAGTGCGGGTGCCTCGCGAACATCCTGCTCTACATTCGGCACTTGTTGTAGAACGAATGCCGCCGGCACCTTCTGGCGATCGACCATTGCTTGCAGGATCGCGACAATATCGCCGTAGTTGAAATGGAATCCTTCATCCGTCGAACCACCCAGGCGCGCGATGAGTTCGCCGACATCCGGCCCACTCAACGCCTCGACCGTGCTGCGGCGCCCATCTTCGCGATAGAAGATATTGAGCGTCTTAGGTCGATCGACAAGCGTTGAGATCGTCAATCTTGAATTGAAGGCGCTGAACGTCGCGGGAGTCTGCATCGCCACCTTGCGCCCGAAGATGGCAACGCGGGGTTGACCGAGCCGTGAGCAGTAGATCATCGGCGGGCCATTCGACACGATCAAATCCAGAACGAACTCATTTTCCGGATTAAGTTTGGAGCGAATCACCTTGGAGAAAATGTGACCGTCTTCATGCGCGGCCAACACTTTGTAGGCCTCGATTCGCACGGGCGATTGCTCGCTATCCAGCAGTTTTGCAATACTCGCATTGATCAACGGGCTATTGGGCAGTTCACCCAGGGTCTGCACCGCGTTGACCTGGAACGCATGATTCGTCGTTGCCGCAATGAGCACTAATGCGTCTTCTCCGAAACGGTCACCCGCAAACGCCGCCGCCCGGGCCGCGGCGAATTGCACATCCTGACGCGGGCTGGTCAACAGAGGAGTGAGGAATGGAATCGCCGGTGCCCCGATGGCTTCCCAACAGTAGGAAATATCCATCAGTGGAGCATCTGGTTTCTGGCATTCATCCACCAGTTCCTTGGCCTTGAGGGAAGCAAAACCGGTATCCGTGTTGAGGTAGAGATGTGTTACCACGCCCAGAAAATGCTGCCAATTGCCATTGAATGATCGGGGAACGTAAAGGTGAATATACCCTTCGTCCTGGGCGGCGGCGGTGGGATCTTTAAACGGATCGGGGGTCTGGAAACGGTAGTTGATGCGCTGCTCAATCTGCCGTGACGCCGCCCACGATGGATTTCGCATGATCAGATGAATGGGTCGATCCGTCGTGACGATCGCTCCGTTGGGAATGACTCCGGTGCGCAGGCTGACCCGCGAAACGGTTTGCGTTCCGGACGTGGCACCGGCGTACGCGGGGTTTACGAACAGATTGCCCTGCGCCTTGGCAAACTCATTGATGGCACCGAATGGATCACCAACCCCGTTGATTTTGAGTGAGGTCCGCCACAGCATCGCGTTGGCCAGACTGCTGGTGTTATTGCTGGGAAGCGCCTGCACGATGGCATCTGCCTGGTCGCCTTTTCGCGCACCGGGAGGGATGTTCGTAACGACCGAAACGATGGCCACATGCGGGTCTGCCAGCATTTGCTCGGGGGTGATTCCCTCATATCCGAACGCTGCCGATCCGACCTTATGTCGCGACATTTCCTTAAGCATCCAGTCGCGAACGGTTGCTGATGAGGTTGAATCCCCCGTACCGCGCAGACCCGTGACCAGGCCATAGCTTGAAACGGGAAATGGTGTTGTGTTGGCACTGACGGTCAAATCTTTGATCGTCCCCTTCAGAAATACGGGCATCGCCGGGTCGGCAGGAATGGCGCGATATCGCTCCCTGGGTGCGTCCGGCGCGACCGGTTTAGGGCAACCCGTCAGCGTTGCAAGCCCCATGGCGCAGGCCATTGCCATCGCCAGCGGACGGGCGATTTTAGATGCGGTTGCCAGAGTTCCGGGGGTCGGTGCGATCATCGGTGTGATTCTCCAGAGACTTCTGTTCAGAGACGTCCCCGAGGGACGAGTTTATTCAGTTTTGTAGCTCGGGTCTACCCACCCACCATCCGTGCCACTCGGCAAATCAGTGGGCAAACACACCCACCCTACACCTCAACGGAATTAACGCTTTGCCCGCGTTTTTGGCTGGGTGACCACGGCGGGCTCATCGTCGCCATTGCTATCGGCGTTCTTTTCCAAGTGCAGCTGGGCCTCAATGAACAGTCGGCCTTGTCCCGGCACATCGTAATGCTGTGCATCAATGACGGCCCGGGCTTCGGCGACCAGGTCTTCCAGTGTTTTGAACTGCCGATAGACGCTGGCAAAACGAACATACGCCACCTGATCAATCCGCCGCAATCGTTCGGTGACCAGTCGGCCAATCTCATTGCTTGGCACTTCTTTATCAAAGGTCCGGAAAAGTTCCTCTTCGACTTCATCAACCGCATGCTGCAATGCTTCAGTCTGTACCGGCCGTTTATAGCAGGCCCGCTCCAGGCCCTGCATGATCTTCGCCCGATCCCAGGGAACCCTGCTGCCGTCCTTCTTCACCACGGTAAGACGTATTTGCTCTTCAATTCGTTCGTAGGTGGTGAACCTTTTTTTGCAGGCCAGGCATTGCCTCCGTCGGCGAATCGACCGGCCCCCTTCGCAAGCGCGAGAGTCGATCACCTTCAGACTTTCTTTTTCGGCCTGACAAAAAGGGCAGCGCATTAAGATAAATTTTAACGATTTGCAGCGGAGAAGGCAAAAATAGTGTGTCGGGTGAATGAATTTCGGGCGTGACCAAACTTCTGGGAAAGCTCAAGCCGCCCGACTTCGCCCCGAAGGGGCGACGGGCTGTAGCCACGGGTGAAGCGAAGTCCGGTGTACCCACTGGACGGAGCGGAACCCGTGGAGGCGACTCGCGGCAGGCATCGACCCGCGCGGGGCGCGATGCGCAGATCCCACGGGTTTTGCGCCGCCCCGCCAACATGGGCAGGGATGCCCATACCCCTTCAAACCCGCAGTATTTTTAGCGTTAAGCCACGGACTTCAGGCCTTCCGGGGAATCCACCGATACTTCAGTCGCCATCTTTTGAACGCACTCGATTTGGCAGTCAACTTCTTGTCGCAAATCGATTTCCAAAGGGTTCACCCGGGTACCGGTCGGGTTAAAAAGCAGTCGTACGCGCGGACGATTTAAGGAAGGCCGACTTACTTTTGCGACAATCCCTTTCCAGCCGGTGTACCGCCCTGCCGTCACGCGGATGTCTGTGCAGACCGGGTAAGGCGCGACGGTTTGCAAAAAAACTTCGACCCCCATGCGGTTTAAATGCGTACCGGCCAGTTCGCGAATCATCGTCACAACGCGGTCCGGTGCCCAACCGGCGCGGTAAGGTCGGTCGGATGACATGGCATCATAAATATCCGCCACCGCCGAAACCGCTCCAAAATCGTGGATTTGCAAGGGGAGATTCTGCCCAAGAATCTGATTCCCCTTCAGCCCTCTTGGATAACCACTGCCATCCTGTTTTTCGTGATGTTGATAGGCCACCTGTGGTGCCAACGGGCCGATGCTCGGGGCCATCGCCTTAATGACTTCAAATCCAAGTGTTGGATGCATCTTGATGCGGGCAAATTCCTGGGTCGTTGGCCGACCGGGTTTATTCAGGATTTCGGCGTCGATGAAGATCTTGCCGATATCGTGTAGAAAACATCCCATCGCGAATGACTTCAGTCGCGACCGGTCCCAGCCCATTTTTTTGGCCAGCACGATCGCCATGATCGTCACATCGATCGAATGCTGGAACGTGTACGAGTCGTGTGTCTTGATGGAGTTCAAACCAACGAGAATCTCACGGTTCATGAGCTGATCGAGGAACTGGTCCACATCTGCCGAAAGCGCTCCGACGCCGGTCCCCGACCGAAGCGTATCGGCAAACCGTTCGGATCGGAGATGCTCCTGCATCTCCTCGACGGAAGACTTTCTAAGGTCCTTGCACATCTGGCCGACGTGCTCGAAAGAATGTGAAAGATTGTGAACCGCCTTGGCCCGCGACTCCGGTGAAACCGGTTCCGGGGCTTCAATGTCAGAAGTGTCCGGATCATTGACATAGACTGCCCGCAACCCAATCCGGGCAAGCTTTTCCAGGTACTTCGCGCTGAGCTTTACCCCGCGTTGAAGAAGCGGCTGCCCGCCTTCACCGTAAATGGTTTCACCCAATTCGGAATCCGTTTCGATGTTGGCCAGATCACGAAGTTGCATACGGGTCAGCGCTATGCTTTCACGGATTCCCCAACGATTACAGTTGCGGATTTCGGACGCGATTCTCCGAACTTTTCAAATAACCCACCGACAATGTATTGGTTCTTGCCCGCTTCCTGGCATCGAACGACGCGATAGACGACGGTGATATTGCCATTCCCACCTTCGAAGACGATCACGAAAAGGCTTCCTTTTTCGATCAGATCATGGATCAGAAGCCCAATTCCCCCAACGGAAATGTCGCGAATCCACACTTTCCCGCTTACGGTCTTATGATCGGCTTTCCAGCAGGTGACCGTTGCCCGCACGCGCAACCCGACGCGCGGGGCGACCCGCTCCTCGGAATCGCGACCGCAGGTCGCATCGGAACGCAGATGATCCAAAATCGCGGAGAATTGTTCGGCGGAAAGTGCCATGGTGCAGGGAAGTCCTCGCGGCTTTCTCGATCAGGCCTTCACGCGATGAAGCCACCGCCCCACCGAAACCATGTTTCGATGAAGCAGCGGGCTCTCTCGCGATCCTCACGGCGATAGACGTGAGAAAATTTCCGTTACATGGAGCTGTTCAAGCTCTGCCAGCGGGCCAGCACTTTGCCACCCACGGACGTAATGACCGCAATAGCCGCCACCACAATCAGCCCGGCGATCAATGCGTATTCCAGCACTTCGCCACCCTGCTCATCACGGATCAAACTCTTCAACAGTGTGTTCAGATTCTTCACAGTCTCTCCTAAAATGGCTCAGGAATCGGGCGCAGATGCGCCAGGCCGTCCCCAAGGTATGAATCAATTTTTACTTGGCAGTATGAGTCGGCGCGGTCGAATGCACGATCGCCTGGGGTGTCGAAACGCGCGTGTCCGCGTCATTAGGCTCCTCGGCGTTCACAATGCAAATCGTGGCGATGCTGGCAGCGCCAAACGCGATAAAAAGCAACTTGGTCCGTTTACTGACAACTCGTTTCGTCATCACTTTCTCCCAAAAAATTTTTCCTCAACTCGTTATCTACACATGCGAACTTGAAAGATTGCGTCCGGCGAGCAATGCATTGAGGTCGGCCAAGGCTGTTTCATCGTCACCGCTGGGGAGCTTCGATTGATATTCATCGCGCTCCTGCGTCAGGTGATCGATCTGGGTGGACTGAATCTCCAAGCGGTTCGCCTGAGCCTCCAACTTTTGATTCAAGGCTGCAAGGCGCACCGCTTGCCGATCCGCAAGCGCTTCCGTCTGCTCACGCATGGCGACCACTTCGGCGAACTGCACTTCGAGGCTGTCAAGCTGTTGGCGACGTTCCTGCAACTCCTGCAGGCGCACACCCAGTTCAATTTCTCGTTCCGTGGTCAGTGAACATTGAGTGGCCAATGCCTGTTGAAGCCGTTCGATTTTTTCAGCGTCAGTTTGGATCTGGTCGCCCTGTTGCGTGATCAGTTCCTGCGCTGCTTTCAAGGCAGTTGCGAAGCACTTTTGCATAACCCTGTCCATCCCTGAATTAATGAATCCGTCCACTACATGTCAAAGTTGCCGCGAGACGATTATCTGTATTGGTTTCGGCTGATTCGGATGCTTGCTGAATAACAATGCGAGAATTCACGAGGAAGGTATGCGTTCGGGCTCCAAGAACGATGTCTTGGTTTACTCCCTCTCCGCTCTGTCTCCGCAATCTCCGCGTCTCCGGGTTGCATTTTGAGCTTGGCCGGAAGTTTAGTCACACCCCAGCGGACCTAGAGCGTTTCGCACGATGGTGTAGCGACATCACTGGGTGCCACGGGTCGCGGTACTCCCAGACCTGTGCTCTTCTGGCGCGGGATGAACACCGGTCACGGAGTACCGCGACCCGTGGCACCCGACCTCGGTCAACCTACCAACCTGAAAAATGCTCTAAACGCGCCCAATCTGCCGAGTCGCAATTTATCTTTTGAATAGGCCGCGTATCGGTTTGAAGAATCGGGAGAGAGTGGGCATCGGATCGGACCCCCGAAAGAATTGCCATGTGTGAAGATGGACGATACTGCGGAACCATTGGCCGAAACTAATTTTCCCGGCACGCTTCAATTCCCGGTATGCCCAGAAATCGCGGACGGGATCCCAGAGACGGAGTCCGAGCTTATATTTCTTCATGGCAGGCAAGGTTCGACCCGTCATTCGGTGGTAGACATATCGCGCGAGACTAAAACCGCTGGCAGAGACGAGGCAGTTAGAGGCGGTGAACCGGGCGTTGCATTCGATCAGCTTGTATTGTCCGTCGCGCGAATCGAGTTTGAACTCGACATTGGCCAAACCAACAAGCCCGACCTGATCGAAAAGTTTTTGAGCTGGAGCGATGATGTCGGGGATCCAGTCGGTGATGTGGTAGCACGCCGTGCCCATGCCGACCGGATATCGGCGGATGATGCGCTTGGTGAAATGGAATTGCGGTTTGCCCTGTTCATCGAGATAGGTGTAGTAACTGCAGAGTTTATCATCGCCACCGGGGATAAGTTCCATAAGCAGTAGATCAGTGCCGGAACCGGTGGTGGAATCGAAGGTAGCCAGCAACTCTTCAAAGGTGGAAACCGTCAGATGTTTGCGGCCGAATTTCGCTTCAAAGATGTGGGACAGCCGCGGTTTGACCAGAAGTGGATAAACCAGTTCATCGCGCAACAGCAGGACCTGGTCTCGCGATTCCACTTCCCAGAACAACGGTACGGGAACACCGGCGGCCCTCGCGTGCTTGTACGTCGTGAGCTTATCGAGCATCGAGCGCTGTGCGGCCGGCGCGGAAATATCCAGGTGATACTTTGTCAGCAATGCTTCGCGATGCCGTATCAGAACCTGCAGGCCGGCATCGCTGCAAGACAAGATGACGGCACCGCGCAAGTATTCTGATTCATCTCCGAGAAGAAATGCGGCCCATGATTCTTCGAGCGTCCCGGTTTTTGCAACTGTGATCCATTTGCAATGACGGGAATGTTGAACGCAGGAATCCACCTCACCGACGCCGAATACTTTTACGCCGATTCCACTCAAATCCCGCGCCACCGAGAGCGCGTTCGCCTCGCCGCCCAGAATTAATACCGGCGGTGTTCCAAGGGCAACCGATTCGGCAAGGAACTGATGCGCCCGAATATCGTTCACGGATTGAATGGACTTTTCACCGGCATTCATGAATGGAATGTCCCTGCGTTTTCCCGCAGAAATGGGGACGGGGACGATTTCGCTGCCTCTTGATCGAGATTGAGCAGTCGCCGCAGAAGATGAACTGCGACAGGGAAACCACCGTCGTGCTTTTGATAATGATAGTAGAGATTTGGCGTTCCATTGACTTCAAGAATCACACCGCCGGACTCAACCAGCGGAACACTCGGGTTGCGCGTCACAATATCGATACCTGCAAAACGTACGCGAAGAGCGCGAACGGCTTTAGCACCGTCCTCAATAATCGAATTACAAAGATACTGTGTGGCGGTTGTGTTATCCATGCCGCTGTTTTCATTGACGACGGTTTTGAGCGTGATCGTTGTGCCAGCTGCGGGAACAGAACGAAGGGACAGGCCCTCATTCGCCAAAGTCCGCCGCATGTCCAGGTCGACGGTCAGGAGTACCTGAGAGATGCCTGAGCCGTGCTTCAGTCGCTCGTCATTGGCGAGGTCGACCAGGCGGGCGATCGTGGAACGCCCGTCGGCAATGACCGTGGGTAAACGGCGGACAAAGGAGTCGATGAGTTCGCCGTCAAGATAAAGCAGGCGATAGTTGTCCCCCGCGATCTGTTCTTCGATCATCAGATCATCGGCGTACACGGCCGCGATGGCGGAGGCACGAGCCAGGTGAGAATGGCGTCGTATGCCCGTGGTGACACCGCGCCCGCCTCCAGTTCCACCCGATGGTTTGACCACGCAATTTCCCCGGCTGGAATTTAAAAACTCGATCGCAGGGCGGATATTTTTGAGGGTGAAGCAGGCATGCCTTGGAACCGCCAGCCCTTGCTCGGCCAACAACCGATGCGTAAGAGGTTTATCGTGCAGCACGGCGAGCGTAACCGGACTATCGACCTCCGATACACTGCCATCGACGCGAGTTTTCCTGCCTTGAATTTCGATCTCGGCGATTCCAGCGACGAGTTGTGTCCAGGTGCCACCGAGCTCTTCGGCGGCTTCGCGCCAGGTCCGTTCGTAAAACGCCCGGTGATGTTGCCCCGATTTCATTCGTCGCGGGTTGCGATAGCGCAGGAAGGCTCTGGCCATCGCGGTCGTGTAGAGGGCTCGCAGGGTCAAAGGATTGAGAAACAGATCAGGCATTATTCGAGACCCATGTTTATTGGACCAGCGTATTTTCAATCGTCTCAGGCGCGTCCCCACGAATCAGCGGGCACTCCAGATCAGCAAGGATATTGTCCACCCAGGCATTGGAGAAATTGCCCTTCTTGACCGAATCGAAGTAAGCGGCGTTCGAAACTTTATGCGATTTGAGCCGACCTAACAGCTCCTCCGAAATCGCCTGGGGCACCACCACCAGACCGGTGGAGTCGCCGATGATCAAATCGCCGGGGTTCACGACGACACCGCCGAGACAGATTGGGAAATTGATCTCGCCCGGCCCACGATGCAGCGGACCAATCGGCGTTGTGCCGCGTGCAAACACAGGAAAATCAAGTTCCTGAATGCTCGGAAGATCGCGCACCAGCCCGTCGACGACGAACCCGGATGCGCCGCGATGCTTGGCTTTGGTGGAAATCAGATCACCAAGCACGGCGTTCAAGGTCGACCCGCCGGCATCGACGACGACAACATCGCCGGGTTCAAGCACGTCAAGCGATTTATGGACCATCAGGTTGTCGCCCGGAAACACCTTGACGGTCAACGCCGGGCCACACACCGTATGGCGGTCATTTGTCAGAACGCGGATCAGGGGATCCACCGCGTAAAGTCTATTGAGAAGATCGGAAATATCCGGCGTTGGGAATTCAGCGAACTCGCGCATGAGTTCAGGAGACAGACGCTGAATATTCACTTTCACACGGAAACCGGGTCCGGGATGCAAATGGGCTGAGCGGGGTTTGTTGGCCATGGGTTACTTCCTTTCATCAACACGTATCAACCATTTCGGCTTCGAGGGCATTCGACTTGCGTCAACACTTTTTCGGATCAACTGCGCTCAAAAACTTTTCGTTCCCAAGAAGTTCGATAATACTCAGTAAGGTGAAATCTTCGTGATGGTCACTGAACAATACCAACGCCAGTTGATCATGGAGACATTGGATCGCATCGATCATACAGGGTTCGAGACCGCCGGATTGAGTCATCGATACAAGCTCGTGCATTTCTGTCGCACGGCGTGCGGCATGTTGGGCGTAGGTGGGAAGCATACGATCGGCCAGCGCGCTGATCCCGGGGTAAATTTGCGCCGATGCTTCAAGCATCTCCGGCAACATCTCATTGCGACGAGCCACCAGCGCCACCTCCAGGAAGAGCGCACACATTCCCTTGGAGAGGCCACCAAGCAGCATTTTCATGGCTGAAGCGCGACCGGGTTCGCAAGAGAGAATCTTCACGCGCATCGCATCCCCGAACAGGGAAGCGATTTCCTGCGCGCGGTGACCGCTGAGAAAAAGTGTCGCGCTGCTTCGCAGATTTTTGGCCAGCCCATTGATCGAAGCGTCCACAAAGCCAACCCCGGCAGCGGTGATGCGTTGTGCAATCGCCACGATTAATTCCGGGCGAACTGAATTGGCGTCGACGAATATTGCGCCCGCCGGAGCCGTGCGGGCCAGTTCAGTGAACCGACTGGCGGTGGTCTCGGCCACATCCGGGGGCACCAAAGAGATCACGACATTTGATTCCCGCACGACCTCCTGAAATGAATTCAGGACGACTATTCCCGCCTCTCGGCATCGTGCGGCGGAGCGCGGGCCGCGACACTCGAGCGTTGTCACCACGCGCAATCCCCGTTCGCGAAGCAGCAATGCAACGCTCGCGCCCATTTCGCCGGGCGAGAGAATCCCGATCGTTTTTGTGCCATCGGTCATGGCTCGCTCCACAACCGCCGGGTTGGAATCGGCAACGGCTCGTTTTGAATCGCCTTCGGTCCGGGATGCTCGTCGTAATCCCTTGGATCAGCTTGTGCGAAATCATGGTCGCGTTGTTGAGCGGCGACTCGGTCTTCATCAATTGAAGCCACTTGATTCAGGCATAAGTCCGGCCACACCGTCAACCATCCGAGCGCCACCCAGAGCGTGAGCAACTGTTCATAGCTGGTTGTCAGTAGAATCCCGATCAACCAAACCCCGGTAATGGCCGCAAACACGATATTGAATCGCGCTGATTTCCAGACCTTCACGACATACGCGCCGACCCACAGTACGGCCACCAATCCCACCAGACCTGTCTCGTAGATGTAATTGAGGAGTACGCTCCAGACGGCATCGAGCCGCAATGCGCCGAACAGCGCCGGCGCGGTAAGAGCGGGCCCGATTCCGAACAACAGTGTGGCCGGGCCATCGTTGACCATCATCAGATATCCGACGCGCAGGGATGAGGATCGCTCTTCCCATGAACTGTTGCCAACATCTGATTTGCCTCCAAGACGATCGGTCATGGCTTCGGCACCGAACCAAAGCACGGCCGGGAGAACAACGCAGCCGAACGCAAGAATGATCAGATACGTGCGAAGGTTGGCGCGGCAATTTAAAAGCCATAACGTGGCAAGAACCACCACAGCAGCCAGCGTGACAAAAGTGTGTCCGGAGCGCGAGATGATGATAAGCAAAAGCCCACCGGCCGCAGCACCGGCAAACAGCACGCGCTGCCAGGTTGCGGGATCGCGCTTCAATCGCACCAAGCCGCAGAGTTGGGCGATCCAGAAAACGATAAACGGCGCGAGGGAACTGGACATCGCCGAGGGCTCGGGGAAAATTCCGAAAGGCCTCTGAATATAGTTCGCAATGGTTTTGGTCATATCCTGAACACTGAGGAAAGAAGCATTCACATACAGTTCCGGAAACGGGAAATCACCGTTGGTAAAGCTGTACATCTGCCAGAGACCAACCGCCACGTGCAGCACCGTTGCCACCGCGATCCCGGTGAGCAGTTCCATCGCGTAAAGGGGCGCGTAATACTGCGTGGCCAGCAGCGTAAACCAGGTCATCGCGCGAAAGGGGATTGATTTAAAGCAAAGGGAAAGATCACCATTCCCTGTCAACGCAACCTTGATGAGCGATATGACGACTGGAGCCAGGAGTATGGGGAACAGGTGGTACGACTTTTTACGCCATGAAACCGCCAGCAGCGGAACGCACATCAGGAACGAGAGAATGTTACCGAATTGAATGGCCGACCGATTGCCAACGGTAAGTGAAGGGTATGGCATGAAGCAGATGAAGCCGAGCAGCGCGACGAAAAATGCGGCCGTTGGATTCCGCGCGCTGTCGTCGTTGGAACTGTATGAAAGGGTGGCCAGATCAGTGTACGGGATAGGTTTGAACGACGTTTGCATCGGCCGACTCCTTTCTGCCTTGCGTGGCGACAGAGTAACCGGAAATGGTTTCGCGCGCGGCGACATTCCATGCGTAATGCTGACGGGCGGCTTGAATCTGTCCGGCCAGATGACGATGACTGCCCTCGGCATACAGTTCACGAACGGCGGCGGTTAAACGTTCGGGCGTGGCGTCGCGGAACGTGACCCCCACTTTGAACTCGCGCATCAGGTCACCCAATCCCCCGACATCACTGGCGACCATCGGCAAGCCGTAGGCGAGCGCCATGAACGCCACACCGCTCTGCGCCTGGAAACCCTGTGTATAAGGGAGAACGATCGCGCTATGCGTGGCGAAGAGTTTTTCGAGCTCTTCATCCGGCACAAATCGATCCAGAAGATCGACCCGCGTTCCGGTATCGCGCAGGCTTTTAACGCGCGGTAAAATCTCTTTTTGAAAATACTCTAAATCTTCCGGAGCCCCCGCGATCGTGAGGCTATACCCCGGAAGTTTTTCAGCGGCGCGGAGCAGAAGATCAAGCCCTTTGTTTCGGCGGATCGTACCGAAAAACAACAACCGCCTCCACGACAATCGCTCTTCCATCGAAATACTTTGAACGCTGTCACCGACCGTCCACACACCATGCGGCGTGATGCGAATTGGCGGGTGAGCCGGGCCCAGAAAATCAGACAATTTGCCGGACAACTGATCGGAAAGAACGAATAGACCGTCGCACATTCGACACGCGCGACGAATCCACGCGTGCATCACCCATTTCGGTATCCACTTGGGGTATCGATGCGGCACGATATTGTGCGCGGTGTAATACACCTTTTTCCCCATCTTCTGAATCGCGCGAATCATCGGCGCGGCGAGCCATGGTTTCCATTCCTGAAGGTGAACGGCTGAGATATCCGGTCGCAATTTTAACCATCTCAGAAACGCCAGTTCCCGCTGCGGATAATAGACGATTCGATTCGCGGCCCAATGTAACGGGGATTTAAAGGAATATCGTTCGCGAATCGGGGGCAAAACGGCGTGAACCGGATAACGGCTTGAGCGGAATTGAGCTTCGAGATTCTCGGCGCTCACCAGTTCGAACCGATAACCCGCATGGGGATGTTCCGCCAGGGCGGTCATCATTTCCATGGCATACCGCGCGTGACCGCCTTCTGCTGCAGGGGTGAACATGCAGATGGTTTCGGTGTTGGAATTGTGCGAATCGGAGCTCACTGCGACTCCATCAGGGTCACCGGCGCTAACACTTCAGCTCGAATTCCATTCTCGCGATGCGATCGCCAGCGCTGGATCAATTGTTCGCGAAGTCCGAGAAAATTGGTAGCGAGCAGGATAAGGCCATACACTAACACGCCGGCAATGATCTCCCCAATCACTGCCGGACGACTTCGGAAAAGTCTCAGGGGATAGAGCGCAACCCCCATGGCCGCGCCCGCGAGCAAGACTTGTCCGCAGGACAGCACCGGGAATGGCAGGATAAAATGTCGCCGACCGAGCCAGGCCGTCAGAACGATTGAAATCGCGTACGCCAGAACTGAAGCGCCGGCGGCACCGTTGATCCCATATTTCGGGATGGCGATCCAATTCAGCGCGAAGTTTACGATGGCGACAAACAGTACGATCCAGACCTGATAGATCGTGCGATGGGCGAACTGAAACGCCGCATCGAAGTGGTAGGCCTTCAATCCGGCCAGGAATGCACCGAGGGCGATAAGCGGAATGATACCGGCGGCGGTCGCGCGAAAACTTTCCCCGAAAAAGCAGTTGGCGATCCCTCGGGAAAGGATTGACATGCCGATGACACAGGGCACACCAATCGCCAGTAGCAGCGATGCATTGGAGCGCATCTGTTCCTGCGCGGCTTCGCGACCGTTTTGTTCAAACGCGCGAACCGCCAACGGAAACATTGCCAAATTCACAACCATCATCACCAGAGTTAAAGTCTGCGTCGTAAAATCAACCGCTGCGGAATAATGTCCGGCCGCAGCCTCGCCCTTAAAGCCGGCAATGAGATATCGGTCGGAACTTCCTATGACGTTTGCCAGGGCGACAGTTAAGGAAAGCGGCAAACCATATTGGGCCACTTTTCTAAGAATCTCCCGATCGAGAGACCAGCGGATGCCTGTCCAATCGCGACGGTAGGCGAATGTGGTGGCGATCAACATGCCTGCCGTGACACCCGCCAACGGACCCCACCACCCCGCGCCCAGCAACACCAGGAACATTCCCAGGATCACGTTACCCGATGCCCGGGCAAGCTGGAGCCACATGAAAGACCAGGGACGCATCATCGAACGGACGTTTTCGCAAACGAGCTCGAACATGGCCTGCACTGAAAGCATGATCCAGCAGGGAATTGCCACGGGTTGCCATTCATTATGAATGGGCAGGATCGAAATCACCGCTGCAATGATGCCAAGCGCGAAAATAATTGCGCCGGTGCAGGTAAGCATTGTCGATTTGAAGCGCGCCGGATCATTTTGGTGTGCCGGGAGATATCGGACCAGCGAAAGGCGAATCCATTGGAAGAGCAGCGCGTTCAACAGGCCTGCAGTCGTGATGACCAGGGCGTATCGGCCATAGACTTCCGCCTTAAGAAGGTGGGTGAACAGCGGGATTGCCAGGAACGCCATGATGCCCGGCACACCGCGCGCGACGAGATAGATCGCGGTGTGAGAGAGAATATTTTTTCCGGGTCGTTGCATGGGTATTGATTCAATCAATACGCGCCATCACGGCGAATCAGGGTAATCACGGTTCTGGCC
>JBBRMF010000062.1:0-22251 GCA_038230975.1 Tepidisphaerales bacterium
CGACGTGAGCGTCGCCAGTTCAATATCCGCGTCCATGCGTGATTCCTTCCTTGATCATCCTTGATCAATGGATTTCATTCATACCCCAACTAATGGTAGATTCCAATCTGGAATCAGCGACTTTCGCGGAGAGCCGAAAAAAGTAATCTCGTCAGACATTTGCTTCGAACGCAGGGTTCGCGTGCCATTGAAATCGATGTTATCTTTGCGACACACTGCGGAGAGGACCGATTTCATTCAAGGTGCATTCATGACTCATCATGCCATTCTCACCGCCCTCGGCACGGACCGCCCCGGGCTCGTCGATGAAGTTTCGCAATTTATCTTCGAGCATGGCGGGAACATTGAAGATAGCCGGATGGTCAACCTGCGCGGTCAATTCGCAATCATGCTATTGCTGAGTGGCGAAGAAGCTGCGTTGGGAAAGATCCGCAGTGATTTGAGCCGCTTCGCACAGTCCGTGCAGCTCCATGCGGAACTCGCCCCGACCGACACCAATCGCGCTGCCGGTGAACTGGCGATGCCGTACCGCCTGACCGCGACCGCGATGGATCAAGCCGGGCTGGTCCACCGCATCGCCCACGTGCTTCGGAATCTGAACGTGAACATCGAAAGCATGGAAACGAAGCTCTCCGCAGCGCCCATTACTGGCGCGCCGACGTTCGAGATGGAACTTCTCATGTCTGTTCCGCGCACGACTGCCATCAGCAAGTTGCGGGAGCAGGTGGGGCAATTATGCGATGAGTTGAATATTGACTGGAGCGTCGCGGCAATGTGAATCTAAGGCAAATAAGGATCCAGATGATTCTGATTGTGCCCGTACCGGCGCGTGACAAAGTCCGCATGTCCGTCGATGAACACGACGTTTCCTCGATGTTCGGGATTGGGAAGTGGACTGTATCCTGATTCCGATTTAATGCCCTGCATATCGTGTATGATGTTCAAGAGATCGAGATTGCCCGATGGAACGTAGTTATTCTTGTTGTCGAACATCGGGGGTTCCCAGCTGCCGTCATTGATCGTGATCAGATTTTCCTCTACGAGAAGAATGTGCTCCGCGGCCATGTGGATGCCGCCAACCCGTGGCGGAAGCTTGCCTTTGGCATTCTTATAATTGCTCGACATATGATAGTTCATCGTGTAGCTGTAGCGATACTTCCCGCCCTCACGCACATCCGGCCGGTTGTCAAAGTCTTCTGACGGGCAGCGTAACAAATCTTTCGTGATGGTCCCGAGCGCAATGGCGACGGCAGACTGTTTGAGATCCAGAACGGGTCTCCCTGACACCTTGACTTCCTGCCACCAGATCCAATCTGCTTCTAACGCATTACCCGTTACGGCATCGAACGGAAATCGGCCCTTGTTCGAATTCGCGTACATCTGAAATCCCAACCCCAACTGTCGCAGATTGCTCAGACATTTCACGCGATTGGCACTCTGCTTCGCCTTACTGAGCGCCGGGAGCAGTATGCTGATCAACAGCGCGATGATGCCGATCACCACGAGCAATTCCACGAGTGTAAATGCTCGCCGACCCACCCGATTCGCCGCGCCTTGACCTTGATTGACAGCTTGCGTCATAGACACTTTCTATTTGAGTTACCTTCCAACCACCACGCCTGGAAACGATTGCCACATCAATCAGCTTATACATCGGACGGGCGATTGACCATTTTCCTGACGTGGAACCCGTATAACATATCGAGTCGGACCTTCAC
This sequence comes from Tepidisphaerales bacterium, assembly GCA_038230975.1. GTDB lineage: Bacteria > Planctomycetota > Phycisphaerae > Tepidisphaerales > Tepidisphaeraceae > JANXVV01. The sequence continues at coordinate 1,719 of JBBRMF010000062.1, forward strand.
ATTGCAAGTAAATTTAAACAAAAGGCAAGCTTTACAACTCCAAATCATGATCGGTCAAGCCCCCTCTTGCAAAAAGAAAGGGGTGCCGTCGCCATCACTTCTGTACTGTCGGCAATGGTCCTAAAGGCAGGCGCGAAATAGCAGCGTTTCTTAAAGCCTTTGGCGAACCTGCTGATGACAATGGCGATATTCACAGCCAAACTCTGCAAGCGGCGTCCACTGAATGGAGAGAAAGATTCCTGCTCCTCAATTGGCAGGCGGAAGGATTGCACCATCGACGCCAATCGTCACGCTTATCGGTGGCGAGGCGTCCCATATCCTTACCGTTCGTCCGCCCACTGCGGCCAATTGCTTGCCGTCCGGACTGAACGCCACGCCCAGTAGCCCTTCATTTCCGGGTCTAAAAGTCATAGATTCCTGGCCGGTGACCGGATCCCATAGTTGAACTCCTCCGGATTCGCTGACTGTCACGACCCGTTTGCCATCGGGACTGGAGGCAATGCTATTAACCTGACCGGTGGGCCCTTTGAGCGTGGATATTTCCTGGCCGGTCGTCGCGTCCCACACCTTGGAGTCACGGCCTCCAGCCGCGATGCGCGTTCCGTCGGGACTGAAGGACACGCTCTGAACATGGGCAAGGTGTTTCAAGCGAAGGAGCGCCTGTCCAGTTGCGGCATCCCAGAGTTGCACCTCGCCGGAGACAAACTCCTTTTGATATTTTCCGCCCTGTCCGTCAGTTGAGAAGATCCCGTACTGCGTGATGCCACCGGCGATGCGCTTGCCGTCCGGGCTGAAGGTCACGCTGGTGATTTGACGGCTGTTTCCCTTAAATCCGAGAAGCTCCTTGCCCGATTGGGAATCCCAAACCTTGATTTCGGGCGGCTCGTCTGAGTTATGACCGTCACCGCTTGCCGACACAATACGACTGCCGTCCGAACTAAACGCCACACCGTTGATTTGTGTAGTGTGCCCTTCCAGCAAGCGGATCTGCGCGCCGGTGATCGCATCGAGCAGCTTGATCGTCGTGTCCTCACCGCCCAGGGCGAGGCGCGTGCCGTCAGGGCTGATGGCGAGGCACAGCACTGGCTTGTCACCCGTCTTGACCTTCAGGAGTTCCGCGCCCGTGGTGGTGTCCCAAACCCGAATTGGGCCGTGACCGGCGGCTATCAATCGCTTTCCATCGGGGCTGAACGCGGTGCTTGTGTACCAGGAATCAAAGCCCGTGTACGGACTCAAAGGCTTCTGGGTGGTCGCGGTATCCCAGACCTTGACCATCCATTCGTCCGCCGCTGCGATTCGTTGACCGTCGGGGCGGAATGCCACGCTCGTGACTCGGCCCAGTGTACCCTTGTACGTTGAAATCTCTTTGCCGGTCGCGGTGTCCCAGATGCGGACCGCGCCATCGCCCGATGCGATGCGTTTTCCGTCGCTGCTGAAGGCGACGCACTCGCCACCACCGGCGATCGAGCGAACAAGTTTGCCGGAATTCGGATCCCACAACTTGACGCCGTCGGCACCGCCGGAGGCGAGAAATTTATTGTCTGGACTGAATGCGATGCAAAAAATCCGGCCATTGTGCCCTTTGAAATCCAGGATTTCCTTCTTCTCCGCCACGTCCCAGATCTTCAGTTCGCCGGGTTTCCCCAATAACGGGAAAGAATCAGTGCAGGTGGCAATGCGCCTGCCGTCAGGACTGAACGCCACACCCAAAGGTAAGGAAGCCGTGGTGACGTTGAAGGTCTCGGTGCCGGTCGTTGTGTCCCAGATTCTAACGGTCTTGTCTTTACTGGAAGAAGCGAGGTGTTTTCCATCGGGACTGAACGACAGGCTGAAGATTCCCGCAGTATGGCCATTGAACCTGACGATTTCTCTACGGGTAGCAACCTCGCATATTTGTATGTCGGGGTCAGAAGCGTTGCCGAATTCGCCTGTTGCGGAGGCGAGTCTCTTTCCATCGGGACTGAACGCCACGCACCAGACGTATGGGTCCTTGTGACGCCTGTAGAGATCAAGAATCTGACGACCTGTCGTCGCGTCCACGATCTTCAAGTTGTAGTTCGTGCCGCTCAAGGCCAAAAGCTTGCCGTCCGGACTGTAAGCGACGCTTCTTGCCCCATGCGTCTGAAGTGTGAGGAGGTCGGTGTGACAGAGACGATTCCAGTAATGCCACTCGAAACCGCGCAAATCGACGCCGACCGTCTTTTCAGGTTTCTGGCCGTCGAGTAAATCCCTCAGTCGACCGATTGAGCCATCCTCAAAGCCCTGTTGGGCCAACCGAATATCAGCGACATAACGATCCCTGCCAAAACGCATATAGTTCGCGTCGGCGCGATCCTTTTCCTTTTGCACTTTCACGGTCTGGGCACGTGCTTCGGCGGCGTTTGCTTCGGCTTCCGCCGCCTTGGAGTCGGCCTGCTTTTGGTTGGCTATCGCAACGAACTCATTTGCTGCGGCAAGTTTTGCCTTCTCATTTGCCTTGATCGCATAATGCGATGAGGCCGTGATTCCAAGCACCAATGAGAAAACCGCGGCTCCTGCCAATCCAGCAACCACCGGGTTTCGGCGGCACCATCGCCACGCGCGTTCCGTTATTCCCGACGGCCTCGCCAGAATCGGTTCACCGCGCAACCATCGATCGAGATCGTCGGCCAGCGCCTCCGCCGAGCCGTATCGCTGGAGCGGTTCTTTGCGGAGGCACTTAAGGCAGATCACTTCCAAATCACGATCCAACTCCGGCCTTAGCCGGCGTGGCGGTGAGGGTTCGACCTCCTTCAGTTGGGCCAGAACTTCCAGCGGCGTCTGACCGACAAACGGGGGCCGGCTGGTCAGCATTTCGTAAAGGATCGCGCCAAGACTGTAAACGTCCGTCGAGGTGCTTATCTCCTTGTGACGCCCTAATGCCTGTTCCGGCGACATATAGGCGGGTGTGCCAAGAAGGGCGCCGGTCTGCGTCATCTGGGCCTCGGCAGCATGCGCGCTTTCGCCAAATCGCTTCGCCAATCCAAAGTCGGTGACATGGGGTTGCCCCTGTTTGTCGAGTAGGATGTTGGCGGGCTTAAGGTCACGATGGATGATGCCGTGTTGATGGGCGTAATGCACGGCACGGGCGACGGCAACCATCAGCCGTGCGGCTTCGGTAGGTCGGCCCTGGAATGTCGCCATCTCTCGACGCAGGCTGCTACCGTCGACCAGTTTCATGCTGAAATACTGGCGCCCGTCGTGCTCGCCGATTTCGTAAATGGGAACGATGTTCTGGTGGTCCAATCCGGCCGCAGCGGACGCTTCGTCGCGGAATCGCCGCACGTCGTCTCCGCAAGCAAATTGACCCGAGAGAATCATCTTCAGCGCAACTGATCGACCGAGGCTGACCTGTCGTGCCTTGAAGACCACGCCCATTCCACCTCGATCGATTTCTTCCAGCAATTGGTAGTCCCCAAAATAGGGGATCGATACCACGGCATCCGTGAGGATGCCGCTGGCGGCCACAGTGACCATGGCATCCATCAGAGGAGTGGCGGCGCGCTCAAAGCGGTCCTCATCGGCAAAGTAGGCTCGAAGCCCTTCGGCCACCTCAGGATGTTTTTCGATCCAAGCGTGGCGGTTGGGATTCTGGCCCGACTCCAGTGCCAGCAGGTAGGCCGCAATAACTTCGTCGAGCGGCGAGGGTGGAAGAGTGGCATCATTCAAAGGGATGGTCATGGTTCACTCCTGGACGGGCGTTTTCGGATCGGACGGGTTGCTGAGTTTTTCACGCAACTGCTGCAGCCCGCGGCGCAGAAGCGATGCGACCGACGCATGGGTGCGGCCCATCCTCTCCGCAACTTCGGCCAACCCCATGCCACGGCAATGCTTCAGGATGATCGCGTCCCTCTGCGCCTCAGGCAGGTCAACAAGCGCATCGGCAACGAGCACAAGCTGTTCGGCTCGGGCCAACTGGCTGCCCGGACCGGATCGAGGGTCGACAAGCCAGCAAGCCAGCCGACTGGATGAACCCTCAATCTCGGCCTCCAGCGAACGCTCTATTGAGAGGTTTCGTTTGGCGCGGCGGAGGTCACGAACTGCATTGGCTATCGAGCGGGCGAGAATCGTTCGCAGCCAACCGGCAAGCTCAATGGATTCCCGCCCTCTGAACTCGTCACGTGCCTGGTGAGCTCGCAGGAGGGTTTGCTGGACAATATCCGATGCATCGACCTTCGTCCGAATCCGACGACCCATCTGCGCATGGGCCAGAATCAGCAGATAGCTCCGGTAGCGATCGATCGGGAGGAAGTTGCTCTTGTTCTCAGGGTCCATGCGAGTGCTCACAAGTTAAGAGACACCATCCGTCGCCAAATGAACCACAAGAAAAATGGCGGATGTTTTGAACCGTTGCGGGAGCGACAGAAAACCGAGCTCATTATCCGTTGAATCCGTAGGCGTGTCACCCGCGATCAGATCCCTGGTCGCGCTACCAGACCTTGAAACACAGCGTCAGAGGATGAACGAAATAGGGGAAACTGGGTTTTTGATGCACGGTTAGAGCGCGTTTTCGTGACCTGTAAACCGATTCCGGTCTTTCCGTGAAGTGTTGCGTCGATCAATCGAGGGGCGCTCTGTGATTCGGAACCTAGGCGAAGCAGGTGCCGCGCTGCGGGTGCCGCGCTTGGTCGTCTGCCCAGGTTTCCGGCCCGATCATTGGCGCGGAATCAGCGGTCACCTCAGCTTTACCGCATAGTCACTTCCCGTCGCGCACCGACCTGATCACTATCAACAGCAACAGCGCCGGCGAGATGAAATTAAAGGTTTACACCGCTGTCGGGGGCCTCAAGTACCCCGTCGTAAAGGTTGATCGTGGCCTCAAATCCGCGCGCCGCGCCCGAAAGTTACAGTGATCGATCCACACCCCAAGAAGCCTGTGCGCGCAATATCACTGCCTTCTCAACTCGTCTTCGTTGATACCCAAGGAAAATTGGCGAGGCGATGAGTCCGTCTTGTCATAACCGACGCCGGGGAATGCCAGGCGATACGCTCGCCCATCGGCATAGCGGAAGGTGACTGTGTGGTCCTTAACCGAATAGGTGCCGCTGCCGGGGGTTCTGACAATGCTGAACGGATTGTAGTAATCATGATCCAGCGCCAGCAGCGCGCCTTCGTCCTTGAAACGCCCGTCGGCAGCGAAGGTGATTACGGGGATCTTCTCATAAGACTCATTCATGACATACGTGCCATTGAAACGTGCGCCGTCGACAGAGGGAATGTGGACGAAGGCGTGGTCTTGCCCGGTTGTGGTCAGAACCAGACCGTCAACCTTGGCCCTGATCGGGATTTCGCCAAACGGCATCTTGATGACTCCCGCACCCTCTTTGAACGTGTACGTGCCCCAGTACCTGGGTTGTCGCTCGGCCTCAATCCATGTATTTAGATGGTCGCAGCCCGCAACTGGGAAGTGGCTCCCAAAGTACACCTGGCCGTTGGAGTAAAAGATGGCATAAGCGGGTTTCAAGGCTCCCCTGAACATCGCGATGCCCTGCCAGAAGCCGATGATGCCGTCCCCCTTCAAAGTCCCGGCTCCACGACAGGATCTTTCCAGTCGTCGAACTTCATTCCGAAGATGAACTCATCGATCATCTGCTTGTGGGCGGCGGAGTCATAGAGGCTGCCGCGTTCATGGTGATTCCGCATCATGCTAATGATCAGAAGTCTTTCAATCCGGTCGTTGATCTTGATGACCATCACGCCCAGGAAGTACTCATCTTTGTTTGCACTCAGGAGCCCGGTGGCGCGGACATACTCCCAACCTTTGAACGATTTCTGAGCGGGTTCGGCCTTGTATTTAGTGTCGTTGGCCCGGTCCGTATTCTGAGCGCCGTACACCTGAAACGCGTCGGCCCAGGCAGTTGCCGTCGCATCGCTCAGGTTTCCAGCGGCGGGCCGTGACTTCATCAACCGAAATTCGAGCACCTCATCCGGGATCGGTTTACTGAGCGAGAAAACAACGCCGCCTGCGTCGCGTTTCTCGGTCCAGCCGGGCGGGACGGTGTATCGCACGTGACCGAATACACCAGCCGCCGGGGCGTCCATCTTAACTGCGGCCGGTGCCGCCGCCACCGGCACGGATTTCGCGCTCTGGATCAGCGCAGCCACCGCCGGAGTGTACTTGTTAAACGTCTCGGCCTTGTTGCTCGCCAGCAACATCAGCGCAACGCGCCCATTGGCGTGGTACGCCACCGCCCAAACGTGGAACTGCACGCCATCCAACTCAATAATCCCCGCGCGACTTGCCACTTCAATCGGGTTTCCAGCGCCGTCCACTTTCCCCTTGTCATCCCAGATGACTTTTCCTTTGGACGCCACTCCGTCCCAAGCCGCCGTCAGGTGATCCGTAACCGAACCTTCCAACGCTTTGCCCCCGAGCAGTGTCAGCGTACACCCGACCCCCTGCGGCAAATCCCTCGGCGTCAGCACAACCCGACCGTCGGCATCCGCATGGTCCCATCCATCCGGAATCATCACCGCGATCCCCCCGGCAGTAACCGTCTCTGCGGCAGTTAGGGACATGCCGCCAAAAAGCGAAAACACGCAGAGCCATCCGAACATAAAAACTCGCATGATGTTTCCCGGGGAAAAAGGGAAGGGTACGAGGTACTCCGCATTATCGGCGTCTTATCGAGTTAGCAAGCAGGAACCGGCGAAAAAAATCAGCCTCAAAAGCCAGCGTTTCCTCGGCTCGCTCGATCCAGACAAATGCCGGTGTATTCCGCAGACAAACTACAACTGTCGCTGATGCGTGGTGAAACAGACCTCCCTTGATTTCACTTATTCAGCGCTCTTCATTTCGCATAAACAAATACCGTTGCCTTGCCTTGGCGGTGCCCGGAGCTTCGGAAATCGAAATCGATGCGTACGATGGTCCGCTCGCCGCCGGGGAAGTGAATGGTTCGACAGGCGGTGTCGCGCTCGTAGTGGCCGCGCACGTTGGGGCTGATGGCCTCGGTATCACCGACGAAGACCGTCATATTATACAGGTCAAGCTCGCCGCCGCGGACGACGAACTTCAACTCGCGGAATCGTCCGTAGCCCCTGCCGAGTTGAAAGCCGGTTTGATCACGCTGGAAAACCGAGTCGGCTCGGCCAAGGTAGGTCCAACCGGGGATGGCCTCGCTGCTATCATCCCGCGAGTGGACGGCCTCCCGCTCCATGTCCTCCCGACGCGCCAATTGGTCAAGGCGGGCGATCTCGTCCTGCCGGGCGGTCTCACGGTTATTGTTTTCGCGGCGCTGCTCATCGAGCTGGTCCTGCCGCATCCGCAAATCCGCCTTTTTTTCAGGAGAAAGCGAGGCCCATTCCTGCTCGCTCAAGCCACCCGGATTATTCTCAAGGCAGCCGACCAGCAGCAGCATCAGGACCACAGCGCAGCGGTTTATGGTTTGCATGAGGCAAATGGTAACGAAATGCGGTCGGTGTTAGCAATTTAATTTACTCCCCATGTTGGGCATGTGGCAGATTCGGAAGGGCGGGCACTGCCGAACATGCGTTGAACGGCGCAAGAGAGTTAGGTGCGATTGGTATAAAGCAACGAGCGGTTCATCAAGGTATTTAGCGCGCCAACAGAAGCTTACGGTCGTGCAGATGGTGACGATCCACACCGATGACACCGTGATGCCAATGCTCGCCCCCGGTCAAACCAGACAGGCTCGCCTGTGGGTTTACGTAGGGGATGACCCCCAGATCGTTGAGGAGTGGAAGTGGCGGGGAGTTCCGGTCTGGTCTCACGACGGCTTCGTCTGCACCGGCACGACCTACAAGCAAGTGGTGAAGCTGACGTTCGCCAAAGGGGCCAAGTTGAATGACCCGGATGGATTGTTCAACGCGAGTCTTGACGGTAATACTCGACGGGCGATCGATATTCGGGAGGGAGAGAAGGTCAATCAAGCGGCGTTGCGGGCACTTGTTCGGGAGGCGGTGGCGCTGAACTCGGCTACCAAGAAGAATCGCTAGAGTCCGGGCTTGTTGAGCTGGAATGTTAGGCCGGTAGAGTCGACGCCATGGATCGAGGCATTCACATCGCTAGTATCTGGTCCGACGATGACATGGTCGAGCTCACGATTGAGGTCGCTGACGGCATGTCCCGTTTTGCGAACAAGGTGTACGTGACATACGGGAACTTCGCCGATACGATCGCGCACCTCAATACATTCAAGTTTCAAATCTTCGGAGGCCTCCTGGACGTCCGCTTTGGCGAGTTTGGGTGCGAGTACGGCAGCGGTGCCTTCCACGCTCGATTTCACTTCCCAAAGCCGGGGCGTCTTTTCATTTCCTGTCGGCAGGAGTCGGACTTCGGCGAGTTCGGAAATAAGACGGTAGCAAGCTGCGCGACGATGTACCTGTGCTCCGAACCCGCGCTACTTGATCGCTTTATCGACGAGCTTAGGCGGATCCCAGGAAATGATGACAGCGAAGCCCACTTGGAGGCGGTCTAGCCCACTGCGGCTGCTATTTTGCGCTACAGGTAAGGTCAATCATATTTATGCATCACCAGCGACAAAAGCGATGGCGCAAACCGGAGCCGAGCCGTTACGAAGTCCCACGGGACGCCAAATTCGTCGGCCCTTGGGTATCGCTCACCGGCGAATTCAGCTCGCCGGAAGATGATGCGGCAGTGATGCTGGAATACGAGCGGCTCGTACGCGAGTTCGTACAAGAATATCCACAGATTGCTGCTGCGATGCCGGAAGTAGTCGCTCGGAGGTTTGACACGAATGAAATCCTGTTTCACTTCGGCAAGCCCAACGAGGTGAAAGCAGGTGGATATCCGTTCGCAGTTGTTAGTCTCACATGGAGTGGTAAACCCGAGACCGATTTTCACCGGCACATTGAGTATTTCGAGGATTGGTCGCATTTCGAATGCAGCATGGCTCGCGACGCGGCCGATCCCTCTCGGCCAAAAACTGGTAATGCCTAGCCAATTGCCGCACTGGACCGGTCCCGCGTTTAGCGTTCTGGTAAAATGAATGTCGGTCATCCTCGGGTCGAAAGGAATTCGCATCTCACCTGGGATCGCCATCGGATAACATGGATCACGGTTCCGGCGGCAGCATGACTTGGATGTCCGTCGATCGGAAATCGCGGTCGAGTGTGAGTAGGAGGACGTTTTGCGTTTTCGCGAGTGCATACGCGAAGCAGTCGCCAAAATTGATTGGAAAGCGCAGCCGGGCGCGGGCGGCGGGTTCGGCTTGAGCGCGATCGGGCGCGACGAACTGAATGTTCATTGCCGTAAAGCGCCGGACAAGGGGATCGGACTGTGCGGGTTTGCGGTCGTACAGGTGGATGAGGCATTCGGCGAGATTGACGGTGCTCATGTGAACGTCCGGTGCGAGGCTGAGCTGATCGGCGACCCACTTTGCGTGCGGTTCGTCGAAGAGCAATGCGAGAATCGCCGACGTATCGAGGATCATTGGCGCGGTGGCTTGTTGGGGCCGTTCTCCAGGTGATTGCCGGTGGTCCCTTCCCAGAGCGAGTCCTCATCGGGAAAGCGCGGGTTAGGATTGGTCGGCCCTTCATTGGCGATGCCGATCAACGCGTGCCAGTCCGTGCGCGGCCGCGCGATCGGTGGATCGGCGTCGATCGACTCAATGCTGTTGCGGACCTTCTGGTTCGCGGGCAGGTCCAGCGGCTCGTCGGGAACGAGTACCTTGCCGTCGTAATGAGCGTTGAGGGCGATCATGAGCGAAATCATACCATGTTTCCCGGCAGCTTTCGCCCCCGCTGGCCGATGCGTTTGGTCAGAACCCTCTCCATGTCGAAGGCAAAGCCTCCGCAGCACTTGTGGATCTCTTCCAACTCCGGCTTGGAAGATCGTCCACATCGGCCCGCGGGGCGGTTGGGTAAGAAATACCAACAACGTTCCGAATCAAGCGGAGTTTTAAATAGCGTGGACAGTTTCAGCCGGGCCACAATCCGGCAATCACCAGGCTCAAGGAAATAAACCATGCCGCAAACGAAGCAGACTGCTCTTCCGTCCTCCGCAACTTCACGCCGAGAGTTTTTAAAGGGGTCGGCATTGGCCGGCACGAGCTTCATGGCGGGGCCTCTGATTCTGGCGGCAGAATCTCCGAAGCCAGCAGCCGCCACGACGGCTAATTCTAAAATCAATGTGGCTCTTGTCGGCGCGGGCGGGCAGGGACGCAGTGATATGAAAGGCCTTTTGGCGGCCCACCAGCGCATCGTCGCGATTTGCGATCTCGACGAAAAACAAATCGCCCTGGCACACGACCGCGGCGACAATGCGGTCGGGGCCAAGCCGTATGGCGACTACCGAAAGCTGCTCGACGACGCCGCCTCATTCGACGCAGTGATCGTCGCCACACCGGACCACTGGCACGCGCCGTTATGCAAAGCATTCATCAAGGCCGGCAAGCACGTCTACTGCGAAAAACCGCTGACGCGCACGCTCGCCGAAGCCCGTGAACTGCGCGAGCTGGTTCGCGCCAACCCGAAGGTCATCACCCAGCTTGGGAATCAAGGCAGCGCGGATTCCTCGTTGCGACGAAGCGTGGAGCTGATTCGAGCCGGAGCGTTGGGCCAGGTAACCGCAGTGCATGCATGGCTCTCCAACAGCGGGCCGGGGGCCTCACGACCCGCCGGTGAAGATCCCATCCCCGTCGGCTTCAACTGGGACTTCTGGTGCGGCCCATCCCCGTATCGCCCGTACAAATCGGGTGTATATCATCCATTCAATTGGCGCAACTGGTTTGACTTTGGCGGTGGTCCACTGGCTGATTTTACTTGCCATATCTTTAATACCGCCCTGCGGTCACTTGACCTGACCTACGCGACGAAGATCGAAACGACCGGTGAAGAACTTGGCAAGGAAAGCTATGCACATTCGACTCACCTGCAGATGCATTTCCCCGCACGTAAACAATTGGATTCCGGCCGTGATCTGGTTCCGTTGATCGTCCACTGGTACGACGGCGGCCGTCTGCCGGATGATGAGCTGCTCAAGGATCTGCATGGAGCCAAGACAAAGCGTCCCGAGCACGGCTGCCTCTTCGTTGGAGAAAAGGGAGTGATCTTCACCAACCCCTGGAACAGCGATGTGGTGATCAAGCTACAGGACGAAACTGCCTTCCAGGACATCAATCACCACGAAGCCACGAAGGCTGTCCCGATTACGCTTGCGCGCAACGTTGGACATATGCAGGAGTGGGTGAATGCGATTAAGGGACAGGGCAAAACTTCAAGCGACTTTGATTTTGGGGGCCACCTGACTGAAATCGGATTGGCCGGTGTTCTTGCGGTTCGGGTGGGTCACGAGATCGAATGGGATGGTGTCGCTCAAAAAGCGAACAGCCCGGAGGCCAAAGCGTTTGTTACGCCGCAATATCGACCAGCATGGATGATTTGAGGTTTGGCCGGGACATCGAATTCGGATTCGAAATTCATATAGCCCGGCGTTTACGCTGGTTCCTCTCGGCCGACGTCGAAAGAACCGGCGTAAACGCCGGGCTATATGAATCGGTGGAGCATCCTACGAAAGCAGGCCTTTGACAACATCGCCGTGTACATCGGTGAGGCGGAAATCTCGACCCTGAAAACGGTAGGTCAGCTTCGTGTGCTCGATTCCGAGCGTATGAAGAACCGTCGCGTTGAAGTCATGGATATGAACGGGATCTTTCACGATGTTGTAGCAGAAATCGTCGGTCTCGCCGTAGGTGATTCCGGGTTTGATTCCACCCCCGGCCATCCACGTGCTGAAGCAGCGCCCGTGATGATCGCGGCCATAGTTCGTGGCGGTGAGCGCACCTTGGCTGTACACGGTTCGACCGAACTCCCCGCCCCAGACGATCAACGTGTCATCGAGCAAACCGCGGGCTTTCAGATCCTTCACCAGCGCTGCGGAAGGTTGATCGACATCCTGGCATTGCTTGGGGAGTTGCTCAGGAAGGCTGCCGTGTTGATCCCAGCCGCGGTGGAAGAGTTGGATAAACCGCACGCCGCGCTCGCTGAGTCGGCGGGCGAGCAAACAGTTGCGGGCATATTGGCTGCCGTTACCGTTTTCATCCAGGCCATACATCGCCAACGTCGCCTTGCTTTCACCGGATAGATCGCTCACTTCCGGCACGCTGGTTTGCATGCGGAAAGCCATCTCATACTGGGCGATGCGCGTATCAATTTCCGGATCGCCGACGGTCTGCTCGGCCATCTGGTTTAACCGCCCCACCGCATCGAGCATCTGCCGTCGATTGTCGGGCAAAACACCGGGCGGATTCGATAGATAAAGCACCGGATCGCCACCGCTGCGGAATCGCACACCCTGATGTTGCGTGGGGATGAAACCGCTGCCCCACAATCGCGAAAAGAGCGGTTGATCGGTTTTGTTCCCGCTTCCCTGTGAGATCATGACGATGAACGCGGGCAGATTTTGATTCTCGCTTCCCAAGCCATAGCTCAACCAGGATCCGATGCTCGGCCGTCCCGGTTGCTGGCTGCCGGTGTTGATAAACGTGATCGCCGGATCGTGGTTGATAGCTTCGGTGTTGACGGACTTCACCAGCGCAATGTCATCGACAATGCCCGCAGTGTGCGGCAGCAACTCGCTCAGCCATGTCCCCGATTTCCCATGCTGCGCAAATTTGAACATCGGCGCCACGCAGGGAAATGACTTTTGTCCGCTGGTCATACCCGTGATGCGCTGACCGTTGCGGATCGATTCCGGCAACTCAGTGCCATGAAACTTACGCAACGCCGGCTTGTGGTCGAAGAGGTCGATATGAGACGGCCCGCCACTCATAAACATATAAATGACGCGCTTGGCCTTGGGCGCAAAATTTAGAAACGCCGCTTGCGGCTTAGCCGTCGCAAGCCCCGGATTCAACAACGACGCCAGCGCCGCCGTGCCAATGCCGACCGAGGCGCGCCCGAGCAACTGGCGGCGCGTGAGTCGCAAACGAATTTCCTGTTCGACATTCATGATCGACCTGTTCAAGTTTCTAATTCTTCGTTACTGTCTCATCTAAATTCAGAATCGCGCTGCAGACCATCGTCCACGCGGCATGTTCGCTGGCATCCAGCTTTTCATTCCGTGCCGACTCCCCAACGCTGATCAGTTTCAAAGCGCCTTCTGCATTGCGACGATAACCGGACCATTCCTGATCGAACACATTTCGCAACACCGCCAACTCCTGCGGCCTCGGTGAACGCGCCAAAACGATGCGGTAGACATACGCAATGCGTTCTTCTGCGGTCGCGCCGCCTTCGGTCATTGCGCGCTCGGCCAGTTTGCGGGCGGCTTCAACGTAGGTCGGATCGTTCATCAGCGCCAGCGCCTGCAACGGCGTGTTCGTTCGCCCTCGACGAACCGTGCAGACTTCACGATCGGGTGCGTCAAACGTGGTGAGCGATGCCGGCGGTGAAGTTCGCTTCCAGAACGTGTACATGCCCCGGCGATAAAGATCCGGGCCATGGCTCTGCACGTATGATTGCGCGGTAAAATTGGCCCCGTCGCTTCGCGACATCAACTCTTCCCAGAGGCCCGGCGGTTGATACGGAGAAACACTCTTGCCGCCGATCTCTCGATTCAAAAGTCCACTGACGGCCAGCGCTTGATCTCGCAAAAACTCCGCCTGCAACCGAAAACGCGGCGCTCTCGCCAGAAGACGATCTTCAGGATCTTTCACAATCAATTCCGGCGTCGCATGCGAAGCCTGCCGATAGGTCGCCGACATCACGATCCGCTTCTGCATGCCTTTGACATCCCAATGACTGGCAATGAATTCCGTGGCCAGCCAATCGAGCAGTTCCGGGTGCGTGGGGTACTCGCCTTGCGTGCCGAAATCCTCGGCGGTCTTTACCAGCCCGGTGCCAAAATACATCTGCCAGTATCGATTGACGATCACGCGGGCGGTCAGCGGATGGCCGGGATCAACCAGCCATCGGGCCAGACCAAGGCGATTCTTAGGTGCACCCGCCGCCATGGGTGGCAGGCAGGCGGGTGTATTCGGCGTGACTTTTTCGCCCGGTTTGTCGTATTGGCCACGCATGAGAATGAAGGTGTCGCGCGGCTTTGCCAGATCCTGCATCACCATCGTGCTTGGTAGGTTCGCGTTGGCAACGGCAAGCTGTTTTTTCAACTTGTCCGATTGATCGCGAAGAGATTTGTATTCGGGCATTAAGTTCGTTCGGAACCAGGTGCGGATCTCCGCTTTATTCTTATCGCTTCGGCTTTCATTCGGAAGCCGCAATAGGCCCGCCACGTTCGCCGGCACGCGCGTTTGCCCGAGGGGGAATTTATCGCTGGTCGCGGAGATCCGAAATCGCCCGGCAGAATGATTGGAAAACTGGCTCTTGAATTCCAGAGTGACATTCAGCAACGCCCCGCCGGGTGATTCGATCTGTTTTTCCAGTTCGAAAGCAATCGTATGCGCTTGGCCCACTGCGGGGAAAATCGCCCAACCCGTCTGCGGATTACCGTCAATCGCGTTGGACGCCGGGAAGTTGTCCTGGCTGAAATCGGCTTGCGCCGATTTGATCTTGATCGGCTTCACTTTCGACGGATCGTTGATCGACGCATAGCCGATATGTACTTCGGTTAACACCAGATTCCCATTCTCCGAGCGCCCAGGACCTTTCGCCTTGAGAGCTTCATCCGGTAGAACTACCAGTTGCATTCCCGAGATGCCGACGACAGGCGAGAGAACCATTGCCGTGTAGGTATCCTGCGCCGGATTGGGCCCGGTGACCGCGATCGACTTATCTCCCAACACATCCAGCTTCGCCCCACCGCTCGATTTTATCTCGCGCGGTTCGGCAGCGATCCACTGCACGTGTCCGGCATCCGGTCGATTCGTTTGCTCTTTTTCCCAGGTCAGTTGCGCGGCATCCCACGAAGTGTTCGCCGCCACCAATTGCTTTTCAATGTCATCGATCGCGCTCGTCAGTTTGGTAATCTCCTGGTTCTGTGCCAGCGTACCGACGGACATCACCGGTGCCGCATTCCCCCGGGAGCCATCCAGTCCCTTCTCGGCCACTCCGTTGAAAAACGCGTAGAGCTGATAAAAATCTTTCTGGCTGATCGGGTCGTACTTGTGATCGTGGCATTGTGTGCAGCCGACGGTGAGGCCAAGCCAGACCGCGCCGGTGGTATTCACGCGGTCGACGTTATACGCAGTTAGATATTCCTCAGGGACCGCGCCGCCTTCAAAGTTCACCATGTTGTTGCGATGAAACCCAGACGCGATCTTCTGCTCTAAAGTCGGATTCGGCAGTAGATCCCCGGCCAACTGCTCGACCGTAAAAACATCAAACGGTGTGTTTTTATTAAACGCATGGATGACCCAATCGCGCCAGCGGGTCATGTCGCGACCGCTGTCGATGTGGTATCCGTGCGTGTCGGCAAAGCGGGCCGCATCAAGCCATTCCAGCGCCATCCGCTCTCCATAATGTGGGCTGGCGAGAAAATGATCGACCACTTTTTCGTACGCATCCGGCGACGCATCTTTCGTAAACGCATCCACCTCGGCGGTTGTCGGCGGCAGGCCGGTCAAATCAAGCGACAAGCGCCGGATCAGCGTGGGGCGATCGGCTTCGGGAGAAGGGTTGAGCCCCTCTTTTTCCAGCCGTTCGAGCACGAATCGATCGATGGCGTTCTTCTGCCAAGTTGAATTTGTCACCTCGGGCAATTCCGGCCGCTTCGGGGCTTCGAGCGACCAGAGCCCTTTCCAAACCGCCCCTTCCTGGACCCAGCGCCGCAGCAGCTCCGCCTGCGCCGCCGTCACCTTTTTCCCGGTTTCCTCCGGCGGCATGTGCTCATCGGCATCATCAGACAGTATGCGGGCAAGCATCGCGCTGTGACCCGCATCGCCGGGAACCACGGCCGTCTCACCGCTCTTCAACGGCTTGATCGCGCCTTCGCGCACATCGAGCCGAAGCCCGGCTTTGCGCTTGTTGGCGTCCGGGCCATGGCAGGCGAAACAGTTCTCAGAAAGGATCGGACGAATATCACGGTTGTAGTCGATGGAAGGACGATTGGCCGCGTATGAAGGCAAACCGCCGACCATCAGAACCACCACGGCTATCGCGAAAAGCCTATTTCCGAAACGCTGCTGCATGAATGTGATACTCCTAAGCGTCCGCATCGTTTGTATCTGATCAAGTCTTATCTCACAAAACAGAACGTGCTGAAATAAGATTTTGTTTGCAGAGCTTTACGCGGATGGGTAGGGTTTACAAATCCTATCGCAATGAATTGGCATTCGACCGGAGGTCTATCATGGCAGCGAGATTTTTGATCCTGTGCAGTTTGCTTATCGTGGAACTGGGAGGGGGGATCGCAAGCCTGATCGGTGTTGCATCGATGTATCCGTATCGCATGGATGAAGGCGGGATCGCGGCGTGTGTCGGCATCGTTGTCGGAACCCTCACGATATGGCTGCTGACAATCGCTTTCTTCATTCGCAATGCACCGAAGGTCAAAATTGCTCGCATGATGAATGACGCCCGAACTGAAGCGGCAAAAATTGTGGCTGACGCCACCGACAAGGCGC
The DNA here is from genome assembly GCA_038230975.1 of Tepidisphaerales bacterium. Classification (GTDB taxonomy): domain Bacteria; phylum Planctomycetota; class Phycisphaerae; order Tepidisphaerales; family Tepidisphaeraceae; genus JANXVV01. The sequence continues at coordinate 18,242 of JBBRMF010000062.1, forward strand.
TGGCACTGTGCAGCCTGGACGCTGGACAGTGCAAGCAGTGTGGCAATCCCCGCACGGGAAAGTTCTGTCCCAAATGTGGCAGTGCAGGTGAGTCAAAAAGTGTTTGACCGGCTTCGGGCGGCTGGGGCAAAATCTTCCCTGAATACTCGCGGTTATCGCCGAACTACCCGCCGGCAATGGCCCCTACAATGCAGTACGGCTCAGCCCCTGAGGCAACGGCCTCCGGTAGCGCAGCATCCGGCGATTCATGCGACAGGTCTTCCTTGCATGCGAAGAAACGCAGGAACGGACGCCGCTGTTTTGTGTGATGATCCCGAATCGTGCCGCACAGCATCGGATAGCGAACTTCCAGCGCATCGAGAACGGATCGCTGCGTCACCGGGCCTTCGATATCCAGTTTCACTTCGCTATTGATTTGCGCCAGTACTCGCAGATGAGATGGCAGTACGATTCTGATCATGGAAGTGTCTGCACCTCCACCGAGACCACTGCCGGGAGATCGCGAACGATCGGGGACCAGTGATTGCCGGCATCCGGCGAAGCATAGACTTGCCCGCCGGTCGTGCCGAAATAGATGCCACAGGAATCGAGGGAATCGACAGCCATCGCGTCGCGCAGGACATTGACGTAACAATCCTGTTGCGGCAGACCGTCTGCGAGTGCTTCCCACTCATTTCCACCCGTTCGACTTCGATACACGCGCAACTTCCCTTCCGGCGGGTAGTGCTCGGAATCACTCTTGATCGGGACAACGTAGATGGTCTCAGGTTCATGTGCATGCACATCGATGGGGAAACCAAAATCGCTCGGCAGGTTGCCGCTGACTTCGCGCCAGGAATCACCCGCGTCGTCGCTGCGCATCACATCCCAGTGCTTTTGCATGAACAGGGTGCAAGGGCGGGAAGGATGCATGGCAATCCGATGAACGCAGTGACCCACTTCTGCGTGCGGATCTGGAATATGTTCGGATTTTAAACCCTGGTTGATAGGCTTCCAGGTTTTGCCGCCATCATCGGTACGGAATGCACCGGCGGCGGAAATGGCGATGAAGATCCGCTCCGGATTTTTCGGATCGAGGAGGATCGTATGCAGACACATCCCACCCGCGCCAGGTGCCCAGCGCGGACCGGACCCATGGCCACGCAGACCCGACAATTCCTCCCAGGTTTGACCCGCATCTTTCGACCGAAATAAGGCGGCGTCTTCCGCACCGGCATAGACCGTATCGATTTCGGTCAGTGAGGGTTCCATGTGCCATACCCGCTTAAATTCCCAGGGATGAGGCGTCCCATCGTACCATTGATGCGTGCCGGGAATGCCGTCGTAGGTGAACTTATTGCCCGCAGGCTCCCACGTTTTTCCACCGTCGTTGGAACGCTGGATCAACTGCCCAAACCAACCGCTGGATTGCGAGGCATACAAACGGTTGGGATCGACTGGAGAGCCCTTCATGTGGTAGATCTCCCAGCCACCAAAATGAGGGCCGGTGACATCCCAATGATCTCGTTTTCCATCTGCGGTAAGAATAAACGCGCCTTTGCGCGTTCCGACGAGTACCCGTACTCTGCTCATGTGTTATTCCTGTCGTTGAAATCCACGGGACCAACAAATGATTTGCGAATCAACTTCGCCATGGAATCAATGCCCGCAATCGGCTATCTCGCAGGCACTCATAACTCGTCCTGTCCAAATCATCTTGCTGGATTGCGGCTGTGGTTCCATAACGCTTCTTTTAGCACCTGTTTCCATTGACAATCGACTTTTAATTTACTGACCTCTGGCGATCTCGGCAATGCTTGTGTGCGAGCCAACTCTCAAAATGAGCGGCGCTTATTCGTCGCGCTCAACAACAACAGAAACAAGTTTTGTGGAGACGAAGCGAGGTATCCCCTGAACCATTGATTTGGCCGTCTCGATAATACCATTGGTTGAAAACCACACCACTGGCGCGGTCACCGTCGCTATTATTTCGTGCGACGGCGGCGGGCCAGCAGACCGATGGCACCTAGGCCTAGTAAAGACAGAGTCGTCGGTTCTGGCACACCACCGACAATCAGGCCGGCCGTTCCACCAGATAGTTGTCGGCTGCCAGTGTAGTTGAACGTCAAGGTCAGCCCGTTGGCGAGTGCGGCCGGGTCGAGGTTGGCGGGGAGGATGTTGCCCAGGTCGATACCGTCGGGCAGGTAGCCGTTGACGGCCGTCATGTTGATCTCGGTATTGCCGGTGATTGTCACCCCGGACAGAGCCGTCTGGGCCGCTTGCGTCAGCTTACTGGCATCCAGGGCAAAGGTACCACCGGTAATCGCAATGTCGATGAGGCTAAGGGCACGCGTCGTGGTATTGAACGTCTGCTTTCCGGCGAAACCCGTGAACCCGTTGTAGTTCACCTTCACATCGCCCGTCGCCGGGTCATACGTGAACGCCAACGTACCGTTGGCCGGATTGAGCACCGCCGATGCCGGAGAAGCCGAGCGACCGGTGAGACTCATTGCGGCCTTGGCGGCCTTGGCGACCGCGTACTGGCCGTTGTTGAAGTTACCCGCCGAGTTGAAGATGGCGACGTCTTTTGAATCGACAAACGTGTCCCCATTTAAATCGCCCACCTGCCATCCCAGTTGGGTTGTACCGTTGTTGAACAGCCCAAAGCTGTTGAGCAGGCCGACGTCGTAGGCGTTGACGACGCCGTCACCGTTCAAGTCGCCTGTCAACGTAGGGCGAACGAGAATCTGGTTGAGCGGGATGCCCGCACCATGGCCCGAGTTTGAGTTAGGACCGAGTAGCTGGCCAACATTGTCGGGATTGGCTGGATCTTGAAGTGCCCCGTCGTAGTAACCAAGTCCGATCACAAGATCAGAAGCATAGGACGCTCTCGCCACAGAGCTGGTGATCCCACCGCGGCCGTTGTAGTCTCCTGCGATGGGAGCATTCGGATTGGTTCCGCCAAACAAATTGTACGATGCGTTAATGTATTGTTTCACCTTCGCCAAAGGAGTGGCGGAGTTGTTGATGTATAAATAGCTGCTTCCGATATCCAGAAGTCCTTTTGAAACAATTGAGAGAGTGCCGAGTGAGTTGGTGCCATGCGTGGCATTGTTAGGTAAGTTGACGGTCGCGGTTTTTCGCAGGGTTACAGAGGACTGGTTTAAATAGGGCACGTTTACCACGAGTGCCGTACCGTTGGTGCTTCCGAAGAAGGCGTTGCCGGTGCCCGTGATTTGACCCAGATCCACCGAGCCGCCGGAGATATCAAGCGTTCCGTTGTTGATTGTCGCAGTGGCGGTCATGGTACCGCCGGTGACTGTGACGAATCCCTGGCTACCATTCGTCGGCGCGATAAGGAGTTTTCCGCTGACGGTATGCACGCCCCCGCTCTGCGTAAAAATACCGGCACCCAGATTTCCGATGGTTTCATCTCCGGCCACATTCAAAATGGCATTATTGCTCAAGACGTAATTGCCGAACCCGGTAATGCCGGCACCGAGTGTCAGACTCGGAGTGGCTAGTGATCCGCCTGAGTGATTGAACCGACCCACGCCAAGATTGCCAACAGTAACAATGGGTGCGCTGAGTACGCCCCCGGAAAGAGTTGCCGTGCCGACACCTCCGATTTTGTCCCCCGCCAGGATAAATCCAGACTGACTTGAACCTGCTGTTTGCGTGTAAATGCCTGCGCCGGATGCGCCGATGGTCACGCCTCCAGATAAACTCAAATTACCCCCGTTGACGGTGAACAATCCATGGCTACCCATCGCCGTAGCGATGTTGATTGCAGGGGTTGAGATCGTGCCACCGTTGTAGACGAGCGTTCCGGTCCCTAATACGCCAACCGCGATCGGAGCGTCGCTATTCAATGTTCCGCCAGAAATGGTTGCGGTTCCAATGCCGCCCGTTTGTGAACCGAGGATTAACGAAGACGCCCGGTTTGATCCGCCGCTCTGTTGGTAGGATCCAGTACCGGCATACCCGATTGTTTCTGCGTCTGTGATGCGAATCGTCGCGCCATTACTAAG
>JBBRMF010000063.1:0-22208 GCA_038230975.1 Tepidisphaerales bacterium
TCCGTCGTGAGAATATCCATGCGCATGAACGCATGAACCCGACCGCAAAGGCGCGCTGCATCATCCACGAGCCGCAGGCCGCGCGTTTCGTGCTCGTCGACTTTGGTTAAAGCCTTTTCGAGAAATTGTTTGATCTTGGAATCCAAAACCTCTCCACGCTTGATCGCAAGCCTGACGAGCGCGCAATTCCTGAGTCGTCTTACAGCGGTGAATCAGCGGTTTCAAAAAGCGCAGCCCTTGCAAATCAGACCGCAAAAATAGTGACTATTATTGCGACCAACACCCAACTTTCTTCCGCAGTTTGCACGGTTAGTATGGTGATTTACATTGCAATTTGAAAGCGCCAAATCTGATTTGTTTCGATTTTCTCGAAGGTGGACTACGATACCATCAGCCGGTTTCAACGGATGCTCGTTCTTTGTCTTTCGTCGTTAAGGAGTTATCTCATGCGTGTTGCAATCGTATGCACTTTGGTCTTAACAATTTTAGATGCCGGTCGACTATTGGCGGCCGAAGTTGAAAATCCGGGTCGAGAAGATTTTTTATCAAATGTCGTGCAACTGACCAATGGCTTCGAAAAAGCCGGCGAGGCCTATTTTTCGCCCGATATGAAGTGGATCATTTTTCAGGCCACTCCCAAAGGCCAGCAGCAGTATCAGATGTTCGTAGCGAAGTTGAAGCGTGAGGCCGGCCATATCGTCGGAATCGAAACGCCAACCCAGATCAACTCGGAACCGTCGCGAAACACCTGCGGCTATTTTTCACCCGATGGAAAGTCACTGCTGTTCGCATCAACCGCAGGCAAGGAAAAGCCCGATGAACCCACGAGCGGTTATCAGCGCGAAGGTGGAAACTACCGATGGGCGTTCCCCGATGGGATGGAAATCTTTTTGGCCGAAGGTTGGCAACAACAGGTCGAACACGCCGGCACGGGGGGGAAGGTGGATCTGGCCAAGCGAGCACTCACCAAAAACAACGTTTACGATGCCGAAGCCTCTTTCTCCCCGGATGGCAAATGGATTTGCTACACCTCAAAGGAAAATGACAACCTCGATATCTATGTGATGAAAGTCGATGGGACCGGGAAGACGCGCATCACCACCGCCCCCGGTTACGACGGTGGCCCGTTCTTCTCCCCCGACGGTAAGCGACTCGTCTTCCGCAGCGACCGCAAAAGCAACAACCTCCTCCAAATCTTCGTCGGCGATCTGGCGTTCGACACTGACGGAAACATCACCGGCTTTAAAGCCGAACACCAAATCACCGACGATGCCAACGTCAACTGGGGACCCTATTGGCACCCCGATGGCAAACACATCATCTATGCCACCAGCAAGCACGGGCACACCAACTACGAACTCTACCTAATGCACGATGACGGCTCCCATCAAACGCGAATCACCTACAGCCCAGGTGCCGATGTACTGCCGGTCTTTTCCCCGGATGGGAAATATTTGATGTGGACCAGCAAGCGACCCAAGGATCAAACCTCGCAGGTGTTCATCGCAAACTTCGAGATGCCGAAGTGAGTGGTTCAGCCAATACCGGCGATGCTCGATACGTTCGCGGGTTATGAAAGTTGTTAAAGATGTCGTCCACTGACGATTGAACGCAACCGTCAAGGGTGTCACCGCCCACTACGGCTGAACCGCGTCTGTTGTAACGCAATGAAAATGTCACCAGTTTAGACGCAATGAAAATGTCACTACCCGAAGGCTCCGTTTCCTACTTTCCCCGGGGGGGATGCGCGAGGCTTCTCCGTCGAATGACTCAGCCTCGCGCGGCATGTCGCGCCGCCTTGCCGAATGCCGGCGGACGCTGCTACGCCGTCGGCTTCGACACCTTGTTGTTCACGATCGGTTTCCTGCGCTTCGCACGCCGTCGAGCAATGTGTTGCTCCGCGTGCGCGGCCTTCGTCAACTCCGCCGATTCCAATCGCCCCGACGCGCCGCAGACCGTCAGCGTCCCGTCGAAACGCTTCCCACACCTCCACGTCGCGACTCCTTCTCGCACTGGACGTCCGACAGCGCCAGCACCAGCGGGCGATGCCCATCGATCGGATCCGCCGCAGCGATGCCGAACCGGCCGTCCAGTTTCGCAAGGTAACCGCTGCTTTCCAGCCACGTGTTCGCCTGCTCGATGCCGTTGATGTCCGCCAGTCTCATCTCCTTCACCAGCCGGTCCTGCATCACCCCGTTGCTCCGCTCCACGCGACTCTTCGCCTGCGGCGAACGCGCCATGATCAACTCCACGCCCAGTTCCACCATCGCCCGGCCGAACTGCGTCACGGGCTTCTTCCCGGCCTTCAGCTCCGCCGCCGTCGGATCGCGCTCGGCACGATAGATCGCGTGCCGGTCCACGTACACCGCGCCAGGAACGCCGAACTCCACGATCCACCGTCCCAGGCAATCCATCGCCGCCGCCAGAGTCTCCGACCCGTAAAACCGACCGCGCCGACGACCCGTCGCATCGTCGATCACCGTCATCAACACGCGTCAACTCCTTCGACACAACCTTGTTCAACACCACCAACCGCCGCCGTTCCTTCGATGTCATCGTCAACTGATCCATCCGGACCGTTTAACAGACTTGCCAAACAGGTGACATTTTCACTGCGTCCGAGTAGTGACATTTTCACTGCGTTAGAACATCCTGCGTCGGTTGCATGTGATCCTCAGAAGAGGCCTCGTATTACCACATCATTGTACACATGCCATCGCTGGGATTGAAGATAGCGGGAAATTTCATGCGGGAAGCGGGAAGAATCGCTCGCCAATTTGGAACTTTTTGACGGGCCAGCGAAGACCCCTCACCCTAACCCTCCCCCCGGATTACCGGGGGAGGGGACAGGCGGGATTCGACGACTTTCCGCATCACTTCGGTGGGGGCGGGGATTTGGGTCCAGGCTTGGAATTGGGTGGCGGCCTGGCGGACGAACATTTCTACGCCATTGATGGTTTTTGCGCCGACCGCTTCGGCTTGCTGAATGAGTTTGGTTTTGATTGGGTTGTAGATGGCATCGAACACGATCGTGTCGGCGGTGAATTCGGGAGGAGTGTCGCCGAGGGGGCTGGCGTCGATGTGGGGGTACATGCCGATCGAGGTGCAGTTGATGAAGATATGGCAGCAACTGTCGCAGAGCTTTTCCATGCGGGCGGAGACGACCTGACCGGACTTGCCGTTGAATTCGGCGGCCAGAGCGTCGGCGCGATCCTTGGTGCGGTTGTAGACGACGACGGTGGCGCCGTAATGCGCCAAGGCGGCGACGGCGGTGCGGCCGGTTCCGCCGGCACCGATCACGGCGACGCGATAGTTGGAGAGGGCTTCGCGGGGGATGCCGAGTTTGGTAGTGATGCTGTCGAGGATCGCGGCGTAGTCGGTGTTGAGGCCGCGCAGTTTCAGGCCAGCCTCACGGTTGATAACGATCGTGTTGACGGCCCCGATGCGTTGGGCAAGGGGTTCGATCTCGGCCCCTTTTTCTTTGAGGTATCGCAGCGCATTTTCTTTATGGGGCAGTGTGATTGACAAGCCGGACAGATGAAGCGGTTCGAAATCGAGGAAGGTTTCAATGAAGGCTTTGAAGCTTTCGTAACCTTCGTTGACGAGTAGAGGGAGATAGACGCCGTCGTGTTGGACGGCCTCGAAGGCGGCGTTGTGGATGGCGGGGGACATCGAGTGCATCACTGGGCTGGCGACCACGCCGTAGACTTTGGTGTGTGGGCCGATGGAATCCCAGCGGTACAGTTTTTTCATGTCGTCGATCGTCACCTGGCCGGGGGCGGTGCCGGTGGTTTTGGTGAGCGATGCGAAGGTGAGAAACGCGCCGAATTTTTTGGCGAGAATGCGGCTGATGATTCCGTGTTCACCCATGCAGAGCGCGATCGTGGGCTTCGCGCGATGGCGGAGAATTTCAAAGGCTTCGAGATTGTCGCGGATCGTGCGGGCGGTCCAGACGATTTTGGCGACGTCGGACGGGCCTTCGAAGAGAGATTGGACGATGGAAGTGAGGCGGGTGGGGCGGCCGGCGAAGTCGTGGGAACTGAAGATTACACCGGGGCGAGAGTCACGTGGGAGAGACAATATAGAATCGATGACATTTTCGCCGCCATCCGTGTTCCACTCGGCGCGGCGTTCGTAGGATTTCAATTCGAAGTCAATATACGAAACACATTCGGTCGCAATGTGACCGAGCAGGGCGAGGCGATCCGGGTCCGGTAGATCGCAAAGGCCGCCTTCCCAGGCAGATCGACAGGTGATGATGGCGGTGGTGCCGAGATTCTTGATGAAGTCCGTCAAGGAGGCGAGATCGGTTTCATTGGACGGAGAGATTTCATCGATTCGCAGTTCGATGATGTCTGCGCCGGATTCGGCGGCGAGCGCGGCATCGCGCCGGGCTTTATCGAAATCGGTGACGAAAATGGGGACGCAGAGGAGTGTCATGGTTGTGGGATCGTGTTTTTCAAGCCGGAGGCGGTAGGCGTAGCTGGCGCACCGGGTTCTTCGCATCCTTCGCTAAAAAATACAAAGAACCCGGTGCGTCGGCTGCGCCTTGGGCCTCCGGCTTGGGGGGTGGTGTTCATTTTTCGAATTCAGGTGCCGGCGGCATTCATGCAATCTTCGATGGTTTTTTTCGTGGCTTCGCTGGCTTCCCAGAGGGGGAGGCGAAGTTCACCGCTATCGAGACCGGCGAATTTCATCGCGTGCTTGATGCCGACGGGGTTGCCGTCGAGAAAGATCGACTTGATTAGCGGGAACAGTTTCAGATGAATGGCGCGGGCCTCGGCGAAGTTGCCGTCGAGGCAGTTCTTGGTGATCGCCTTAATCTTGGCAGGGAGCAGGTTCGAGAGGACGCTGATGACGCCTTTGGCCCCGAGGGCCATGAGGGGGACGGTGAGCGAATCGTCGCCGCTGATGACGGTGATGTCGCAGAGGGTGAGGATTTCGGTCGTCATGTCGGGGATGCCGGTGGCTTCTTTGATGGCGACGATGTTGGGGTGCTTGTTGAGGCGGGCGACGGTTTGCGGAGTCATCGTGATGCCGGTACGGCCGGGGATATTATAGAGCACGATGGGCAAATCAACGCGATCGGCGAGCGTCATGAAATGGTGATACAAGCCTTCCTGCGACGGCTTGTTGTAGTATGGATTGACGGAGAGGCAGGCGGTTGCGCCAGCTTTCTTGGCGAACTGGTGAAGTTCGAGTGCTTCGCTGGTGGCGTTACCGCCGGTGCCGGCGATGACGGGGACGCGGCCGCGCGCGACTTCGACGGTGAGGGCGATGACGCGTTCGTGTTCGGCGAAATCAAGGGTGGGCGATTCCCCGGTGGTACCGACGGGCACGAGGCCGTCGATGCCGCCTTTGATTTGAAATTCGATCTGCTGGCGCAGTCGAGTTTCGTCGAGCTTGCCTTCTTGGAAGGGAGTTGTAATGGCTGTAAATGCACCGCTGAACATGGGCAAATCCTTTTACGAAGATGGATTGGATCGTGGTTGCCAAAGCAACCACGCCACGCCAGTTTTATTCTAGTGGAGAAACTCCGGGGAGTAACTGTTTCATTTCTCGAACCGCTTCGCGCAAACCTACAAACACGGCGCGGCTGATAATCGAGTGACCGATATTGACTTCCGCCATTCCGATGACCGCAGCGATCGGGCCGATGTTTCGATAGTTTAACCCGTGACCGGCGTGCAGCCGAAGGTTGTGGTTTGCGGCCCACTCACCGGCGCGACGAAGTCGATCGAGTTGAACCTGAATTTCAGGGCCTTTGGCATTGGCGTAATCACCCGTATGCAATTCGACCGCGTCAAACCCTTGCTTGGCGGCGGCGATGATTTGCTTTTCATCCGGGTCGATAAACGCCGACGTGAAGATGTTCAATTTCTTGAGGCGCTCCAGCGGTTGCGCGGTTTGGGGATTGGAGGTGAGATCGATGCCGCACTCGGTGGTAATTTCCTGCCGTCGCTCGGGGACGAAGGTGACTTGATCGGGAATGCACTCGACGGCGAGATCGACGATGTCTTTGGCGACGCTCAATTCCAAATTAAGCTTGCACTGTACGCTTTGGCGGAGGAGGCGAACATCGCGATCGTTAATATGGCGGCGGTCTTCGCGTAAGTGGATGGTGATGCCATCGGCGCCGCCAAGTTCCGCCTCGACGGCGGCCCATACCGGATCGGGTTCGTTGCCACGCCGGGCTTGGCGGAGGGTGGCGATGTGGTCGATGTTGATGCCGAGTTCGATCATCTAAGGATGGGATTGTATGAGGGTGGTGAGGATTCTCAAGGTGAGGGGACAAGAGCTTTGAAATTGAGGGGGTTTCTTTCTACAATTTCTGTCTTTCCTATTCGGACCTATTTTGAGGTCCGTTTTTTCATTACCCGGGAGCTGCGTACAGATGATGGATCAAGCGATCAATAAAGCCTCTGCTCTTGTCGAGGCGCTGGGGTATATCCAGCGATTTCATGACAAGGTGGTTGTTGTCAAGGTCGGCGGGTCGATCATGGACGATGAACAGGCGTTGTCGAATATTTTGATTGACATCGTCTTTCTCAACTACGTGGGCATGCAACCGGTGCTGGTGCACGGGGGAGGGAAGGCAATCAATCAGGCGATGGAAACCGCAGGTCTTGTTCCGCAAATGGTGATGGGGCGACGGTATACCGATGAGCGAACGATTGCGATTGCCGAGCATGTGCTGTGCAATCAGATCAATAAGTTCATCGTCAACTTTATTCAAACGCAGGGTTGCGAAGCGATGGGGCTGCACAGCTTGAGCAGCGTGGTGCTGTTTGCGGAGAAGACGTATTTGCAGGGGCCCGATGGCCGGCGGATTGATCTGGGGTTGGTCGGGGAAGTAACGCAGGTCAACGCGCGGCTGCTGCAATTGCTGGTGCAGGCGGATTCGATCCCATGCATCGCGACAATTGCGCGAGACATGGCGGGGGGGCGATTGAATATCAACGCAGACACGGCCGCCGGTGCGGTGGCGGCGGCGATGAAGGCGGAAAAGCTGGTGGTGGTTTCGGACACGCATGGCATTCGGAGTGATCCGAAAGATCCGGAATCGCGCGTGCCATCACTGACGGTGAATCAGATTGACGAAATGGTGAAGAGCGGCGTGATTTCCGCGGGAATGCTGCCGAAAGTGGAGGCGTGTGTGACGGCGATCAAAGGTGGGGTCACCAAGGCCCACATTATTGATGGCCGAATCCCGCACGCGCTGCTGCTTGAGGTGTACACGGAATCGGGGATTGGAACGGAAATTACACTTTGAGGATGTCCGTTGTCCGTTGTGAATTTGTCAGTGGTCAGGGGTCCGTTGCCAGTTGTAAATACAAGCAATGCATTGCATTTTTACAACTGACAACGGACCCCTGACCACTGACCGACCTACAACTGACAAATGACATTGAATAATGAAACATTTTATTTCACTCGCCGACAGTTCGACTGAAGATCTGCGGCATCTGCTGGATGTTTCGGCCAAGCTGAAGAAGCAGCATAAGTTGACGGGTCGGAATGACCTGCTTCTGGCGGGGAAGACGCTGGCGATGATCTTTGAGAAGCCCAGCCTGCGCACGCGGGTGAGCTTTGCCGTGGCGATGACGCATCTGGGTGGAGAGGGGTTACTGTTGCGCCATGAGGAAGTGGGGCTGGAGGTGCGCGAGCCGGCGCAGGATGTGGCGCGGGTATTGTCGGGCATGTGCGATGGCATTATGGCGCGCACATTTGAGCACGACAAAGTTTTGAAACTTGCAAAATATGCGACCGTGCCGGTGATTAACGGGCTGACGGACTACAGTCATCCCTGCCAGGCGATGGCCGATGTAATGACGATCGAAGAACACTTTGGATCGTTGAAGGGAAAGACGGTTACGTACATCGGCGATGGGAACAATGTTGCCCGATCGCTGGCGACCGCGTGCGGGAAATTTGGGATGCGATTTATCGTGGCGACGCCGCCGGGCTATCAGTTGGATGGAGCGGAGGTGGATCGGATCATGACGCAGGTTCCGGAGATGGATTTTGAGACAACCGATGATCCGGTTGAAGCGGTTCGCGATGCGGATGTGCTTTACACGGATACCTGGGTCAGCATGGGGCAGGAAGCGGAGAAGCAGAAGCGGTTGGCGGAATTCGCGGGTTTCTGCATCGATGAAAATCTGCTGTCGAAAGCACCGAAGCACGCGATCGTGCTGCATTGTCTGCCGGCGTATCGGGGGCTGGAGATTAGCGATGCAGTGATGGAAGGGCCGCAGTCGCAGGTGTTTGCGGAGGCTGAGAATCGGCTGCATTTTCAGAAGGGGTTGCTGGCGGTGTTGATGGGGGGGATGTGAGCGGATCTGAGAGGAAAGTTTCCCCGGAGCAAGCTCCGGTGGGCGTTCTTTGTTTGCGGTGAAATTGAAGGAGATATGGCCATGCCGTGGTTTTCGCAGGAGAGCGCGTCGTTAAGTCGGGAAGAGATTCAGGCGTTGGCGGTGAAGACGCTGGATGAGGCGCGGTCGCGATTGAAGGTGGATTTTCGGCGCGTGCTTTTGTTGCCGCCGGATTTGACGCGCGCGCACAGCGGGGCGGGGGTGATTACGGAGATGCTTTATAAGCTGCTGCCGAAGAGCTGTGATACGCATGTGATTCCGACGCTGGGGCAACATGTGCCGCATACTTCGGCGGAGAATCGGTGGATGTTTGGGGATATCCCGAACGAGCGCATCCACGCGCACGACTGGCGGAATGGCGTGACGCGCGTCGGGGTTGTGCCGGCCCGGGTGGTGCAGGAATACACAGCGGGAAAAGTCGATTGGGAGATTCCTATAGACTTGAACACGATGCTGATGAAAGAGAACTGGGATTTGATCATCAATGTCGGGCATGTAGTGCCGCATGAGGTGCTGGGGTTCGCGAACCACAATAAAAATTATTTCATCGGGGTCGCCGGGAAGGATACGATCTGTACATCGCACATGGCGTCGGCGACGTGGGGAATTGAAAATAATCTGGGGAATTTGATCACCCCCACGCGGGCGATTTTCAATTGGGCGGAGGATGAGTTCCTTGGCCATCTTCCGGACTGTTATGTGCAGATCGTGATGAACCGCGACGTGCAGAATAAGTTGGTGACGACGGGGATATATGTCGGGGATGATCTGGAGACTTATTTGCAGGCGGCTCGGGCGAGCAAGCGACAGAACATCACGGTGTTTGAGGAGCCGGTGAGGAAGATTGTGGCGGTGATGCAGGCGGATGAATTTCGCAGTACATGGGTGGCGAATAAAGCCGTGTATCGCACGCGCATGGCGATTGCGGATGGGGGCGAACTGTTGATTATCGCGCCGGGTCTGGAGCGGTTTGGCGAGCAGCCGGATGTGGATGCGTTGATTCGGAAGTATGGATATCGGGATACGCCATCATGCCTCAAATTGTATAAAGAAAACGCGGACATGCAGGATTTGGCGCACGGCACGGCTCATCTGATGCATGGAACTTCGGAAGGCCGATTTACGGTACGGTATGCGCCGGCGAAGCTGACGAAGACGGAGGTTGAAAGCGTTCATTTTGCGCATGCCGAATTAGAGGAAGTTCAGCGTCGGTACGATGCTCGGACGATGAACGAAGGTTGGCACACGATGGCGGATGGGGAGATGGTGTACTACATCAGCACGCCTTCAGCGGGATTGTGGGCGACGCGATCACGGTTGGAATCGCAAGCGCTTGGGCCGGGTGGGGTGCGGTAGTGATTTCGGTGAAACGGAGACGGGTGATTGCTTAATCGTCGCCCGGCGGAGTGACGGGTGGCTGCGGAGGGGCTGTGGTGGGATCGACCGGAACGTAACCGGCAACGCGGCCGCGTCCGTCGCTACCGGGTAGCTTATAACTGCATACGATTCGATCGGTTTTCAGCGCGGTTTCTTTGGAAGTCATCGGGTCTAACCGACCGGAGATTTTCATCTCCTGGCCAAGGGCAGTACCAGTACCGGTAAAATGGTTGGTGGCATCGACGGTCAGGCTTGCGGCGGAAAAATCACCCTCGTTTCCCTGGTCATCGGAAACTTTGGCGGTGATCGCCAAGGTCTTGCCGTTGAGCGACGCGGTGCCGGTGCCATGCAGGTAACCCTTTATGGAAATGGAGTATTTCGCCGAAGGCCCGGTGACGGAAGTGGCCATTATCGCCTTCTTCGCCACAGGCTCACTGGCAAGCACCTCGAACGACAGTGCAAGTAGGCCGATGAGGCAGGCTACTTGAACCACATCCTGCGAGATTGTCCGATTATTCCGCACCGTTCACCTTTAGAGACATGACCATTTTTCGTTCCGGCATTTCCAGAGTATATCACCTGTAGATGAGATGACCATGAGAACCGTTTCATTTATTTAAAGCGTGGGGTTGGGAGAGTGGGTTGAGCTTTTGGGCTCAAAGGAGGAAGGAGAATCTGAAAATCCGTGCCCACGCCGGGTTCGCTGCTCACCTGGCAGGTTCCGGACATCGCTTTGATATGGGAATTGACGAGGCTTAGCCCGAGCCCCAGATGCCCCGCGTCCTGCTGCCGTGCTTTATCCGCCCGATAAAAAGGCTCGAAAACGTGCGGTAAGTGCTCCGGGGCGATTCCGATCCCCGTGTCCTTTATCGCAAGATTCAGCCCATGCCCGTTGCAGGAACACGACAACTCGACCGTCCCATGGGGTCGATTGTATTCGATGGCGTTTCCCAAGAGATTGATAACCACGCTCCGAAACCCGCGGGGGGGAACGGCGTGGGAAAGATGATCGGTGAATCGATGGACAATCGTCACTTGCTTTTCCTGAGCCAGGGGGGCAACGCTAGCAGAGCATTCGCGCAACAGGGTTGAAATATCGACCACTTGCGCGGGTTCAGCGGGACTTGGGCTTTGGCTGCGAACCTGCTCCATGAGTTGTTCGACGAGGTGCCGGAGTTGACGGGCATCGGCGCGGCAAGTTTCAAGCGTGCGACGATACGCGTCGGCTTCACGGGGTCGGGCGAGCGCGACATCCAGCGTCGTGACGAGCGAGGCGACGGGCGTTCGCAACTCATGGGAAGCGTCGGCGAGAAATCGAGTTCGCAGGGCGAAGGCATCCTGGAGCCGCGCAAGCATTTCGTTCAGGCGATCGGCCATGGGGACAAGTTCCGACGGAAGGCGGCTTCGGTCGATGCGCCGATCGAGATGCTGTTCGTCAATCGTGCCGACTTGCTGTGCTGTGGCGGCGAGAGGTCTTAGCGCCGATTTGGATACCGCAACGGCGACGCCCGCAGTCAGCAGACCGGCGACTAACCCAAATAAAGCAAATGTGTATGACAATCGGTTCATCATCGCATCAAACTCAACCGCGCTTCGGCTGATCGTCGTGATGAAAGATCGGGGCGCGCCGCGCTGCCCGACCGGCACGGCAAAATATTTGACCGTGACCGTCCGAAGCCGCTGATCGGCGGAGCCGGAGAATCGGGCGGAGATCACCTGCGGCTCGAGCCCGGAAGGATAAGTCGATGGGCGGGCAAGGGTCTGTTTAAGCTCGTTCTGCGTCACATACCGATCCGGGCGCACAATTTGAAGGGGCGGCTCCAAAGTGGAATCGCGCTCTTGCACCGCGTGGGATAGGGCACTGCTGGCCAGGGAGTCGTCGAGATTGGTCAGCAGAATGGATCGGGTCGTGAAATAGGCGATAAACCCACCGGCGATCAACATCGACCAGACCGTGAAGAGGATGGCAAGCGCGATGCGGCGAGTCATGGGCGCGGTACGATCGCGCAAGGCAGATGCGCGTGTTGGGTCAACATGTTCATTCCTCGGGTCCAAGGACATACCCCAGCCCGCGACGCGTCTGGATCAATTTAACCGGGAAATCCCTGTCTATTTTGGCTCGCAGGTATCCGATGTAGACGTCCACTACGTTGCTGGCCGCCTCATCGTGTTGATCGTAGAGATGTTCCCAGATGTCGGTACGCGAGACCACCTGGCCTTTGCGGTGGGCGAGATATTCCAGCAACGTGAATTCTCGCGCGCTCAGCTCGATGGATTTGCCGGAGCGCGACGCGGTTTTGGCAGCGGTATCGATTTCCAGATCACCCGCGCGAAGCACGCAAGAGCCTTTGCCATGAGCGCGACGAATCAACGCGCGGACGCGGGCCAGTAATTCATCCCAGGCGAAAGGTTTGACCAGATAGTCATCGGCGCCAAGGTTCAGGCCTTTGACGCGGTCCTCGATACCGTCGCGGGCGGTGAGACAAAGTACGGGGATATTGATGTCACGCTGGCGGAGCGTTTTGAGAATGGTCCAGCCATCCTTGCCGGGCAGCATGACATCCAGCAGGATTCCATCGTACGGGTTGCTCTGCGACAGATGAAGCGCTTCATTTCCATCATGCGTGAGATCAACGGCGAAACCTTCTTCCCGCAGTCCGTCGGCTAGCGAGCGGGCGAGGTTCGGGTGATCTTCAGCAATGAGTATCCGCACGGAATCTCCAAGGTCATTTGCGATCGTTCAGGGCAGGTCATTCGATCGGTCGAGATCGCGCAGGCATTGTTCGTTAGTCATCGAGCGGGCCGACCCATCCATGAGCGTTGCGTTGATTTGTCCTTTGACATGCCAACCCGGAAGCGACTCGAACGCCAGCACGAGGCTCGAACGATGCGGGCCCAGAATATCTTTGCCGGCGAGTGTGGTTTGCGGGTCCGGCGTGTCGCGCCAGTCGTAGCTGGAGCCGAGCGTGGGGAGCAACTCACCGTCCGCGGGGCAGCCGAACGTTTTTGTGTTGGTGAATGGCAGGAGGGAAGCCTCCCAGGATATGTTAGTGACGGAGGGATCGGGCAGCATTCCATGATGCCGTTGTGCGAACACGTGAAACGCGACGTTGATCTGCCGGAGGTTGGAAAGGCAGGTCACCGATCGGGCCGCCGCACGCGCTCGAGACATCACGGGGAGAACAATCGCCAGAAGCACTGCAATAATTCCCAGGACGACGAGTAGTTCAACCATCGTGAATGCCTTGTTGCTTCGTCGACGAATCGGCACTTGCGCCCGCAAGCGGGCGTGTAATCTGGAGAATTGTGCGAAGGCGTGAGGCATGCAGTTCCGAACACCGGAAGAAGCTATTTTGCGTGGTGAAAAGCAACTGGATGGCGGCGTTTTTTAAGCAGTCATCGTCAACTGAACTCAGGGGCGGATTCAACTTAGAACGTTTATTGAAAAGTCGGGTTCTTCGATCTTTGGTTGCATAGGGAAGAGATAACACTTGTAAAGGTGTCAGTCAATCGAAAACGGGGGGCATCAATGCGGGAATATGCCTGATAGGCAACTTGGCGGCGGTGCGGGTCACCCAAAGGGAATAAGCGGATATTAGATTTTTTTGGTTGGTAGGTTGCCCGATGTCGGGTGCAACGGGTCGCGGTACTCCGAGACCCGTGTCTTGGGCCCGCCGACACGCAAAGGTCTGGGACTACCGCGACCTTGTATGATCAAAAAGCACAGTAAACCTTTGACTCCTATGGTCAAGACGCCCATCAATCGTTCTACTGCTTGGGCGTCTCGCCCGGGTTTTGTCAGGGAGTATGGGGGAACTGCCAGTACGTTTCCACTCGCAAGCGTGTAACGATTGTGGATTTATTTAGCCGGTTCGCGTGCGAATCGGGTTTAGCAGATGTGCGAGGTGCTCTAACGCGTGTCGCAAGCGACCGGGCTAAATAAAGCAGCCGGTCTCACTTGTGAGACGTGTCCGGGAATTTATCCCTGTGGACACGGGTCGCAAGTGAGACCGGCTAAATGACTTCTTCGAGGTGAGCGTGAGTTGACTCAGTTTCGACCAATTTATTTAGAGCGGCCAAAATCAACCGTGAGGCTGATGTTCGCCATGCTACCCAAGCTCATCATTCGGTTTTCAACGTGGCCGTCTGCGAATGCAATCACAATTCGGCCCTTGTGTTTGTTCTTATCAATCAGATCAGGATCACCAGTACCCTTGTGCGGGGGCGATGGATTTAGTGTGCCCTTATACCAATCATCCATTGTGGCATCGACGACGGAGTCATTAAAGAGCTGCCAGCTATCCGGGTTTTCGGAATTGTAACCGCTACCGCGCGGTTTTGCATCTGCAAACATCAGAAGTTGCGAAGGATGTGGGAATCGAGATACTTTGCCGCGAAGTCGCTTGTGGTCCGTTACTCCGCTGTTTTTGCCATTCGGATCGGCTGACCCGTCGCCGGCCCACCCGAGCGGACTTTCGTTGAACGCGTAGCTGCTCCAAAAAGAGCCCCCTTCGTTCACAGTCGCACCGTAGCGGCCACCTTCTTTATCAGATGGACAACTGAAGACTTTTCGGATCGTTCCACTCAACATGGATTTTTCGACGGCAGCCCGGGACGACCGGTCTAAATCCTGACCCAGGTATTTCGCAAGTCCGACGGCGGTTGAGCTGATATGCTGGACCGTTCCGGCTGTGTAGTATTCGTACTTTTCCTGTTTCGCATCTTCGACGTTTTTCGGTTCAGTTCCGCCGGAGAAGATCAATCCGGCCAACGGCATATAGCCCCTATGATCGTTCGAATGAAGAATCATTCCGAGCATGATCTGCTTTTGCTGAGCCATGCATTTCACTTGGTTGGCACTTTCCCGTGCCTTACTCAATGCGGGCAACAGGATGGAGATCAGCAAGGCGATGATCCCGATGACTACCAATAGCTCCACCAGCGTGAAAGCCTTCGGGGACTGATTTACTAAAGAACGACCGTTTGGGCGGACCCGGGGAATGGTTTGCATGAAGGTCTCCTATTTACTTCTGACCGAAACGTGGGAAATGCGGCACTACTAGCTTCTACGAGTAGCTTATACGAGAAGAATAACGATTTCTAACAAAATGGGCAAATATTTTCATTTTTTTTTGTTTCGGCCGTAACTTATGCAAAGTGGATTTGCCTTTCCATGCCAGAAAGGCATTGCCGCTCGGATGGGCTGAACCGCCCTACATCGCCCCCGGCAGGCCGGGGGCGATGTAGGGTGGACTAGGTTCTCGTGCCATTTTCAGCCCTCCTGCAAAACGAGTAATATGGGTACTCGCGGGAGTTTTCGTATTCGTAACTCAACGTTTCTACGGAGTCATCTTGATGAACATTGAATGCGGTCTGTTTCTTTTGACGGTCGCCATCTTCGTGGCACTCGGGGGATGTAGCACATCGCGCGATAGGCAGGCGATGCCGGGAACCTCGGCAGTGACGATGCAATCCGGTAAACCTGAACTTTCGACGGAAGGGATGTGGCTCCCCAATGCGTTGCCGGATGCGCGCATGGAAAAGATCTTCGGTTTTCGCCCGACAAAGGAGTGGGCTGAACACCTGCGGCTTTCATCCGTGCGCATCGGGGCATCGGGCTCGTTCGTGTCCGCGGAAGGGTTGGTGCTGACCAACCATCATGTGGCGGCGAACGGGCTGCACCATATTTCGCGCGAGGGGAAGGATTATCTGGCCAACGGATACCTCGCCAAAACCCGCGATCAAGAACAGCCATTGCCTGGTGCGGAACTGACGGTGTTGGTCTCCATCGAAGATGTTACGGCACGGGTGAACGCGGCGGTGGATACGAAATTGTCGACCGAAGAATCGATCAAAGCGCGGCATGCGGCGATCGCGGATATCGAGCGCAAATCGCTCGAGTCCACCGGCCTTCAAAGCAATGTCGTCACCCTCTATGGCGGCGCGTTGTATCACCTGTATCGCAACAAAAGATACACCGATGTTCGAGCCGTCTTTGCGCCGGAAATCGGATCGGCGTTCTTCGGGGGGGACACGGACAACTTTGAATATCCCCGATTCGATCTGGATATCACTCTGCTTCGCGCTTATGAAAACGGAAAGCCGGCGCATGTGGAAAATTATCTGCATCTGGCGAAGAAAGGCGTGGTGGAAGGGGAACCGGTTTTTGTGAGCGGGCATCCGGGGCATACCGATCGGTTGCTGCCGGTGGCGGTGTTGGAGGGGATGCGCGATGTGAGTTTGCCGGTGCGAATTGAGCAGATGGAACGGATGGAGAAGGCGCTTTTTGCGTTTGCCGCGCGAAGTCCGGAGGCGGCGCGGCGGGCGGAGGAAAATATCTTTGGGATTCAAAACAGTTTGAAGGCAATGCGGCCGCGGTTAGAGGCGTTGCGCGGAAAAACGATCGACGAGAAGCGCAAGGATGAAGCCTTGCTGCGGGCGCGACTGCGGCAATCCGACGGTTTACAACAGTTGGATAGTGCGTGGGATCGGGTTGCGAAAGCCGAGCAACAGCGAGCGCGGCTCCAGGCGAGAATGATGTTTATTGAGGAAGGCAGGGCGTTTGGAACGGGGCTGTTTTACGACGCGCGCTTGCTCGTGCGGTTGGCAGCGGAAGATGCCAAGCCGGATGCGCAACGGCTGCCGGAATACACGCAGAGCAAACGAGGGCCGTTGGAACACGGTCTGTTTGCCGAAGATCCGATGTACGCGGATCTTGAAACAGCCAAGCTGGTGGCTTCGCTGGAACTGTTCCGAGAAAAAATGGGCGCGGATTCATCAGAGGTCAAGAAAGTGCTCGAAGGCAAGACCCCCGCTGCCAGGGCGGAAGAACTGGTTAACGGCACGAAGCTGGGTGATCCGGCGGAGGGGCGACGAATCCGCGAAGGGGGCGCGGCTGCGATCGCGGCAAGCACCGATCCGTTCATTAAACTTGCGCGGTCGATCGATGAAGATGCCCGCAGTGTGCGTAAGGAGTATGAGGCGACCGTCACCGAACCGCAGACGCAGGCGTTAACCGATATCAACAAGGCACGCTTTGCGTTGCTGGGAACCGATGCCTACCCGGACGCCACCGGCACATTGCGATTGGCCTATGGGTTTGTGAAAGGGTACGAGCAGGACGGGCATCGAATCTCGCCATGGACGACGATTGGTGGAGCTTTTGCCCACGAGCAGGCGCATCCGGGTCAGAAGGATTACACGCTGCCGGCCAGTTGGGCGAAGGCGAAGGCGTCGTTGAATGCTGCTACACCGCTGAATTTTGTTTGCACTGCGGATATCACCGGCGGCAATTCGGGGAGCCCGGTGGTCAACCGTGCGGGAGAATGGGTGGGGATCATTTTTGATTCCAACAAGCAGGGCGTGGCGGATAATTTTTCGTATACGGATGATCAGGCGCGGGCGGTAGCAGTGGATAGCCGGGGGATACTGGAGGCAATCCGGAAGATTTATGGGGCAGAGGAGTTGGCGAAGGAATTGGAAGGGAAGTAGGTAACGTCACAAGGCCCACGTAAATTCTGCGGCGTATGATATGCGGTTGTTGAGCTTTCGTTTATCAGTGTGAGGACCTATGCCGAAATTTGAAGTGGTCAGCCCGTTTCAACCGCAGGGGGATCAGCCGCAGGCGATCGACAAACTGGCCAAGGGGATTCTCAATGGTGAGCGCTATCAGACGCTGATGGGCGTGACGGGTTCGGGCAAGACTTTTACGATGGCCCATACGGTGGCGCGGGTACAGCGACCGACGTTGGTCATCAGCCATAACAAGACTCTTGCGGCTCAGCTCTATGAAGAATTTAAGGAGTTGTTTCCGAATAACGCGGTGGGGTATTTCGTTAGCTATTACGATTACTACCAGCCGGAAGCGTACATTCCGCAGCGGGATATCTACATCGAAAAAGATGCAAGCCGCAATGATGATCTGGATCGATTGCGGTTGAGTGCGACGAGCAATCTGGTCAGCCGCGAGGATGTGCTGCTGGTGGCGAGCGTGTCGTGCATCTTCGGATTGGGTTCACCGATCGAATACAAGCGAAGTGTGGTGCCGATTCAAAAAAGTGAACCGACCGATCGCGATGATATGCTGCGGCGGTTGATCGATCTGCAATATGCGCGAAATGATATCGACTTCAAACGCGGGACATTTCGCGTGCGCGGGGATGTGGTGGAGCTGCGGCCATCGTATGAAGAGTTTGCGTATCGGATTGAATTCGACGGCGATGAGATCAC
This sequence comes from Tepidisphaerales bacterium, assembly GCA_038230975.1. Lineage (GTDB taxonomy): Bacteria > Planctomycetota > Phycisphaerae > Tepidisphaerales > Tepidisphaeraceae > JANXVV01. The sequence continues at coordinate 17,982 of JBBRMF010000063.1, forward strand.
CAACATCGACATGACCAATCCACTGACGGGGGAGATTCTGAAAAGCGAAGAGCAAGTGTTTATCTACCCGGCAGTGCACTATGTGATGGCGGAAGACCGGGTCGGGCCGGCGATCCAATCGATTAAGGATGAACTGGAAGTGGGGGTGATGCGGCTGCGCGGGCAGGGCAAATTGCTTGAAGCGCAGCGGTTGCTTGCGCGCACGAAATATGATCTGGAGATGATTCAGGAAGTGGGCTATTGCTCGGGGATCGAGAATTACAGCAGGCACTTGGATGGTCGGCAACCGGGGGAAAAGCCGTATACGTTGATCGATTATTTCCCGAAGGATTTTCTGCTGATTATCGATGAGTCGCATGTGACCATACCGCAGATCAAGGCGATGTATACAGGGGATCGAGTGAGGAAAGAGACGCTGGTTGAACATGGATTTCGGCTGCCGAGCGCGCTGGATAATCGGCCGTTAAAATTTGAGGAATTTGAGCAGATGTATCAGCAGGTGGTGTTTGTCTCTGCGACGCCGAACAAGTTTGAATTGGAAAAAACCGGCGGGGAAGTGGTTGAGCAGATTATTCGACCGACGGGTTTGATCGATCCGGAGATTTTTGTGCAACCGGCCCAGGGACAGATTCCGCACTTGCTCGCGCAGATCAAGGAGCGCGTGGCCAGCGGGGAGCGCGTGCTGGTGACGGCTCTTACGAAACGGCTCTCGGAAGATCTGTCGGCGTACATTCAGGAAGCCGGGTTTAAGGGCCGGTATCTGCACAGTGAAATTCAAACGCTGGAGCGAGTGGAGATCCTGCGCGATTTGCGGAACGGTGATTTTGATGTGCTGGTGGGTGTGAACCTTTTGCGAGAAGGGCTCGATCTGCCCGAGGTTTCGCTGGTGGCGATTCTGGATGCTGACAAGGCGGGGTTCCTGCGCAGTGAAACTTCGATGATTCAGATGATTGGTCGCGCGGCTCGAAATGTGAATGCGAAAGTGATCTTGTATGCCGACACGGTGACCCCGGCGATGCAGAAGGCGATGGATGAAACACTGCGGCGCAGCGCGATCCAGCGGAAATACAATGAAGATCATGGCATTACACCGCAGACGATTCAGAAGGCGATTCGCAGTGGAATCGAATCAGAGGTGAAGGCGCGACGCGTCGCGCAGGATGCGATCCGTGCGAATGAGGAACAATTTGATACCTCTGAAATTGTCAGGCTCTTGGAAGAGGAGATGCTGGAAGCGGCGCGTAATTTGGAGTTTGAACGGGCGGCTCAGTTGCGGGATAAGTTGAACGAGATGAAAGGTGTGCCGACGATTAAGAGCGGCAGCAGTTGGACGCCGGAAGGTTCGGATGAGCCTGCGAAGAAGATTTGGGAGCCACGGAGTAAGGGGAAACCGAAGAGGAATGCGGCGAAGTGAAATAGATTCATCCTCGTAATGTGGCACCGAAAGTCGAACTATTAAGGCCTGAAAAACTCCGAGACGCTGCATCGAAATGACGGAAGGACATCTTCGGCGGAGATCCAGTCGGTGTCGTGTAGTTTTGCGATTGACCCGTCGCGCCGGTGTATAAAAACTATTTTTGTGCTTGGATCGACAACCCACACAAGGCCGAACCCGGCGCGAAGATACGCTTCGACCTTTTTATTGACTTCGTAGACTTCGTCGTTCGGAGAGAGAACTTCTACGGCCAAGTCCGCCGGTATGGGCATGCATCCGGGATCATTTAATCCATCAAGACGTGATGCGCGGATCATAGAAACATCAGCACGGCGTATCTTGACGGTCTCTTTTGGGAAGCAGTCGTACGTAAGATCGGCTCCGTAAACGAATACTTCGTTGGTTTTGTCAGCTTCATTTCCGAGTAGCCGAAGTATCTTTGCGGCCACCCAACTTGAAAGTTCGCTCACGTGTCTCTCCACCAGATAACCGTCAATCAACTCGTATCCCACCGAGTCCGGCAGGCGAAGAAATTCGTCGCGCGTATACGTTCTATCCGCAATTGTCGTCATAATTTCACCGGGAGGAGTGTACCACAGGGGCTCGGTTCCTGCATACTATATTAGAGTGATCCGATTTTGAAATTGGAGAATAAGCTATGACGGAATTTCCGAATGTTTCGGCGCTTCGCCGGCTGATTGATCTTGCGCGAGAAGAAGATCTGCACGATGACGATGTCACCAGTCGATTGTTGATCGATGAGAACGCGATCGGGGTGGGTACGCTGCTTCAAAAGGAAGTGGGGATTGCGTGCGGGCTGCCGATGGTGGAGGTGGTTTGTCGCGCTTATGACGAACGACTTCGCGTAGAGCAGATTCCGGGTTTCCACATGGCGATTATTGAGGGGCGTTTCAGTGATTCGCAGCGGATGCCGTTGTTGCGGGTGCGCGGGCCGTTGCGATCGCTGCTTTCGGCGGAGAGGCTTATCCTGAATTTTCTGCAGCGAATGAGCGGCGTGGCGACGTTGACGCAGAAGTTTGTGCGACGCGTCGCGGGAACGGGCGCGAAGATTTACGACACACGAAAAACAATTCCCGGCCATCGGTTGCTCGATAAATATGCGGTGCGATGCGGGGGTGGATTCAATCATCGGTTCGGGCTGTATGACGGCTTGCTGGTGAAAGACAATCATCTGGCGGGTCGACCGTTGCGGGAGTTGGCGGGATATTTGTCCTCGATTGTCGCGCGGAGTCGCGCGGAAGATGCGACGCGGTTTGTAGAAGTGGAAGTCGACACGTTGGAACAGTTGAGTGAAGTGCTGAAGGTCGATGGCATTGATGTGATTCTGCTGGACAACATGGATTGCCCGCGGATGCAGACGGCGGTGGGAATGCGCGATAAAGCCGGGAAAAACGGCACGTTAGAGCTGGAAGCTTCGGGCGGTGTGACGCTGGAGACGGTTCGATCGATCGCGTTGACGGGCGTGGAGCGGATCGCGGTCGGGGCGATCACGCACTCGGCACCGGCGTTGGATATCGGGCTGGATGTCGAGGACTGAAGCGTCGTGAAAAGAACAGGACCGGGGGGGAGCCACCGCCTCCGGTCCGTTCGTGAAAGTTGTTCAAATCAAAATAGCAGATCAAAAATAAAAACGCAAAGTTGAAAAGATTTATCGAGGATTCGGAAAAAATTCGCTGGGAAAGAGCGTGATGAACGCCAAGGTGCCAAGTCCGCCAAGATAAAAACGCCAAGAATACAAGCTTGGAGTTATTGCTTGGCGAACTTGGTGTCTTGGCGTTCAATCATCTCTTGTGTAATCGTTACTTCGTTTGTTGCGGCTGTAAATCGTAGAGATGAAATCGACCACTTTTAAATACTTCCTTGGCCGTAGAAGGAAGCGCGCGAGTGGTGACGATATATCGCGCGTGATATTCATCCGCCACTTTTCGCAGATGGTCCTGGGGAAGCTCTTCGTAGCGCTTGGCCATCGCGTCGAAGACTTGATCGAAGCGATGCGGCAGCACGGAGAGCGACGGAATATCCAGCACGCGACAGAGGCGGTCGCGCCATTCTCCTAATTCACTACTCAGTTGGGCGACACCTTTAAAATTAATCACGATGGCGCGGCGGGCGATCAGACGGAATTCCTGTTCTTCCGGAGGGACGAGAAAAATCGCATCGGCAGGGGTGTGTTCGCGGGCGTAGTCGCAGATGAATTTATATTCGGGGGTGGGGTCGGATCCTTTGAATCCCGTCAAACCAAGCGAGCCATTTGCGTATGCCAAGGCAAGCATCGGAAACGCCAAGATCGCGGAAATATAGCGATAAGTTCTTGCATATTGTGGAAAACGTTGTCGTGTTGAATCTCGATCGCCAGTCTCGAACAACACAAAAAGAGCCTCTAAAAAAAGAACGGCAAAGATTGCCGCACGGTTTTCCGTGACTATTGGGGGAAATGAATTGGGTACAAGAATTACCAGACCTATGGCGATCGATAAGCATACGAGAATAAAATCCATCACCCGACATTCCCAGCGGTCATAGAAATAAATTCCCGCCCCGATACACGTCAACAACTTCGGATAAATACTGAATCGAAACAAACTCGCCTGCACGAGGGGTTCGCTAATAAACCAGACGCCGGCGAACATGAGCGCGACGAGTATCATGCCACACAAGATCAGCGAAACACGGCAGGCTTCGCGAATTTGTGATGACTTCGGCAATCGACGAATCGCCAGAATCGCCAGCGGGAATGGCCATAGGAAACTGATCCAGAGCGCGAGTGGCCA
>JBBRMF010000064.1:0-22137 GCA_038230975.1 Tepidisphaerales bacterium
CCAGGTTTCTACTGGAAGAAATCATTCCCGAGGTGACAAAACGGTTCAGCGTGAAGATCACGGAAGATCCGGAAGGGCGGGCGATTGGTGGATTGTCTTCCGGTGGAATTTGCTCATTTACGGTCGCCTGGCAACGCCCGGACTCTTTTAGAAAAGTCATAAGTGCCATCGGCAGTTTCACCAACATTCGCGGTGGCGGGGCTTACCCGGAAATCGTCCGCAAAGCCGACAAAAAACCAATCCGGGTGTTTCTGCAGGATGGTTCGAATGATCTCAAGAATCAGTTCGGCAGTTGGTTTGAAGCCAATGAAGCCATGGCGGCTGTGATGAAGGAGAAGGGTTACGATTATCAGTTCGTGATTGGCGACGGTGGCCATTCCCCGAAGCACGGTGGATCGATTTTGCCGGATACGCTTCGATGGATCTGGCGAGACTATAAGCCGAAAGAATGATTGTTTTTCCAGTCCCCTCCCCCCATGTAATCATGGGGGGAGGGGACCAAACCAAGTCCTTTTCTCTTGGAGTCATTGATGCCCGTCACCCATCACACGATCGTACTTGCAATTTCACTCTCGGCATTTTGTTTCCAAGCTTTCGGAGAGGCCTCACCAACGCTGCCGTCGCAGGAATCGCCTTCTGGAATCACCCACTCGTTTTTGGCATTTGGTGCTGAGACTTATCTCATGGGTGCCGACGGCAAGGTTGCCTGGACCTATCCTCGGAATACGCGCGACGGCTTTCTTCTTCCGAACGGCAATGTGCTCATGGCCGTCACGAAGAGTAAAGAATATCCGAGCGGTGCTGCGGTCGAGATCACTCGCGATGGGAAGGTCGCGTTTGAAATTGCGGGTACTCAATCTGAAGTGAACACGGTTCAGGCGGTGGGCGATGGGCGATACATGCTTGTAGAAGCTGGGAATAAACCGCGCATTCTGGAAGTGGATCGCACGGGGAAAATTGTGGTGGAAGTTCCGATTCAGGCACAGACGAAAGATCATCACCTTCAGTCGCGGATGACCCGCAAACTGGCGAATGGGAACTATCTTGTCCCACAACTGCTCGACAAAGTGGTGCGCGAGTATTCGCCGGATGGAAAGATCGTCTGGGAGGCCAAAACACCGGCTGAACCGAAGGAAAGTTGGCCGTTCACGGCGGTTCGACTCGATGACGGCAACACGCTCATCAATTGCACGCACGGGAACCATGTGATCGAAGTGGATCAACAAGGAAAGATTGTGTGGCAACTGACGAACTCTGATCTTCCCGGCCCGCTTTTGAAAGATCCCTGTGGCGTTCAACGGCTGCCCAACGGAAACACTGTGATCACTTCCTATGCTCAGGGGAGTTCCGGTGAGATCAAACTTCTGGAAGTCACGCGTGAGAAAAAAGTCGTCTGGTCGTATCGCGACGCTAAAAATCACGGCATTCACGAATTTCAGATTCTGGATACCAATGGGAAACCACTGGAAGGCAGATTGCTGAAATAACTCATGGGGTGATCGTCGAAATTCTGCGAATTTTGCTCGCAGGCACGTGCGGGTTGGCTTGAGTGCGATACTCGCCGGGGGTATGCCCGGTCTCTCGCTTGAAGACCACGCTCATATATTCCGGGTGTGAATAGCCGGCGAGGGCGGCGATTTTTTCCAGGGGCAGATCCGATTCTCCGAGCAATTGTTTGACGCGTTTGAGTTGAACCGCCCTGATTTCGGCCTGCGGAGATCGACCGAGATATTTCCGGAACTGTCTTTCCAGCAGGCTGCGGGATAGAGTCGAATGCCGTTCGACTTCTTTCATGGAACAACCATGGCAGGCACGCTCGCGGATGAATCGAACCACGGCCGCCACCGCCGGATCGTCGATCGCCAGTACATCGGTCGATTGACGGGTGGTGACACCGAGCGGTTCGATCAACATCGGTTTTGTAGGCGGTTTTTCTCCCGACATAAGCCGATCGAGCAGTGAGGCGGCTTCATATCCCACTCGCTCGGCGTTTGGCACGACACTCGAAAGCGGGGGATGACAGAGATTGCACATGACCGCATCGTCATCAACCCCGATGACGGCTACTTCCTCCGGAACGGCCATGTCGATTCGCTGGCAGGCATCAAGGACGTGTTGGCCGCGCATGTCGCTGCAGGCAAAGATGCCGGTGGGGCGCGGAAGGGATTGCAACCAACGGGTAATCTGATCCTGTTCGCGTTCCCACGACCGGGCCAGCGGACCGGTCCATGGGGAATCCCATACGACGCAAGAATGACCACGCTCCGCCAGCCGGGCAATGAAACCTTCGCGGCGGCCGATCGACCAGGCCTGATCGCTAAAACCACAGAACGCCAATCGAGTGAAGCCACGTTCCAATAGATGATCGGCGGCCAGCGAGCCCATCGCTCGATGATTCGACTCGATGCGAGGTACGTGGGTCGGGGGGGCCGCATCACTTAAATCAACCAGTGGGATCCGTGCCTTTGCCAAAGCCTGCGCCAATTTGGGAGTCGTTTTACGGCAAATAACCCCATCCCCTCGCCAGGTCTCCAACCAGGTCGGTGGCAAAGTCCACAGCTCGCGTTGCTCCAAAAAGACGGACCAGGGCTGGTGCGATTGCAGATAGCGCGTCACGCCGCGCAACACCTGACGACCATAATGAATCGATGTTTCGACGATCAAGGCTACGTGTGCGCGCTTTGACATGAATCCTATCTTCCGCAAATGTTTTTGAAATAGAACTCAACTAACGGAGGTTTATACGGGACCGGGTCGCTTAAGAATATTTCGCAGCAGTTCGGTGAAGTTCCGGTTTTTTCGATTAAATCGATGATACGTTACAGTATCGCATGAGTTGCAATGATTCTCAACCAAAAAAGGTTGCTTCTCATTGCATCACATCGAGACCAGCGGAGTATTATCAATGTTCCAATTGTGGAATGAAGTCAGCCGATTCCATGGCTGCTATCCCGAAACCAGGAGCCCGATGGTGTTGTTGCCCGGAATAAAAAAACGAAGTGTTGTTGCCCTTGGCATTTTAGCAATGAGCCTGGGCACCTCGTGCATTAAGATCAGTGCCGCGCCAACGGCGGATGCGGAAAAGCTGAAATTCTTCACGGATCAGGTGAAGCCCATCCTTGAGTCGACCTGCGTGAAGTGCCATGGAGGCGAGAAGACCAAGGGCGGCCTTCAGATCCTCAATCGTGAATTGTTGTTGAAGGGCGGCGACACTGGGCCGGCGGTTTCAACAGATGAGCCTTCGAAAAGTCTGCTGCTCAAGGCCATTGGATACGGCGACCCCGAGCTTCAGATGCCACCGAAGCAGAAGCTTGCAGAACCTCAAATCGCGGTGCTTGCAAAATGGGTGGAAATGGGTGCGCCCATGACACCGTTGACGGTGTCGCGCCCTGGGGGAATTGCTGAGGTTCCGACCAAACGAGTTGTTCCGCAGGTGAACGCCGAGACGATGAAATTCTGGTCATTCCAACCCGTCAAGCGGCCGGCTATACCAGCCGTCCAGCAAACCGGCTGGGTGAAATCGCCGATTGACGCATTTGTGCTTGCGAAGTTGGAAGCCAATCATCTTACGCCTGCGGCACCCGCCACGAAGGTGGCATTGCTACGGCGCGCGTATTACGATTTAACCGGACTTCCCCCGACACCGGCCGAAACCGAAGCATTTCTGAATGACGCTGCACCGAATGCGTTTGAGAAAGTTGTCGACCGATTACTCGCCAGCCCGCGATACGGGGAGAAATGGGCTCGCCATTGGCTGGACGTCGTGCGCTACGCCGAAACCAATAGCTTTGAGCGTGACGGCATCAAGCCAAACGCCTGGCGATTTCGCGACTACGTCATCAATTCTTTCAACAAAGATAAACCCTACGATCAATTCGTGAGGGAACAGGTGGCCGGGGATGAACTTAAACCCGTCACCGCCGATGGCATTACCGCGACCGGATTTTATCGGCTCGGGATTTGGGACGATGAACCGGCTGATCGTATGCAGGCGCGCATGGACGAGTTCGACGACATGGTCACCACCACGGGGCAGGCTTTCCTCGGTCTCACCGTGAACTGTGCCCGCTGCCACGATCATAAGCTCGATCCGATTCCGCAGAAGGACTACTACCGACTGGTTTCATTCTTCCGGGGAATTAAGCCGTATTCCAACGGTGAAGATGTGCTCACTGAGATCGCGCCCTCGGATGAATTGAAGGCGGTTCAAGATGATGTGAAGGCGATCAATCGCCGTAAGGAAGATCTGAAGCGGGAGATCGCCGCGATCGAAAAACCGATCGTTGAGGCATTGCCCGGCGGTGAAAAAACGCTTCCCCGCTCGCCGAAAAAGCGCCAGGAGACATTGGGGCCCATCGTATTGAAAAAGATCGGTGAAGATCCGTTCAGACATTATGCGTCTCTGGTTACCGAACTCGCGGAATTAAATGCTCGGAAGCTGTCCGTCGCGATGGCATTATCGGTCAAGGAAGTCGGCCCCAATCCTGAACCGACTTTCGTGATGATGCGCGGCAATGCACATGTACCCGCCGAACAGGTCGAACCGGCGTTTCTTTCCGTGCTCAATCCACCGAAGGCAAACATTCCAACGCCTGGGCCCGATGCGACAACTTCCGGTCGACGGCGCGCTTTAGCCGAATGGCTGGCGAGTGATCGCAATCCGTTGGTCGCGCGCGTGATGGTGAATCGTCTCTTCCAACATCATTTTGGCCGGGGAATTGTCAGGTCACCCAACGATTTTGGCAGCCTTGGCGATCGACCCACACATCCTGATCTGCTCGATTGGTTGGCCAGTGAATTCATCGCCAAAGGTTGGAAGCTCAAAGCCATGCATCGAATGATCATGCTGTCAAACACCTACCAGATGTCGTCAACCGGCAACCCTACGGCGCTTGCGAAGGATCCTCAGAATGACCTACTCTGGCGATTCGATATGCGACGACTGGAGGCCGAAGAAGTCCGTGATTCGATCCTTGCCGTCGATGGTCGGCTGAACCTCGAAATGGGGGGTCCCGGTGTTTTTCCGATCATCCCGCAAGCCGTGCTCGCCGGGCAATCCGTTCCAGGCGCCGGGTGGGGAAATTCGACAGTGGCCGAGCAGTCGCGCCGAAGCATTTACATCCACCAGAAGCGATCTCTGGTCGTGCCGATTCTGTCAAGCCTTGATGCGGCCGACAATGACAGCACTTGCCCTGCGCGGTTCACCACAACGCAATCAACACAGGCATTGGGAATGCTGAACAGCGATTTCACGAACGGCGAAGCAAAAGCCTTCGCGGCGCGGCTTCGCAAAGAAGCCGGGGAGAATCTGGAGAACCAGGTTCGGCTTGCGCTTCGACTGACTCTCTGTCATGAACCCGGCAAAGAGGATGTGGCCAGGGGGGTGAAGTTCACAAGCGATTTGGAGAAAGATTTAAAGGTCGCCCCGGAAATAGCGTTGAATCAGTTTTGTTTGTTGGTTCTGAATTTGAATGAATTTGTGTATCTCGATTGACGCATTGTAGGGTTCGCTAAAGAGCTTGGGAAAAAATGGTGGCGTGGGCGTCTCGCCCGTGCTTTTTTCTGAAGAAAACGCGGGCGAGACGCCCTCGCCACCTGAAAATTCCCAGTCTCTAAAGCAGAACCTACAAAAGCAAAAGCAAATGCAAGTGCAGGAGTTATGAATGTCTAAAAACAGCAATCAATTTTGCGGTCGTACCCGTCGCGAGTTTCTGTGGCAGATGGGCGGGGGATTCATGGGGCTTGGTCTGACCGCCATGCTCAGTGCCGATGGTTTTCTCGCTTCGCAAGCGCGCGCCGCGGATGGTGTCACCGCTTACGCAAACCCGCTTTCGCCCCGGAAGCCGATGTTCGCTCCAAAAGCAAAGAGCGTCATCTTTCTTTACATGTACGGTGGGCCAAGCCAGGTCGATACGTTCGATTACAAACCTAAGCTTTACGAATTGGACGGTCAGACCATTTCGGTAAAAACCAAAGGCCGGGGCGGCGCGAAAAATGAAGGGCGAGTCGTCGGGCCAAAATGGAAGTTCAAACAATACGGCCAATGTGGGAAGTACGTTTCTGATCTATTTCCGCACCTCGGGACCTGCGTTGATGACATCGCGTTTATCCATTCAATGACCGCTGACTCTCCCATTCATGGGTCGGCGATGCTGCAAATGAACACGGGCAAGATTCTCAGCGGTAGCCCATGCCTCGGATCGTGGATCAACTATGGGCTCGGCAGCGTGAATGAGAATCTACCCGGCTTCGTCGTCATGCTTGATCCGAAAGGCGGGCCGATCAGCGGAGCCAAGAACTGGTCGAGCGGTTACATGCCGGCGACTTATCAGGGCACCATTCTTCGATCCAATGGTGCACCGATTCTCGATCTGCAACCGCCGGAAGGTGTCTCGCGCGAGATGCAGCGTCGATTGCTGGACAGTCTCGGTGAGTACAACTCCGCGCATCAAGCGTCGCGGGTGGATAACTCCAATCTCGCGGCGCGCATCGCCAGCTATGAATTGGCTTATAAGATGCAGTCTTCCGCGCCCGTTGCCACGGATATCGACAGCGAACCTGAGACAACGAAAGAGCTTTACGGGTTGAATGAAAAGCGCACGCAGAATTTCGGCCGCCAATGTTTGATGGCCCGGCGGCTGGTGCAGCGAGGGGTCCGATTCGTGCAGATCTATTCCGGTGGCGCTCACAACGACGATAACTGGGATGCACACGGCGATCTGGAAAAAAATCATAATTTCCACGCCGGTAATACCGATCGGCCCATCGCGGGTTTGCTGAAAGATTTAAAGCGAACCGGCCTGCTCGATGAAACGCTGGTGATCTGGGGCGGTGAATTTGGTCGCCAACCCACCGCTGAATATGCCAAAGGCACGGGCCGCGATCACAACTCCTATGGATTCACCATGTGGATGGCGGGGGGCGGAATTAAAGGCGGTGTAAGCGTCGGAGAAACCGATGAGCTTGGCGCGGCGGCGGTCGTCGACAAATTCCATGTTCGCAATCTTCACGCGACGGTCCTGCAGCAACTGGGAGTCGATCCGAATAAACTCTCATACTTCTACAGCGGATTGGATCAGAAACTGGTCGGGGTTGAAGGAGCCGATCCAATTCAAAAGATCGTTGCCTGACCATTGGACAATCCGAAAAAATTCGGCACAATGCCGCCCCCTAACGAAAGGATTTTCCCATGGCCGAGCAACAAACCGAACCGCAGATCGAAGCCCTCGTTGACGAGCGCGAAATGCGGACGATCTATAGCAATTTCTTCCGGATGTTCACCGCTTCCGAAGAGTTGATCCTCGAATTCTGCTTCAACATGCCGAACCCGAATCCCGCCGCCGCTGGCAAGCAGCAAGTGCTCATCAAGGTGGCCGATCGCGTCATCATGAGCTACCCAACTGCCAAGCGCCTCGCCAATTCACTTGGCCAATTGGTCAAGCGATATGAACAGCAGTTCGGCGAAGTGCCGGTCGGCCCCACTGCCAACCGTAAGTAATTCGGTGCAAATGCGCTTTTGTAGGGTCCGCTTTAGCGGACGGAATCGCAACCGCTTTTAAAGATTCCGTCCGCCGAATCGGTCCCCTCAAATGACGATTCTACACGCACGCAGGCGGGAGGAATCATGATTCCCTCCGCCTGCTCTTATTTTTCGAATTCCACAGACCTCACTTCAAGCCGCAAATCCAAATTGTGACTGCCTGAACGAATTCCAGTTATGGCGTGTATCGAAAGATTCACCCGTGCGGATTCCCTGCGTGTTCAGGAAGTCCTCTGCGAGGAAATCCTGACCGCTGGAATTACACAGTTGTTCCAGCACAAGATGTCCTTTTCCGGTCTGGACCCAGACTTCACCATCACTTCGGGTAATGGTCCCCGGTGGGAAGGCCGACATCGTCCCACCGGCACGAGCGCGCCAGATGCCAACTTCCTGACCGTTGACGGTGGCTTTGGCTGGCGCGGAAAGATGTTCGTAAGTCCCGTCGATTCTGTCTCGGCCCAGATCCATCGCCCGCACGAATGCGGCTAATTGGATCGCGGATTGGTTCCAGTCGATTCTGCCACCGCAGGGCAAGGTAGAGTCGAAACACTGCACGCCGCGTACATCCTGGGCACGCAAGTCCCCTCCGCCAGCCGCTATGTCATTCACCGTTTCCCGCATCGTTTGCGCTGCGATCTGGCTGCAACGAAGATGAAGGTCATAGGCGTTGTCGCTCTCGCGCAATGCGACGAACCGTTCACGCAGAATACCACCTTCGTTGAAGTTGTGGGTCATCGCGTGAATCGTGATAGCCCATGAGTTTTCACCGTTAATAATGCCCCATCGGATCGGCAACGTACCGCGATAGCGCGGCAGGGGAGCCAGATGCGCATTGATCGCACCCCATCGCGGTAGCGCCAAAAAGGGCAAGCTAATTCGGCGTTGGTAACCGGCACTGACAATCAGATCAGGTCGTGATTCTCTAAATCGACTGGCATCACCTGGATTCGTGATTTCTTCCCAATATGAAATTCCAGCTTCGGTGCAGGGGCCGCGAAGTGATGGAATCCAGCTATTGACGGTAGGGTGGGTGAAGCAGGCGATGATTTCATGGCCTTCTTCTCGAAGCCCGTGAAATGCGGCCAAACCCACTTTATGATGAGCAAACAATAGAACGCGAAGCGAACGGTTCATAGGACGGTCCTCCATGACCTGACACCATTTCCATTCATCGGACAAATAGAATTACTGCCGTGAGATTAACGGACTAAAATGTGAAGTCAAATGATTCTCTATAATGTTGCCGGTTCGTTGCTGGACAATGCAACGTGAGTCTTTATACTCTTCTCCCCTTCGATGAAGCCGCGCCAACCGTGCGCGGGGTATCGATCGAACGAACAAAGAAAAGACCCAGGAGAACTGTCAAGTGGCCCATTCACTGTCCGCCAAAAAGCGCATTCGCCAGAACGAAAAGAACAAGGCCCGCAATAAAGCCCGCAAGGTGGCGATCAAGGATCAGACCAAGCTATTCACCGCCGCATTGAGCAGCGGCGATGTTGCCAAGGCAGAAGGTGAGCTGAATAAGCTCACTCAAAAGTTGGATCGCACTGCTGCCAAGCACACGATTCACAAAAAGGCCGCCTCGCGCAAGCGCAGCCGGTTGACCAAGCGTTTGAACGCGGTCAAGGCCGCCAAGGCCAGCGGGGTCGTCGCCCCGGTGAAGCCTGCCGCAAAGAAGAAGGTCGTGAAGAAGACCGCCAAGAAGGGCTGATCGCAGCCTGAATTCAGCAGTTGAACCATCCACGAAACGCCGCGGATCGGCACGACCGAAGAAATAATTTTCTTCTCTCGTCTCGATCCGTTTCGGAGCGTGGATTTTTTCATTGGACCCACGGAACAAATTCCCTGGGCTTTTATCGAGCATTTCACGGAGAACATCGATGGCCGACCCGGAAACCAAAACGAACGTGATGGAACAGATCGTCTCGCTCTGCAAGCGATGCGGCTTCGTTTACCGAGCAAGTGATATCTACGAAGGTCTGAATGGTTTCTGGGATTACGGCCCCTTGGGTGTTCTGCTCAAGAACAACATCCGCGACTGGTGGTGGCGCAACATGGTCGAGTGCCCGCCAATCGGTCCGGATGGGCACCCGGTTAAAATTGTGGGTTTGGATTCGTCGATTATTCAGAATCCAAAGACGTGGATCGCCTCAGGACACGTCGGTGGGTTCAGCGATCCAATGGTCGATGATCGCGAAACCAAGCAGAGATATCGCGCCGATCATCTGATGTGCGGCATCGCGAAAGTTCAGCGCAAAAGCGGGGCTCTCGAAGAGCTCGGCTGTTTTGCGGTTTTGTCCGGCGATGACGCGGTGGAAATCTTCGTCAAGAAAGTCGACAAACTTGCACGGAAAACCGGCGGCGGGGAGGTTCTGCCTCCTGAATCACTCACGCCTTTTACAAAATTGACGCCAGAGCAGCAGAAACTGGTCATCGGGCCGGATGTAACCACGCCCGGAACATTGACCGAGCCGCGCGATTTTAATTTGATGTTTGAAACCTATGTCGGCGCGCTTCAAAGCGAAGATTCCAAAGCTTATCTCCGTCCCGAGACGGCTCAGGGCATTTTTCTGAACTTCAAGAACATCGTCGATACCACGCGCGTGAAGATTCCATTTGGCGTCGCGCAGATCGGTAAGAGCTTTCGGAATGAAGTCACGCCTCGCAATTTTATTTTCCGTTCGCGTGAGTTTGAGCAGATGGAGATGGAGTGGTTTTGCCCGCCGGATGAAGCGCTCAAGTGGTACGAATTCTGGAAGGCCGAGCGCATGAAGTGGTGGCTATCGATGGGGATCAAACCGGAGAATCTGATTTTCCGGGATCATGAGACGGCGGAACTTGCGTTCTATTCAAAAGCTACCGTCGATATCGAATACCGCTATCCGTTCACGGCACCGGAATTCGGTGAGTTGGAAGGCATTGCCCATCGCGGCGAGTACGATCTCGGTCAGCACGCCAAGCATTCCGGTCAGCGACTCGATTACTTTGATCAGGAATTGCAATTGAAATTGAAGGAGCAGGGTGCGAGCGACGATGAAATTAAGGCCAAGAGCCGTTACGTGCCGAATGTGATCGAACCCGCGAGTGGGTTGACCCGTGCGGTGCTCGTTTTGCTTTGTGAGGCGTATACACCTGATGAAAGCCGCGCCAGCAAAATGTACATGAGGTTCCATCCGAAGTTTGCCCCGATCAAATGCGGTATCTTCCCGTTGGTCAACAAAGACGGAATGCCGGAGATCGCCGAAAAGCTGTATCTCGATCTGAGAACGCATTTTACGTGCGAATACGACGCCAAGCAGACGATCGGAAAGCGTTACGCCCGAATGGACGAAATCGGTGCTCCGTTCTGTATCACGATTGACGGGCAAACCAAGGAAGACGGCACAGTTACGGTTCGCGAGCGGGATACAATGAGCCAACAGCGAATCGGTCTTGATAAAATATTGCCGTACTTAACCGATCATTTAAACCGGTAGGGTGGTTTGGGTCACCTATACTGTAGGTGTAGCGCCCGTATAGAGTGCGAGTAATTTATTCCGAATTATTTAGCCGGTCTCGCTTGCGAGCCCGTGTCCGAGAGCCCATTGCACCAGAGACGGCTCGCAAATGAGACCGGCTAAATAATTATTCCAAAAAGTTTTCTTCTCGTGGAAGATTTTCTGGCTGAATCGCGTCTATACAAAGGTGATCGGACATCGCGAACAGTAGCAAAGCAGCAGTGTTGTTGTGTCGATTTAAGTGATTCCATGCCGAAGCATTTGGACATTCTGGCCGTAGAACCCTTTTACGGTGGGGCGCGCCGGCAAATGCTTCAGACGATGATGCGGTTGAGTCGCCACCACTGGACTCTGCTCAAACTTCCTGCCCGTCGGGTCGAACGACGACTCGCAGCCTCTGCTCGCTGGTTTGCGGAACTCGTAGGTCGGCTCGAGATGGCTCGCGTTGATCTGCTGTTTACCAGCGAGATGATGAATCTCACGGAGTTGCAACGGATGGTGCCGCGACTAGGTCGCCGGCCATCGATCGTCTATTTCCATGACAATCAGACTCCCATGCTCGAACAGGAGACGACCGGCCCCCTGGACCTGATCAATCTGAACAACGCGATGGCCGCCACTGAAATCTGGTTTAACTCCCAATATCATCAGGATAATTTCCTCCATAAAACATCGGTGATGGTAGGGCGAATCCCTGAAATTGCCGGTAGCAATCCGGTCATGGAATTGCGTAGCAAGAGCATGGTCATTCCGCCGCCGGTGGATCTGGGTCGAATCGTGGCCGCCGCCAACACCGGGCCCATGGTTTACCGAGACGCGCGCACCCTTTTCGTCGATCTTCGCGGTGCCGATGTGAATCTGCTTCTTGAAGTTCTCTGGCGGCTCGAAACGCGAGGTGAACATTTTAATCTGATCACTGTCGGCGCGGATAAAGACCTTCCCCGTGGGCTGCGCCGAACCAAGCTGCACGAACGAGACGAAATCGGTCAGTATCGGGCCATGCGGGAGGCGAGCATCTACCTGGGGCTTAGATACGGGGCCACCACCGACGAATTGATTGTGCCGGCGTTATCCGCGGGGTGCTGGCCAGTCGTGCCCGATGCGGGTTTGTACGCCGAGATGGTGCCGCCGATGCTTCATATGATCTGCCTACACGATGGGTCCGCCGAGACGATGGTCGCCCGCATCCTGGATTCGTGGTACGTGGATCGACCGCTGGGATATGAAACCGAACAACAGGATATCGTCGCCCGGCGAGACGCGATTGATTCCTGCCGTATGATCGATGATCTACTCGAAGAAGTTGCCATGCGGCGAACGGTTCGAGCTTCCTGACGTGCGTGGGATTGTTTTTAACGCTGACCAACGAAGTTTACTATAGTTGGGCACACTATTTTACCGCAGCGATCCTCCTTCGTGCGGATCGATAGGGTTAGCTTTGTTAGGCACAAACAAAATATACTCTATACGATTCACGCCTGATGTGGCCTCGCAGGTCGCCGTCACAAATGACGAGGGGTCGTTGCAACTGATCATCGAGGTGTATCTCGGAGTGACGGAGACCAGCATTCTTTCCGAGTTTAAAGCGAAGCTGCCGCTTGAGACGCCACTTGGAGATGTCTTGAATTGGAATGGGGCTCTCGACTCTTTCGCAGGAGGTATCGTTGATGCGGCTCACGATGTGGTCCTTGTTTGGAAGGATGCACACGCGATGATTGAACACAACCCCGAGCTTTATTCGCAAACGGTCTCTGTCCTTCGTGACGTTTGCGAGCGATTAAAATTTGAAGAAAAAATGGGTCGCTCCAGCCAGAGCTTTGTGGCAGTTATTGTCGGGCCGGTGTTATAGATTCGACCCGACTATCGGGTCGCCGGGGGGTGACGACGGTTTGCGGCGTGAATCTGCCAGAGGATCGCGCATGAACCGATGATTCTCTCCAGAGTGATTTTCACCCGACAACTCATCACGATTTATCTGGCTCCATCTTTACGATTCGCCTGGATTTTGACCATTAACAACCGCCCTACTACGTCCTATAATCCATGTTATGTTAAGTTCAGTTCAGTTCGACTTGTTTTAAATACACCATTGAAGTCAGCGACAAGGCATTTTTTCATCAGGATCACAAACTTCTGACTTTGCAATTCCATCTGTGTTACATTTACTCGTATGAAACACTTTCTCTCCTCCAAATCCGTCAACATTCAGGTCGATGAGCTTCTGCTCAGCGGGCAGGCTGCAACGGCTTCAGAGGCCGAGGAAATGTTTCTCGATGCCCACCTTCCTGACATTGCCCAGCTTGTTCTTGAACTCGATGACAATGCATTCATCCATCACGAGGCGATCAAGCTGCTGATGGCACATGGTGGCCGACGCCTGGAGGATGCACTTCCGTGACGCCCGACGAAAAACTTGCCCGCATTACCCACTCGCTTAAAGACGCCGGAATCGATGCTTTGGTCATGGGAGGCCACGCCGTTCGCTACTACGGCATCGATCGCAATACCATCGATTTCGATCTCGTCACCTCGCTGGCCACGCCCGAAGAATTGCAGTTGCGCCTTCCCAAAATCGAATTCTTGGAAGGCATCCGCGCCGAACCTGTTTGGCGAAGCAAGGATTTTGCCCGTTTTGAAATCGGTCGGTTGCCCGATGGCCGCGAAGAATGGCTTGAGTTCTGGATTCGCAACCACCTCCTGGGAAATTTTGACGCTCTCAGAGCGAGGGCGGAAACGGGAACCTATGGCGGAGAGCAGGTCGCCTTCCTCTCGCTGAAAGATCTGATCAAGAGCAAGGAAACTGAACGGGAATCAGACTGG
Organism: Tepidisphaerales bacterium; assembly: GCA_038230975.1. Lineage (GTDB taxonomy): Bacteria > Planctomycetota > Phycisphaerae > Tepidisphaerales > Tepidisphaeraceae > JANXVV01. The sequence goes on from JBBRMF010000064.1 coordinate 13,858, forward strand.
CAGGACATTGCTTTATTGGAAGAGGTTCAGGATGCCCGGCATCATGCAGCACTCGGATCTGAACCTGATTCCCTTCATCGTTTACTGACGAATCTTCGAAGCCGCCGTGGAATGGACCGAGTCATCGAACGGCGGCTTTGGGAGGAGCAGCAGTCGATCGTCAAGGCGATTGGAAGCTGCAACCATCAAGCCACTCATGCGTTTCTCTTTCCCCTTGCGCCCGAAGCAGAGTCGCCTGCCCTTACCGTTCCAATGGATTCAGCGTTAATTGCATTGTTGAATTTAACGAAGTTCGGTACTCCCAAGCATTTTGCCTTGGTTGAGATCTGTCGCAGGGCGTACAAACGACATGCGATGGACATTGACCGTGCCGACAAGCAAAGGAAGCTTGCACAAGGGTAACGTCGACCTTTTTTGGATTAGTTCCGGACAATGCTCACCACCGCAGTCGGTCCACCGAATCCTGTTGCGGCGGCGATACTCCGACGTATGCGACTCTGAATCAATTTTTGGGAAAGGGTGACTTGATGCATGGGCAGAGGTGTCGTCGTCTTGACGTTTGGCGGCACGACGTCCGAAGTGTGCATCAGGCAATTTAGCACGATGGCCACCAGCCCCGCGGCACCCAGACTGTGGCCAAGTGCGCCCTTATGTGAATACAAAATCGGCAGCTCCGCTTGTTGACGATTCCCAATCGCCCATTCAATGGCGGAAAGTTCGACGGCATCATTCACGCGCGTGCCGGTTCCATGTGCGTGGATTAAATCAACAGGGCGGTCGTCGATCACGCGAGAAAGCAGGTGGCGCAGGACCGCCCCATCGGTCTCGCCGGCGGTTAAATGACCGGCTGTGCCGCCCATCGCAAAACGCTCGATGGAAACTCCGGAAGACAAATCATCAGGATCATTGGCCACTTCCAGGCACACGGCGGCGGCCGCTTCGCTCATGTGAAATCCGTCGCGGTGTTCATCGAAAGGTTTGCATCCGATCTCGGGTTTCGCCAACACCCCCAGCCGTTGAAAGCAACCCAGAAACAGCGGATGCAGCGACGATTCAACCGCGACCACCAAGGCACGTTTGACCTGTCCGGATTTCAACATCAAAATGGCGCGAATCAGCGCGTGCAGGCCGCTGGCGCAGGCGGCGGATAAAATGAGTCGTGGCCCCATTCCAAGCCCCAGATCAGAGGATAATGCCGTGGAAGTCTGCGATAAACCGTACCCCGCCCGCAGGTCTGAACCGTTGTTGATCGTCGGAGAATTTGGTTTCTCTCCGGTCAACCAGTCTTCAATCGGACCTTTACTGGTCCCGATGACAAGGGCGGTAAAATCGCATTGAATTTCGTCGTTCGTCCAGTTGCTGCGAGCCAGTGCCTCTCGAGCCGCGATCAAAGCAAGATGATTTACGCGCGTCCGGTTGGGTGGAAGAATCATCGGCACCCTCGAGTGATTGAGGATGGCCCGCCCTGCCAGCAGATTTTGCCATGTTTCCGGTACAGATAACCCAAGCGGAGTTGCGAGTCCCCATCCGGTAATGGCAATCGTCATGGCGTCGCTGCCAACTCCACCGGCACGCCATTCTCTGCGGAAATTTTCTCTGCTTGGTCCCGGCGAAGCTCTTTGAACGGCGGACGGATTCTTAAGCCGAGCGTGGCGAGCAATGCTTTATCTTCATCATATGCCGGCGAGGGCACGGCTTTGGTCAACATCACTTTGCTCTCGCTGGAGAAAATCGAATTCGCGCCAGCCATGAAACAAAGAGCTTGATCGCTGGCGGACATCTTGGCCCGCCCCGCCGACAATCGAACGACCGTGCCGGGCATTAGAATGCGCGCCGTGGCGATCATCTTGACGGTGTCCCAGATGGGAACGTCGGCCACATCCGCCAACGGTGTGCCGGTTACTTTCGAGAGGACATTGATCGGCACGGATTCCGGATGCGGCTGCATCTGCGATAACGTTTGAAGCATCGACAGTCGATCGTCGACGGTTTCGCCGAGCCCGATGATCCCACCGGTACAAACCGTCACATTTGTCTTACGAACGCTTGCAATCGTATTTAAACGGTCAGCGAATGTGCGCGTGGAAATAATCGTGTCATAAAACCGCTCGGAAGTATCCAGGTTGTGGTTGTAAGCATACAGCCCGGCGTCATCAAGTTTCTGGGCCTGATCATCACTGAGCATGCCGAGTGTGCAGCAGACTTCAACGCCCAGTTCGGTGACATCCTTGACCATGTCGAGGACGTGATCGAACTGTTTGTTGTCTCGCACTTCGCGCCACGCCGCCCCCATGCAAACCCGCGTGACCCCCGCCGCCTTTGCGCGCCGGGCAATTTCCAGAACTTCCTCTTTTTGCATCAGAGGAGACGCCTCAACCTCGGTCTGATATCGCGAAGATTGCGAGCAATAAGCGCAGTCTTCCGGGCAACCGCCGGTCTTGATCGAGATCAATTTGCAAATTTGAACCTCAGAAGCGTCATGAAACTTGCGATGCACCGACGCCGCACGAAACACCAGATCAAGCAAAGGTGTCTCGTATATCGCGCGGATTTGCTCAAGCGACCAGTTAAAACGTGTTTCTGCAGGCGATTCAAAGCTCAACGCATTTCTCCTGTACCCCCGCAGGGTCACCAGAGGTGACCCCGCCACTGCAAATCTGATCCACTCAATCGCTTTTATTTGCTGATGAAAAACTGATTGAGATCACCGACGGCCACCGGCCGCAAATCCTTGGTATTGTTATTAAATCCAAGCACCAGGATTTTTCCGGATTGCGGATCGATCACGTAAAGGATGTCGCCGCCCTGTTGGCTGGCGACGGTGATCAACTGCGTGCCGCGCAGATCCTTGACGGCAAACAAACCACTGGCCGGCTTTGCTGGAAATAAACAGGCGACAAACAAGATAACCGCAGTAAGGGAAAGGGTTCCAATGCTGAATGTTTTGCGATCCATGACAGCTCCACGTGAGAATTAATCGAGCGACCAAATTAGAATAAAGCGACCATTACTTGCCGCGAACCGGAGGAGCAGCATTCAAATGCTTGGACAGGTCCAACGGATTCATCGCCTGCAGGCGCTGCGTGGGAGAGTCATAGCTGACGGCGGTCAGATTGTTCGTTCGGGTGTCGATCAGAAAGACGACACCATTGCTGAATCCCGGCAGATTTCCGGGCACGGCCAGAATTTCGGCGGCATTGATGTTTCCGGCCGCATGGGCCGTGTTTTCGGGAGTATGGCGGAGCACCAGAACAGCCACCAGCAGCGCATTCAGCGCAACCAGGGCGACCAATGCCGCCGACTTTACCTTAGAGCGTTGGGTCACGAACTTCATCGTAATCTCCTTGGGGTTTCAGACCAGGTGGGGTATATCGCAGGGTTCAATTCGACCACTCAATCCAGATGCGAACGATGGGCATTGATAAACATCACACCCATGGTAATTCCAATAAGCACGATCAGGAAAACAATAGTCATGCCCACGCCGCTGGCATCTTTGAGGATCGCGGACGGATAGTATCCTTCGAGTCGTGCATCAACCTCCGTGGGATCATCAGCCCAGGAGATCAACGGCAACAAAGCTCCGGCCACAAGCACCGCCAGAGTCGCGCAGGTTTGGAACAGAGTGCGTCGATACGTTTGAAGGCTCGAAGTCATAAGCGCTATCATAACCAGCTTTCGAGTGGACGGGCAAGTAGCCGAAAATCTTCGGCAGGGAGTGAAACGGTTTCCCACTTCACAGAACGCCGTCGCATGTGGTCGCGATATTCGGCCAGATCAATTCCCATCAGAAGGTACCATCGCTCACGAAACTCGTACATCCCGACATCTGGTGTCAGGGGAGGATCGATCCAGTAAACGAAACTGAACACTGCCTTAAATCCTTCCCCGAACACTTGCTCCCATTGCAACAGATCGGATACATCTCGTTCGGTCGTCCAAGTCTCAAATCCGCTTCGCGCGCTACGATTGCGACAGGATCGCCCTTTCACGTCAACCAGCAAATTCGGGCCGCCTTTACTATATACGACAAAATCAAATGATTTTAGTTTGGCGTTGGCAAAAAGGGCTTTCTTGGCTTCATCGACGGCGACATAAGGAATTCCCCTGTCTCGCAGGAATGCCTCAAATGCCGCTTCGTAATGAACCGTGCGATCCGCCATGACCCGCAACCCCGTGCCAACTACAGCAATGTCAATTTTACCCGTCGACCATTTCCGTTCACGGCCGGAAGCGCATTTCGTGCAACCTGCCGTTTCAACTTATCAGCCAGATCCATCAAGTTCGCTTTCGACTTGACCGGAATTGACTTCCGCCGAGCCTTTCTCGCCGCTTTTTTTCGTTTCTCGATTCGGTCTTCAGCAAGCTTCTGCTTTGCATACCGCTCTAACTGCTCGGCGCTCGTGAACAGCATTTCGAATTCGTATTCTCCGCCGTGGTAGTCGCAGTTGTCGGTCGAATAACCGCGGCAGACTTTCGGCCGCGTCTCGTACACGCCGCATCGATTGTCCGGTTGCAACTGCTTACAACGATTGGCAATCCCGATATACCACTGACTTTTTTCGACGAAGATCGTTACGTTCTCGTGCAGCAAATACCATCGTATGTTGTCGAAATCCTTTGCGGCATCAGGATTATCGATCGGCAGCGCAAAGTAACGACAGCAGAGGCCGGAGCACACCGAGCACAGACAAGTCGAGGGAGAATCGCCCATAACGCGGATTGTACGAATAGCAGGCGGGATCGGCAATTATTTCAGTTTGTACTCCGGTTACCTCCCCCCATGAGTACATGGGGGGAGGGGACAAATGCTAGAGCCGACCGTGACCCGCGATTGAAGTGCAACTTGCCGGAAAGCATTGTTGCGGCTCAAATTGATCACATGCGCATTATTGCCGGAGAATTTCGAGGAAGGCGTCTGCTCTCGCCGGAGACGGACGCGACGCGCCCGATTACTGATCGCGTCAAGCAGTCTTTGTTCGATATTGTCTCACCACTTATTGCTGATTCGACGGTGTACGATTGTTTTGCCGGAACAGGTTCCATGGGACTGGAGTGCCTGAGCCGCGGCGCTCACAAAGCTGTGTTCTTTGAAATGGATCGCTCGGCATTGACCCGGCTGCGGAGCAACCTGGCCACGTTGAAGATTGAAAAAAGCGCAACGGTAATTTCGACGGATATCTTTCGATATTTCGCTTTAAACCCCGTGATTCCACCGGCTGATTTGATATTCCTTGACCCGCCCTACCGATTTCTGACGGAGAAATCAGAAACCCTCTGCGAGTTGGCACGGCAGTTTATCGCATCTCTAAAACCAGACGGGATTCTCATTTTTCGTCACGACGCGGTGGATCGATTGGAACTCCCCGGACTGGACAAATATGACGAACGAAACTACGGAAGCATGACGCTGGAATTCCTGCGCCGACCGCAGTAGCTGCGCACCATCATTTCGCCGCTTGTGTCGCCGCTGCACTCTTTACCGCTTGCTGTGGAGTGCGTTTGTGCTTGAGCAGCCAGTTGTAGAACTTTGGTTCAGGATAGTAGCGGGCCCAGACGCCATGGCTTTCATTGGGGAACACCGTGAGTTCCACATTTCCACCGGCCGCCTTAATCACTTGCGCCATTTGCTTGCTGCCTTCCGTGAAGGGCCCGTCGTCGCTTCCGCAGATAATCCAGGTCGGAAGGTTGCGCAGCCATTCACCGGCTTTTTCCGGCTTCACTGAAACTGCCGAGATCGGCGCAATTGCGGCAAATCGATCGGGTGCCGCCTCGGCAACTATCCAGGTACCCATGCCGCCCATGCTCAGTCCGGATAAATATACACGGTCTGGATCGATCCGATATTTCTTGACGATTTCGTCGATCATCCCCACGACCGCTTCAGCCATTCCGGGTGAATCCCATCGCATGTTATCCGGCGGTTGTGGGAATAAACCCACGAACGGCCAATATTCTTTTAACTTCGGGACATCGTTCAAAAACTGGGCGGGGCCTTCGTTTAAAATTCCACCCAGGTCCGTTCCTTGATGCGAATTGCCGCAGAGAAATATGAATAGCGGCTTGCGATCGGTTGTCTTGTCGTAGTTGTTGGGCAGGTGAATCAGATATGACATTTTCCACTTCTGCCCGTTTCGATCCACGGTCGCATCATTTGGAAACTTATGCTGCCCCGGAGTTGTGGCGGCCGGCGTTTTAGGGTTCAACGCAACATTTACCTTCGGAGGCGGGGCTTCGGGAAGCTTAACCGTATCGGCACCGGCCACCAGCGAATAGAAAAATACGAAGAATGCCAGCGATTTCCAACTCATGCAAACATTTACCCGGCTCGCAACTTTGCGTTGCGATCGACTATTGAGGTATTTGTCGGAGAGCTGGCGGAAGTTCGATATTCGCTGTCTTGGCCATGACCTGATCCTGCTTGAACAGGTTTTTGGCTTCCTCGTCTCGCATCAGTTGATAGCGACCCAGATGAGCATGCATCAGGCCAATGCGCGCCGAGTCTTTGATGATCTGAATATTGTCTGAGTTCTGGGAGGCGGTGGCGACCGCGTCCAAAATCCCTTCAGCGCTCTTATAAGATCGAGTGGCATCATCCACAGCTTTTGAGACGTCGCCAACAACCAACTCCGCAGGAAGCGACAAACCGCTGGCTTGAAGTGTCTTGGCAAGGTTGTCTAGCACCTGCTTGCGATGCTGCAATTCAATCACCTGGCCCGCGTACAAATCCGTCAATGCGTTCTGTGCAATTCCCTGCTGGAGCGCGTATTGATTGGCATCGTACACTCCGAGCAATCCCTTCATGGGCAACAGATCCGGGGCAGAAGGATCCTTTGCCGCGCTGATTTGGGCGGAGATTTCGGTACGGAGTTGCTTCGCCGCCGCCGCCGCTTCCTCGGCATGCTTTGCCGAGTCGGTCAAGAGTTTGGCGATCTCGGCTCGCTGTTTGTCGTTTTCGCCGATCAATTTCACGAGATTACTACCGGCATTGAAATGTTCCTTATCGGCATTGGGAATGATCACTTTGGTCGCGATCTTTTTGGCTGAATCCGTAACCGCCTGCCCCAGCGCTTGGGTTTCCTGCCAGCCGGCGGTCAGTTGCGTTTTGCGATCCTCCAGTTGTTGGGTGGCACCCGGAGCATCTTTGCTGGCATTGTCCCAGAACTGCTGCTGCTGTTTCGCGATGCCAACCAATTTTTGCAGCGGAAGGAGAGCCGCTGACTTTGATTCGATCTGGGCGGCCAACGTACCGGCCTTGATTCTTGCCTCAGTGGACTGACTAAATAGCTTTAAAGATTCCTCGCCTTTGACTTCGCCAGACTTGGTCTCTGCGGCGTCGGCATCGGCTTGAGCCTTCTTACGATCTTCCTTTAGACCGTTAATCTCCTGTTGCCGTTTATCCAGATCGGTCTGGGTCGTCAGCGCATCGGTCTTTGCCTTCTCAATATTTTTCTGGATGGTCGCGCGCTCTTGCTCGATTTTGGCCATCGCCTCTTTTGGATCGAGCAAGGCATAAGCGGCGCTGGTATGTTGCGTTCCCTGAATCTGCAAGCCCGTTTGACGCAGATCCCAAAGCACTTGTTCAATTTCCAGCGAGCGACGCATCAGTTCGGGCAACTTAGCGGAGGCGCGATTGAATTCTTCCTGCGCCAGTTCACTTTTCGCGCGGATCTTGCCCGACGGTGAAGCACTGCTTTCAGAGGCGGCCTTTTTCAGGCTTTCAAATGCGGCTGAATTTCCCTTTTCTCCACCGCTCTCACGGTCAGCCTGGCTCTTGGCCAATTGCTCGTCGATGACTCGGTCGCTTTGCCGAGCCGTACTTTCCATCTTATTGCACGCCCCGCCGATCGTCACAAGGCCTGATCCAACCACACCCCAGCACGCCAACGTCAACGCCCAATTTACAGTTTTTTTGCCTTTGTTTCGCATCTTGGGGGGTTCTCCTGGTGTTTAACCGCTATGGGTGTCTAAATTCTGAAGTCGTCTGCGCGAATGAGGGCTGCGAATCGATTGATCATGGTCGAAACCCTAAGTTTGTTGATTCTCGCCAGTTGATTTCGCAATGTCAAATTCGAGGTCGGTTGGTAGAGGATTTGGGGTGTGTGACAGTTCCGGCGTACCCGATTTCTCCCTCTCCCGGTACCGAGCCTGTCGATTTATCCACCCCTTGCATATAAAGCAATTTCGTGCTAAAGTACCGCCATTGGGGCTGGATAAGTTTGGATGACCTGGAGGTCGGTATGTCTCATTGGGCTGCGGCACCGCTGGATCGGAATCAGG